>NZ_JBHFQF010000003.1:0-471604 GCF_041949955.1 Geomicrobium sp. JSM 1781026 | reverse complement strand
GTGGAAGTGTGGCGACACATGGAGCTGACAGATACTAATCGGTCGAGGATTTATCCACGCATATGGCGTTAGGATGGGTCACGTCCGCATGCTTCTCCGTTATTCAGTTTTGAGAGAACGATCTCTCAACACACGGTTAAATCTGAGGAAGAAAAGGTCCGAGAAGATCGAGGACACGCAGTTTCGAGCATCGGAGCGTATCGAATACGTGAGAAGCAGAGGAACAAGTGGACGAAGAGATTCGACAGAGATTTTCCCCGGAAGATTTAACATTCATATCCATAGTCAGGTGATGATGGCGAAGAGGTCCCACCCGTTCCCATGCCGAACACGGAAGTTAAGCTCTTCAGCGCCGATGGTAATTGGGGGGCAGCCCCCTGTGAGCGTAGGACGTCGCCTGGCAACCGAAACCACCCTGTTTCCTCTTTGGAAGCAGGGTGGTTTTTTGTGATTGAGAGACGGAAGAAATCTTTGGACGTAAACGGTCGTGCAATCTCTATAAAGCGCTCGATCTAGTTCCATAAACGCCTGTTTGGAAGCAGACGTCCATGGATTGGAAGCAGAATGAAGGCAAAAGGGCATCGATGGGGGATTCTGTTTCCAATCCAAGCGCTTTGGAAGCAAAACACGCGATCACAGGGAAATTGAATGTTCATCCCATGCGAATCCCCTCGTAAAAGCGTCTATGTGGGGATATTGAGGAGAACGCGGGCTGATCTGTGCCCAAATCCCCCCATAAGAAAGCGAAATTCCCCCATGACCACGCTTACGATGGGATTTGGCATTGAATCGTGGGGGTAGATCGTCAAAATCCCCCCATTGCCCACGCACCGAGGCCGGGCGAGGTGCGAAATTAGCCCCATACCCCCTCCTATGGGCTGATTTATCTTCTGTGCCCCGTTTCGTTGGTGAAAATCAGCCCATAGAAACCGGGAATGCTCCCATTGATGAATCTATGGTGTGATTTTAGCCACATCAATTCAAAACCTGCCCAATGCATTAACCACCTGTTTGAGCTCCCTCATAAAAGCACGATAGGTTCGATTGGCAAGATTACCGACTTACCACAAAGATGTACTTAAATAAGAACAGTGCATGACGACAGTTTCTTGCCGTGCAAAAAGCAAATAGAGGGAGCATGAGGGGTTCTTCCCAAGATAATAAGAAGTTAGTGCCGAATGACTAAAAGAAACTTATTGCCGGTTGTATATGGCTTCAGCTGGTCTTCAATGGTGTTGGAAGAGTGATTAATAGGGGCAAGTGTGTGATATACAAAAATCTAGCCCTAGACCGTTAATTAACGGTCTAGGGCTAGATGATTTAAGTAAAGGGGGGGTATGCCCCTTTATAGGAACGGTACTACTCTACGCGATCAGTACTTGGTGATTGTGAAGTTCCACGGCTTTCTTTCTCTTCATATTCTTTTCGTGTTAAAACGTCTTCTACGTGCATGTTGAACTCAACTACTTCAAGACCTGTCATTTCATGGATGGCGTCACTTACGTTTGTCTTGACGGTATCGTAGATATTTGGAATGCTTTTGCCGTACTCGATGATGACTTCAATATCAAGTGCGACTTGCTTTTCTCCAACTTCTGCAGAGATGCCTTTAGAGATATTTTCAGTGCCGCCAAAGCGCTCTGTGAGACCTTGGAAAATACTCCCGCTCATGCCGAGAATACCTTCTGTTTGTCTCGTTGCGATGGCCGTCACTTTCTTTACGACTTCGTCGTCAAATGTCAATTTGAAGCGATCTACTTGCTCAATCTCCTCTTGACGTTCTTCTTCTGCTTTTACGCTTTCTTTCTTAGGTTCAGTTCTTTCTGCTTTAGCTGCTTGTGATTGTGCCATGTTTAACCTCTCCTTTATATAGAATGAAAATTATTAACGCCTTCTTTGGAAAAGCGCATTAATATACCCGGCAACATTAAGGTCACCATCGACCCACTTTCCGAGTATGTAGCCGACAAATAGGAAGATAAACACTGTAATTGCGACAGATACGCTAGCATAGAAAAAGAGGACACTGAACAATATCGCCGCTAGAATACCAATAATTCTTCCACGATAACGAGCAAATACTTCTGTATTCTCCATATTCCCTCCCTCCTTATACTACGCGTTCCCGTTGTGTTTGATCAGAATCGGGCTCTTTAACATTTACTTTAATATTGTCAACAGCAACTTCAAGAAATTGCTCTACGTCTTCTTTTACGGTTCTTTGAATGCGGTCCGCCATCTGTTGGACCGGTTCTTTACCGAAGACGGCATAGCTAATTTCTATATCAATCTTTTCTTCTTCACTATCAATGAACGACTTCACTTGCACGGTTCGGATGCCTTCAAAACTCTTGACGATTCTATAAATCGTTGAATCAATCGTTTGTTTTGAGATCGATAAAGTACCCGTCGGTGTTCGTACATCAAGATTGCCTCGAGATCGAGGAGAAGAAGACTCACCGGTTCGAAAGCTTGCTACAAACAGGATGAAGCTCACTAGAGCCATAAACGCCAGGATTCCGATGAGAACCCAAAACCATTGCTCTGAGTTAGGCCACATTTCAATTTGTAAAAAGATATCGTACACATTAAAAGCGAGCAAGACAAATGCTGTAATCAATAACAGTGTAAGAAAGCTGTTTAGCCCAATAATGAATTGGGTGAAACGATTCATGGCCTCACCTCCGTTGTTAGTTATATACCCAGCTTTATTTTGATTGAAACATCAAAAGTGTGACTTTTGTTTCATGTCGAGTTGAGGAGATGGCGAATTAAATTTGTAGTTTGTAAGAGAAAAATGTTACTCTTTTACTTGTGAGAAGCGATATTTTAGGAGGGCATGTCAAATGTCAAAAATCATAGTGACCGGTCACCGTAATCCAGATACTGATTCGATTACTTCTGCCATTGTTTATTCCTACTTTAAAAAGCAGCGTGGCATAGATGTTCTTCCGATACGATTGGGAGAAATGAATAAAGAAACGGAACATGCACTTTCCTATTTTAATGTGGATGCACCGGTACTTGTTGATGATAATATTGTAGAAAAAGCCGAAGAGCTGATTTTAGTTGACCATAACGAGCGTCAGCAAAGCATCGAACACATAGAGAAGTTTAAGATTACTGAAGTGATCGATCATCACCGAATTGCAAACTTCGAAACGATAGACCCGTTGTATTATCGAGCTGAGCCTGTCGGTTGTACAGCGACGATTCTTTTGAAACTTTTCAAAGAGTACAATGTAGAAGTGCCAAAACAAATGGCTGGGCTTATGCTTAGTGCGATTATATCCGACTCTTTATTGTTTAAATCGCCTACATGCACTGACGAAGATATTCAAGCTGCAGAAGAACTAAGTAAGATTGCTGGTGTCGACGCTAACGTTTATGGATTGGACATGCTTAAAGCAGGTGCAGATTTAACGGACAAGAGCATAAACGAACTTGTTACGATGGATGCAAAAGAGTTCGAGGTTGGCGAGCACAAGCTTGAAATTGCGCAGGTGAACACGGTTGATGTGGACGGATTGCTCGAGCAGAAACAAGCGATTGAAGAAAGGTTGGACGTGATCGTCAAGGATAAAGGGCTTAAACTCTTCTTGTTTGTGATTACTGATATCTTAAATAACGACTCGACCATTTTGGTTGCTGGTGGTGAGGACGAAAAGGTTGAACGTGCATTTGACGTTAAGATCGAGAACCATACCGCTCTGTTAAAAGGAGTTGTATCTCGTAAAAAACAAATTGCACCTGTACTCATGAGGCAATTCTCATAATGGCTCTTCGGTTCTGCAAATCCTTTCGATTTGCAGAACTTTTTTTGAAAACACGAGTAGGAGCTCCTTACATGCATTGTTGTTCGTCATCATGCTACACTAAGGAAAGAATAGGAGGTACGATTTTGAAACAACATGTAAAGCCACTAATGCTTGCGTCTGCTTTTTTTGGGTTGTTCGGTGTGTTTATGGGTGGTCATTTAGCAGGTGCTGGAAGTTATGCGCTGAGCGCCATTCATGCGCACATGCTCGTTGTTGGTTGGCTATCTCTGTTTAGTTGGGGTGTATACTATCAACTGTTCACCGTCAAAGGCTGGCTTGGAACGGCTCACACGTGGACAGCCATTATTGGTACGATCGGTCTCGTATTTGGGATGTGGTTGAATAATAGCATCGGTTCTGTGGTTACGCTCATCGCATTCATTGCAGGCGGTATGATCTTAATGGCAAGCTACGCTTTGTTCTTAATCATTGTGCTCAAACAAAAATAAAATTTCCTGTTTAATCGGGACTTTATTATGAGCAAAAAAAGCAACAGGGTGTTAATCCTGATGCTTTTTTTAGCCTTTGTTTTCATTGTTTAGTACGGTTTCTAATAGTGTAATTTGTTTAATTAAATAATGGCGATACGTACTATATTCTTTAGGGGCTCCATCGGCTTCAATGCGTAAGCGCTCTAACTCACGGCTAAACAACAGCTTCTCGGTGGCATTTAGCATCATTTGCTCCCCTTTGTATCATCTGAATCGTTCCTCTATAGTGTACCCTAGCTTCGCAATTTAAAAACATGGATTGTATGAAAGGAGCTCACTTTTATGAATATTTACCTTTCTGGGTTTGGACGTATTGGGCGTCAGTGGATTGAATTGCTCGATCAAAAACGTGAATTACTAAACGTACATTACGGGTTACGAGTTAAGATCGTCGGTCTGATCGGGCGAAACGGTGCGCTAGTATGTGAAGAGGGTTTTGATATGCGGACCGTTTTGCGATATGAAACACTTGAACAACTAGCGAAAGGTGAAAATCTTGAGTGGACGAAAGAGTGGCATGTACATGGAGATGTATTAGTGGACAGCACCCCAACGTATGAATCCCACGGAGAACCAGGGTACACGTACATAAAGAAAGCTTTGCAGATGGGAATGCACGTTGTGAGCATTTCGAAAGGCGCCCTTCTCCATCATTACGATGAGTTGATGGGTAGTGCTGCAGAAAAAGGACTGAAGATTAAATATAGCGGTGCAACAGCGGCCGCGCTGCCAGCGCTTGATATCGGCGAGCACAGCATTGTTGGGGCAGAATTGCTCGGATTTGAAGGGGTGTTGAATGGAACGAGCAATTATGTACTCACCGAGATGCAAGAGCGAGGCATTTCTTATGAACAAGCGATTGCAGCAGCAAAAGAACAAGGGGTTGCTGAGCCAGATCCTACGCTTGACGTATCCGGTGCGGATAGTGCTGCAAAGGTTGTCCTACTATCGAATGCGCTATTAGGGACGAAGGCAAGAAAACAAGATGTAGACTTGGAAGGCATTGAACAATTCCCCGGCTCTTCGGATAAAGACCGCGTCGTTCGCTTAGTAGCTTCTGCGTATAAACGTGAGGACAACACTGTGCAATTAGCAGTGAAGCCAAAAGCACTTTCACCGGATCATCCACTTGCAGCGATCCGAGGGACGAACAAAGCGATTACGTTTCACACAGTTGAAATGGGTGTGATTACAGTATCTGGCGGGGCGTCCAGTCCGCTAGGCGCAGCAAGTGCAGCGTTAAAAGATTTGATCAACTTAAATAGGTGTTAAACAAACATTTGATTACATGAAACGCCCGCTCAAAGCGGGCGTTTCAACTGGCGTCTGTCCCTTGTTGCAATTCATACATCCGTCGATACGTGCCGTTTCTTTTTAGAAGAACGTCATGAGTGCCACGCTCCACGATCTGACCTCGGTCAAGGACGAGAATTTGGTCTGCATCAATGATCGTTGATAGACGATGGGCGATTACAAACGTCGTGCGTCCATTTTTTAAGGCGTTCATCCCTTGTTGAATATGAGCTTCTGTTTCTGTATCAACATTGGAAGTAGCTTCATCAAGAACGAGAATAGCAGGGTCAACGAGAAGCGCACGAGCAAAGCTGATGAGTTGCCGCTCGCCACTCGACAGCGTGGCTCCACGTTCGGTGACAGGTTCGTCAAGAATCGGCCCAATGATCGTTTCGCCACCGACAAAACGCACGACGCGTTTCACCTCATCTCTAGAAGCTTCCGGTCGACCATACGAGATATTTTCTGCAACCGTACCGGTAAACAAGTAAGGTTCTTGAAGGACAATTCCCATATGCTCTCGCAACGCTCCTGAGCTCATATCCTTCGTATTCAAGCCGTCGATCGTGATCGTCCCGTCGTCTGGGTCATAGAAGCGGAACAATAGATTCATAATTGAACTTTTCCCAGAGCCTGTATGTCCGACAAGCGCAATCGTTTGGCCGGCCTTCGCTTGAAAGGTGAGGTCTTTCAGTACTCGTTTTTCCTTCTCATATGAAAAATGAACATGATCAAACTGCACGTCGCCTTTAGGTCGGATGATCGTGTCATCGCTTAGCGCCTCTCCCTGTTCATCCATTAGCTCAAAGACTCGTTGCCCAGCGGCGCGTGCTTGTTCCAGTTTGGCAAGTTGACTCACCATTTGTGATAACGGTTCAAAGAGACGATTGACCAAATCGACAAATGCATACAAAACCCCAATTGAGAAAATCCCTCCACCTCCACCACTAATCGTCCATATCAAGCCCGTAAATAAGATGTTCTTCAGAACGAATGTGAGATTATGAGACGTGAGTGAATTCAAATTTAATAATTTCGTCTGCGCTCGATAATGCTCATTATTGAACTGTTCAAACTGCTTTTGTGAGCTCGATTCTTGATTAAACGCTTGGATAATCGACATGCCATGAATATTTTCGTTCATGGCCGCATTAATATCCGCGTTTTTATCACGAATTCTCCGATTTAATCCAGCAGCAAAGCGGTGGTATAACTGAATCCAAGCATAAAATAACGGAATAAGCACGAGCGTGAGCAGTGCGAGTCGCACATCAAGAATGAATAAAGCGATGTAAATTCCCGTTAGATAAACGATGCCAGAAAAGAATGTAGCCAGAACAGTCATGTACAACTCACGTACAGCTTCGGTGTCATTCGTCACCCGTGCGACAATTTTCCCAGCAGGATGATGATCAAAAAATCGGACCGGCAGCTTTGATAGATGTTGGAACACATCATTTCGCATTTGTCTCACAATGAGGTGCGCTGATTTCTTTAAGTAAAAGCTTTGCCCGTACTGAAAAAACGAGGCAAACACAATAAGCCCTAAATACAAAAGCAACCAGCGGACGATATGAGTAACTTCTGGGGAATAAAAGGCGAGTACATCACTCGCCCCTAACTCGATCGCTTCACTCGTATACGTCGTATAATTATACTCAACCGACAGTGTACCATCATTGTAATTTCTTTCCCCTGTCGTTGGCAGCGGGTCTTCAGTAAAGAAGAAGCGAGTGCCGATTTGCAAAATTTGTACTTCTTCATCTCTAGGAGCCCCGTTAGGCAAATAAACTTCTCTCGTATAATACGAATCGCCAAATGCTACAGAATGATCGAATTCAACAGACTCGTACCACGGATCTTCAATGCCTGTAAGATGACGGTCAATGACGTGTTTGGCAATGAAAGGGCCCGCTAATTCCGCAGCGACGGCAATGGTCAACATGAGGAGCGCCCAAATAATCATTCGTTTTTGATTCAAAGCATATCGTATGAGCCGCTTGCCTGTTGTCATTTTCATCACCCCTAATTTCGCAATGATTGTTTTGTCGCTTGCGCTTTGTACCAGCCGTTTTGTTGGATCAATTGTTCGTGTGTGCCATGTTCTGTAATCTTTCCTTCATCTAGCACAAGGATGAGGTCAGCCTGTTCTACAGCACTCAGGCGGTGTGCGGTAATGAAAGTCGTTTTATGCTTTCTCTCTTTCCCGATGTTTCGGACGATCTGTGCTTCAGTTTTGGCATCTACAGCAGACAAGGAGTCATCAAGGATAAGAATTTCAGGATCGGTGAGCAGTGCTCGGGCGATTGAAATCCGTTGCTTTTGCCCTCCAGATAAGCTCACGCCATTTTCGCCGACACGAGTTTCCAGCCCATCTGGTAGGAAACGTACATCTTCCGTAAATGCTGCAGACTGGATGGCGTCGTTTATTTGGGCATCTGTCGCATTGGGAGTTGAAAAAAGCAGATTCTCTCGTACAGTGAGTGAGAATAGCAGATGGTCTTGTGGGACGTAGCCGATTAACGACCGCATGTCTTGTTGTGATAGGTCTCTTATCGGTATTCCACCGATGGTCATCTCGCCACTCCCGCTCGGATAGTACTTTAACAGTTGTTTAACAAGTGTTGACTTCCCACTGCCTGTTCGACCAACGACTCCGACCGTTTCTCCTCGATTCACGGTAAAGGAAATCCGGTCAAGCTGGTTTTGTGAAGTAGACGGATAGGAGAAACAGACATCTTGAAATACGATCGGTGCATGGCTCTTCAAAGGTCCAGGAGCATGAGGCTCGGGCACGCTTTTCTTCGTGCGCATCGTATCGTGTACCCGTTCATATGAAGCGCTACCTTGTTGCATAATGTTTACGAGTTCACCAATTGCGAACATCGGCCAAATGAGCATGCCCAAATACAGATTAAATGTGATGAGTTGGCCGAGTGTGAGCTGTTGCTGGAACACAAGGTACGCACCATAACCAAGACCAATCACATAACTGAGCCCAACGACGATATTGACGATCGGATCAAAAAAAGACTCTACACGTGCGACGCGCACAAAGCGATCAAAAACGCCTTTACTTTGTGCTTCAAATTGTTGCTCGTCTGCTTTTTCTTTGCGAAAGGCTCGGATGACGCGCATACCTGCTACCGACTGCAAGACCCGGTCGTTCAGTTTTCCAAAAGCAGCTTGGGCACTTGAGAAGCGCGTATGAATCATTTTGCCGAGAATCGTTACGGTAATGGCAATGATCGGCAAAGGGAGTGCGGCTGCCAGCGTGAGTCGCCAATCAATGACGATCACCATGGCACCTAGAATTAACCCCATAAAAATAACAGCATCCACAAGTGTCAAAATGCCAATACCAGCAGTCATGGAGATGGCTTTCATGTCGTTTGTTCCTCGTGCGAGCAAGTCCCCGGTCGATCTTTTTTCAAAAAATGGTGGGTCCATTAGATACAGGTGGCGCATAAATCGTGAACGTAACGTGCGTTCTAACAAATACGCGCCTCCTAACAGACTGCGCATCCAGATGTAATTGAGTGCATATCCGAGAACGATAACGGTGATAAGTACAGTCGAGAGTTGAATTGCTTCATCAATCCCAAGTGAGCCCCGCTGAAACAAATCAATGGCTGAACCGATTAAAAAGGCAGGAACAAGTTCTAAGATGCTTGCAATAATGAGGATAAGAATCGCAAACAAATACCGCCACTTATGAACGTTGAAAAACCAAGCGAGTCGAACAAGAATTTTTAACATCACACATCACATCTTTCTGTCCAAATAAAAAACGCTGCAGCATAGCTGCAACGTTAAAGCTTTCACGTACGTATACAAGGCGCTGATTGTAAGCGCCGAAAATGAAAGGAGAAGAACAACAATCACTGTTAATGGGCGCAAATCGATGAAATTGTGTGCGAATGTTTATTTGAATGAATCGCATGATTGTGCGCCTCCCCTTGAGTATTCTGAATAAAGAAAAACTATGTAACTATTATACAGAATCTTTCCACGAAAATAAATAATTTTCTTTCATCGATTGTGCTAGAATCAAAGAGAACATTACAAAATATCCCAACGAGGTGAATGGCGTGAAACGTAGCGGGTTGCTGTCGATAGGTGTGATCTGTCTGATGGGTGTAGCCGGCTGTCAAGATTCAGGAGAAGCGAACGTCTCGATGAATTCTGAACCTTCTACACAAGAGAATGCGTCTCCGGTACAACAACCGACCGAGCAAAGTGAGGGTACAGCGTGGTATGACCAATTATCATTTCAAGATTTTGAGCTTGATGCGGGTGGAGCTTCTGGCAAGTATGAGGTCGATTTTGATTATGATGATGGTGTACCTGAAGCTGATATTGAAGATGAAAGGCAAACCCCGCAAATTGAGCTTGGAGGACAAGCTGCCCTTGATCAGCTAGCGTCCTTGCTACCTGAACTGGCGATTGAACAAGCAAGCACACCAGAGCAGATTCAAGCCGAAGTTGAACGTGTATTTCAGTTGGATCCTAACGAGCAATATATCGAAATCGAAATTCTATTCCATGATGGAACGAAAATAAATATATAAACATGTGAGCGCCATGATCGGGGAACAGATCCCTCGATCATGGCGTTTTTTCATAGGCAATGATTGATTCTTACAAAAAAGGGCAAAGAATTAGGTTGTACTACAATCAGAATATCATTCTTTGAATTAACTGTAAGAGAAGTTGATTAAAGGGGGTATTCAATTGATCCGCTGGTTATTGAAATGTTTTTGCTTTCGACCACAAACACTTAAAGGATTGCTGTATAAAAAAGTAGGGAAACAAGTTCAGATATTTACACCGTTTGGCGTCGTAAGCGGCACGGTTGTGGCTGTTAAAGGAGATTATGTCGTTCAAATCGATGCTGATGACCGGGAAGTGCTTACGAATCTATGGAAGATCGAAATGATTAACGAAATCTAAAGGGGGTATGAGAATGTTCCGATTTTGGTTACGAAAAGAGTTGCGAGAGCGGGTAGGAAACCGCATCGAGGTGACGACTGATAACAATATGGTCGATGGGTTACTCGTTGAAGTTGCAAAGGAATATATCGTCATTGAAATCGATGATAGTTATAGCGATGGAAATCTACTATACATCGTAATTCGTGAAATTAACAACGTATGGGATCCAGCTGTAAGTTAAGTCCAAACGTCTCTCCACGCGAGGGACGTTTTTTGTATTTTTTGACCATTCTGATCGGTGTTCGGTAAAATAAGATGAAAGGATAATGGAAGGGGTTGCTCGGATGAGTCAAGCAAGTCGAAAAGTAACGATGATTGTTGGAAGTCTACGAAAAGATTCTCTCAATCGTAAGCTCATGAAGCTTTTACAAGAGGAAATACCAAGTCATTGGTCGGTTGAGGAGGTTGCTATTGGTGAGTTGCCTTTTTACAATCAAGACATTGAGCAAGATGGAGATCCAGAGGTCGTAACCCACATGAAACAAGCCATTCAAGGTGCCGATGGTGTGATTCTCATCACCCCTGAATATAACAGCGGCACACCGGCCGTACTTAAGAATGCATTGGACTGGGCTTCACGCCCGACGAAAACGTCGGTACTTATTGATAAGCCATTTGCCGTCGCTGGCGCATCCCCTGGCGGTGGTGGGACGGCGCAATCTCAAGGTCAAGTTCGTCAAACATTACTGACGATGAATGCTGTCGTCATGCCTGGGCCAAAAATTCTCGTCAGCCGTGCCCATGAAAAAGTGAACGAACAAACGGAGCAAATGGATGATGAGCGAACAAGAAAACATGCAAAACGGTTTTTAGACTCGTTTGAAGCGTGGATGAGCAAATTCTAAAAGTGATAATCGTGGCAATATCAACCCCCTCATCCGTGTATGAGGGGGTGTCTCTTATGATTAAAGTCCGTTAGTGGAAGGCAGCACTCGTCTATATCCCATTCAGGTATT
This sequence comes from Geomicrobium sp. JSM 1781026, assembly GCF_041949955.1. Lineage (NCBI taxonomy): Bacteria > Bacillati > Bacillota > Bacilli > Caryophanales > Geomicrobium > Geomicrobium sp. JSM 1781026. The sequence continues at coordinate 460,051 of NZ_JBHFQF010000003.1, read as the reverse complement.
AAACAACTACCCTCCACTTAAGCTTTACCCTTTTTGATCGCTTTTAAATCCACAAAAAAAAGAGCACACATTATGTATGCTCCATGACCCAGAACAAAGGCGGGTATGTAGGGTGGAACGCACATGAATGAACCACCCCACAACGCTAATCTTTTGGCGTTTGTTCCTTGAGTATCCATTCCAAATGTTCGATTTGATCATCGACAACGTCTCGGAATTGACACTCAGGTTGATAAATCTTCTTCTTCACATCTTTAAGGAAGTAGAGATCCCGTTGGAACATGGCCCGTTCTGAATCTGACATAGATACTCACCTCAAGTGTAAAGGTTGACACCTATAATATCGTATATATCCGTTATGCCGAATCGGCAAACGTAAAACTCATTGATGGAGGGGATAATGCTTATGAACTACTTGAAACGGTTGCGTGAAAAAGTAGGGCAGCAACCACTCATTGTAACTGGAGCAACGGTCATTGTTAAAAACCATAAAGGGGAAATTCTCATGCAAAAAAGATCTGATACGAATGATTGGGGTTTGCCTGGCGGTGCAATGGAAATGGGGGAGAGTCTAGAAGAAACGGCTAAAAGAGAATTGTATGAAGAAACAGGGTTGCGCGCAGAGACGTTGCAACTCGTCGCTGTGAAATCAGGAAGAGACTATTACTATAAGTATCCTAACGGTGATGAGGTGTATAACGTAATTGCATTGTATCTCACAGACAATACGTCAGGCACTTTGGCTATAAATGATGATGAAAGCCTAGAGCTTGGTTATTTTTCACTCGATCAACTGCCTTCACCGTTAGAAGGGCGAGCAGCGAAAATCCTAAAAAATGTGCACACTTAAAAAACACAGCTCCTCGTCGTTGGGAGCTGTGTTTTTTAACGATTGCAATACGGACATAAGATGTATTTGACGTGGGCAAGCCCTGTAATGTGTGCCGGAGAGAGTGAATATTTCTGGTTTTGTTCCAGCATCATTTTGTGTCTGCAAAGATCATTCATAGAGACAGACTTGTGTATTAATTTGTTATGATGATCAATCGTATATACACTCATAAAACACCTCAATATAGACAATTTTACCTTAAACATGCCATTATTTTCAATTAACAAGCATTCAATAGTCCTTGTCCCTCCACTTTTTGTGTGCCAAAAGTTATTTCTAATATAAGTTATGGTGGTATGTAGTCAAGACGTAAGAAATACAGTGTAAAGGAGTCATATTTACAAAAGAGGTGATTGTGTGCTTGAACTACTTCAAGCGTCAATTTTAGATTGGGTGTTAACCATTCTTGGGGTTTTCGTGACCAGTGTATTGGCCTATTTTACACCTCGTGTGAAACGAATGCTCAAAATTATCGCGGATCGAGACAACCTCAGCATCATCTCTTCATTAAGCCATTGTGCGGTGGAATGGGTGGAAGAGGAATATTCAGGTGAGACGGGGGCGAGGAAGTTTGAAGAGGCAACGTCTTATGCTGCAAAGTTAATTGAACAATACAAAATCCCAGTTTCTGATGAGTTAATTCGCGTGCAAATTCAACACGGCTGGCAACAAATGCAACAAAAACATCGCGTGCATGAAAAGGGAGACTTGGAAGGTGTGGAGGTGTAGTGGATGGTGACCATTAGAAGTGATTTAATTCCAAGGTCGGCTTCCAATCGCCCGGGAACTCGTCAAAATCCAACCAAAATAGTCGTTCATGAAACCGCGAATACCGCAAACGGAGCGAATGCTGCGATGCATAGCCGTTACATTCGCGGGCAAGATGCTCGCACCAGGTCAGTGTCTTGGCACTTTACGGTAGACGATACTGAAATTCTGCAGCATTTACCGATTAACGAGCGGGGTTGGCATGCTGGCAGCGGCAATGTGAACAGTGTTGGCATTGAACTATGTGTAAACGCCGATGGGAACTGGCAAAGGACGAAAGCGAATGCCGGAGCGCTTATTGCCCACTTACGGACATTAGGCATCACAAACATTACGACACATCAACAAGAGACTGGGAAAAATTGTCCGGCTCGCTTATTGCGAGAAGGTTTTCAAACGTTTGTCCGCGGAATTGGCAGTAGCACATCTAATAGTGGAAATAGTTGGTATGGGAGGTCTGGTGCGGACGTTCGCGAGTTGCAAGAATTGTTGTTAAAAGCTGGAGAGTCACTCCCAGGCGGAGCAGATGGTCAGTTTGGAGATGAGACGTTACGGGCGGTTCAGTCATTTCAACGAAAACATGGAATTAGTAGCCCCGGCAGTTCCTTTTACGGTGTTCCCGGACCTGAAACGATGAATCGATTAAAAAGAATAGGAGGGAGATTCGTGGACTTGCAAAAAACATTGTTTGAAAGTAACAACCGCGCGATACGAGACCTTGTACGTCGTCACGGTGTGAGTGATATGGAGAAGCGGTTGGAAGAGGGCACGCTTCCGTATGAGGACTTAATCGGAACACTCTTCAAAGCGATGCAACAAGAGCCACCAACGACCGTCTCATCCGCACACCAAGCCGCGTGGAAAAAAGCAGAAAACAAACAAGTGTTAAACGGTGAACGACCGAAACACTTCGTCACACGTGAACAGCTGGCATCGGTATTAGACCGAACCGGCAACTTAGACTAGGCGGCAGTAAAGGGTACCGCATTTTTATGATCAATATACGTTGGACTATAGATGTTCCTGATTGTCCTGTTGGCAAATGCTTTTCGTCCAAACTATAAGTGCTACATCGGTGGCCAAATGCCAGCCACGGTGCTATTACGCCGTTCGGATGACAAGGGAGACAGCGGCTCATACCGTTTCGAACGAAACAGATGAGGGTCAAATTGCCACATATATGAGTTTTTGAGGCATTTGATTAAGCGAAACCGTTCTTTCTTCGTATGGATTGTCACACAAACTTCGCCAACTGTCACAAATAAAAATAGTTGAGGCAGTTGGCCCTTTAGATGGTCCCTTTTGAGCGGCCGATTGCCACATATAGAGGGGGAATAAGGATGACTACAGAGTATACAGTTCACGTCTGTTTACCCACATAATCCTCAAGGGCGAGCGTCCATCGGCACCTTCGGTGGCGAAGAAATACCGAAATGCTCCCGTATGTCCCCCGCGCTTCGTCTAACAACTGACTTTTATAGTTGAATTCTACGTTCCGTACATAGGTAATCCGAAGCTGACGTAGTTTTCCCTTTAAAAGGAAGTTTATTTAGATGAACTGGGCGGGAATTTATTATAGGAAATGAGTTATGGATACGTGTGAAGGAGGAACAGTTGTGGCAACCATCGCAGACGAAGTAATGACACACATTGAGAAAGAGATCGACGCGTCCTGGGAAGACGAAGTTGCATTTTTAAAGGATCTCGTCCGTTACCCATCGATCAGTGGTGAAGAGAAACCTGCTCAAAAAATGATCGCAAATTATCTCGAGAAAGAACTCGACATGAAGGTCGATCGTTTCCAACCAAACATTGAAAAAATCAAAAACCATCCAGGGTTTTCTCCAGTTGAATGGGATTATGAAAATAGTGACATCGTTATCGGTCAACATTTTGGAGAGGAACAAGAGAAGAACAGTCTAATTTTACAAGGGCATACCGACGTTGTGAGTCCGGAGCCTGTCGGTTTATGGTCAAGCCCGCCGTATGAACCTGTAGTCACTGATGGGAAGCTGTATGGTCGAGGAGCGGCTGACATGAAGGGTGGACTGGCTGCCATGATCTTTGCGTACCGAGCGATCGTCCGTGCAGGATTTGAGCCGAAATCAAATGTGATGTTGCAGTTTGTACCGGATGAAGAACGGACAGGGAATGGGGCGTTGGCAGCGTTACATGAAGGTTATACTGCGAAAGGGGCACTCATTCCAGAACCGTTCGGAATGAAAGCGGCGGTTGCGCAAGTAGGTAGTCTGTGGTTTCGGGTGAAGTTTCGGACGGTGAAAAAGACGGAGCATGGCAACGTACAAGCCAACGCAATTGAGAAAAGCCAGCAGGTCATTGCTGCTTTAAAAAACTTTGAAAAACAATTAAGTGAATCGGTTACACACCCAGCGTTCGCTGACCAGGATAACCCTCTTGATATGAATCTCGGCGTACTGGAAGTTGGGGATTTTGAATCGAATGAACCGGTGACAGGTAAGATTGAAGGCCGAATAGCATTATTGCCTAATGAGACGGTAAATGAGCGAAAAGACCAGCTTCGTGAATATATCCAACAAACATTTGCCAAAGATGACTGGTTCAATGACCAACCTCCCGAAGTTGAGTTTTACGGGTTTCACGCTGAGGCTACGGTGAGTGATGATCAAACGCCGCTATTCAAAGTGCTAGACGCTTCTCATGAAGCCGTCACAGGTACGTATCCAGAGCGCCGGTCTCTACCTTCAACGACGGATGCCCGCTTTTTCCATCTGTATTATGATATGGATGCCATCTGCTACGGACCAGACGGCGGGAACTTTCACGAAATTGACGAATGGGTTGATCTTGAAAGCGTGAAGAAAGTGACAAAAGTATATGCGTATATGCTCGCTTCTTGGAGTGGACTGAAGCGCATCAAATAATAAACGTTGGCATGTACTCGGTGAAGTGCATGCTTTTTGGTGTTTAGATGCAATGAACTTAACATTTTCCTAATTGCGCAGTTTGTTGTTGCTTTCTACTGCAGGCGGATGCATGCACTCCATAGCATAAGGGTGACATCGGTGGCCAAAAGGCGCCCACCGTGTTTTCTTTACAGTCCATAGTATAAGAGCGACATCGGTTCGTTTATGCCTCCTGGCTACGGTGTGTGGAAAGAAGTCCAAATGCCCCATATATTCATATTTGTGACAGTTGAGAAAGAAAAATCATGATTTAAAACGTGAATGTGCACATAAATGGTGTCAACTGTCACAAATATTGCGATTTGTGACAGTTGCGTGCCGGAAGTGCCCGGTTTGAGGGCTGGATTGTCACATACGTGACCGGCCATCACATGCTTGTGCCAGGTGGTGAGCCTCGGTTACAACTTTCTACCCTTCGGAAAACGTTTTTCGTGTTGCCCCCAACCTTTGCAGTGACGAACAACGATCGGCAACGAGATGAATTTCAACACGCAATACGCAAGCACTCACCCAGAAAGACCTATCTCTGACATCCGATTCAGTGAATTTCTTTCATTCAACGTATACAGATGCATTCGACGTAAGAAGTTTGTTGCGGTAAAATTATAATGATTCAGTTTTTGGGGGTTATTATGGAATTGGTCATCAACAGTCCGTTGCAACCGACACTTTTCAAGCAAAAAATTAGAAGTAATAAAAATGTGTTAGGGAATTTATCCATAGCGAAGCCATTTGGTTTTTTGCTAGGGAGAAATTCGTTTAAAGCCAAGGTTGATAAGTGTGTGGTGTGTGTTATCGAGCAAAAGAAAGAAAATAAAAGAAGAAATTGGAAGGTTTTTGTTCAAGATAAGCATTCAAAGCTGGAACGAGCAGGGGAAATCATCATGGTTTCAAATACGAAAGAAACACTATCCGCTAATGCGACTTTTTATACAGCGACCTTTCAGAATCTATGTTTTGAAATAACAAAACCGTATATGCAACTCGGTAAACACGAATCTTACCTTTACGATGGTCATCAACAACGTATAGCTAGCGTAGTCACATCGTACACAAAGAAACCGAGATTTAAGAAGACGGTGTACGTTCATGAAGACAAGATGTTCAGTGCAGGGGAGCTTGCTTTTTTCGTCGTGGTTTTGAATATGACTCTTTTTGAATCGTAGACATGAGGAGTGGGGAATTATGATGCTAGTTAGCCACGCATCTAAAATATTAAATTATTACGTTTATTTAAAAAACACGTATTTACATCATACATACGGAAATCGCGAGGGAAGATTTCCATACGTTGAACAGCCAAAAGCGTATTTTCTAGAACCGTTTGAAGAAGCTTTTGCGAATCTTTGGAAGTCTACAGTTGTTCAGCTTGCCAAAGATTTGAACAGTGATTCGTTGTTATATGAAACGATGAATGACCGAGTTCGGCACCACCTGTTCTGTCCTTCAGCAAAAGGAGGGGAGCATTACCGATTAACCGAACGAGGCTTTCAACATTGGTGGAAAAGTTTTGCAGGAGGCTTTTCGCTTGAGAGGTCACTTTCAGATGCAATCCATACGTTATATTACGACGTGAATCAACAAAAGGTCGGAGATCGAGCAGTAAGCTTGAGCATCATTTATGATGATGTGGAGCTGTCTACGGTCGTTAGGGCGCCTGGCTTTTGTGTCGTTTCTGTTAAGGAGCTTCTTCTAAAGTACGATGAAGTGTTGGCACGAGTAATTGCTTCGGTTCGAGAGACGTCGTAGGGGGTGTATTCACTCATTAGGGAGGTAATCGAATTCATGAAAACACGAACGAGTTATTCGATAGGGATGAATACCTTTATTATAATCGTGCTCATTCCTGCGATCATCCCGTTATTCGTCAGTCCTCACCCAGTTGGGTTTGCAATTATTGGGTTGACTATTCTTTTGATTGTAGGCTTTTTCATTATTCATTACAAAGTGACAGATGAGCAGCTACACATTTATTTTTGTTTCTTTATACGAGCAAAATCCATTCCCCTTCAGGATATTCAAGCGATTCGACCGACGCGGAGTCTAATTAGTGCACCGGCGGCGAGTATAAAAGATCGCCTGGAACTGGAACGGTCGGGATGGCAAATGCCGATCATCGTTTCACCGAAAGATCAGAGTGGATTTATTGCGCATATCGAGCGCATCCATCCAAGTGTGGATGTTGACCCGCAGTTATCTACTGAAGTTAAAGGAGATGAGGCAAGTGGAGATGACACTGATACATAACGATGATGAAAACGAGGTGATCACATTTCTTTTAGCGAGCACCTGGCCGTTTCATCGTTCGGTATCTTCCTCAGACGAGGAGTATCGAAAAGTGTTTCATTCGTTTTATATGAACAGAAACAATCAGGCTTTTTGGATAGAGAATGATGGCAAAAAGGTCGGACTTTTCGTCATTGAAGACATTAACGATGATATTCCATTTATCGATATGAGGTTAGCTGAACGTGTCCGTGGTCAAGGACTCGGTAAACAGTGTCTTCAATGGGCAACCGATTATGTTTTCCAGTTGCCGCAAAAGAAATACCGTATTGAAGGGCACACGAAAGTGGCGAACATTGCCATGAGAAAAACGTTTCATGCGTGTGGCTATGTGAAGGAAGGGTATTTTCGAGATGCGTGGGAAAACAGTGATGGTTCCTTGGAGGATTGCCTTTGCTACGCCTTTATACGAAGAGATTGGGGAAAGGATACGCCTACGCCGCTACCGGTTGATGAGTTGCCATTCTAATCATTCAGGAAGGGGATTGACATGAACTTACTTTTAATTCTCAGTGGAGTTTTAGTGTCGCTATTCATTTTTAATCTAATCATGCGTAAAGTGCTGGATGTGGAAAAAAGAAGCCATTTTCTCACGAAGTCTGTCAATCGGACACACAGTATCATTGATTGGGGAATACGGATTACGTTCATCGTCTTAATATTTATTGGGCTCGCGTATGCTTATGAAAACCCTGAACCCCTTCCTTGGTTCGTCCATAACTGGATGTATATTTTTCTTATATCGTTTCTCTTACTTGAGGTTGTTCGTGCCTATTTTGAATGGAAACATGATCCGGAGAAAAACCGTTATTTGCATACGCTCTCGCAAGTTGCTTTTCTGCTCGTTGTTGTAATTGTGTTGTACTCGACAAACATGTTTGGTGTTTTAGGGTAAAACATTTTTTTGGCTCACCTTCGTAAAACAGCCAGCTTATATGGGGAAGGAACACAGGCGCCGAGAGCGCCCGTATTCCTTTGCTATTATTGATTAATAAACAAGCGTCCCTTTGCAATGTCTCTTTCTTCGTTTCCGTATTCATCGATAGCGATGACCTCAATTTCTGCTCCAGCAACAGATAAGTTGTTGGTTGCCGTCCAATACCCGACGTAATGGCCGTCTTCAACCTCGGTCATCGGCATTTCTGTAGGTGCACTAAGTGGGTTAAAGAGCGGTGCGCGCAAAGCGAATGACGCAGCCATTCCAGGTTCACTATCGAAAGAAATCTTCACTGACTCACCTGCTTGAAGGCTGAGGTCTTCTGCTGGTTGTAAGTTTTCGATGGCTCGAGAATCATCGGATTCATAACTTAAGCCGTGACCGAATTGATAGTCATCGCCAATCGTTACTGGCAACTTCCCGCCAGGTTCAGCACCGAAGATCACATGAACCGCAGCTTCCCAAGAAACCGGGACAGGCGACCCCCAGCGCTCGATGGCGTAAGAGGACAAATGGGCATCCACATCTGGGTAGTTCCCGATGTCATAGGGCAGCCCTAATGAGACTGTTGCGACGGGAACATCTGTGGAGGAAAGGGCGAGTACTAAATCTTGCTGTCCTTCAGGCAATACATCGGCAGAGAACGTCGGTACGATTACGCGATCGGCTTCGGACGTAGAAGTGACTGCTTCTTCAATTTCATCAGCATTTGGATCATTTGACGTAACGATATATTCTACGTTACCGCTGCTTTTTGCGTCTACAGCTGCGGCGATGTCTTCAATGTAGTACGATTGATTGTAAATTTCCGGTCCGACGACGAGTGTATGTGCTTCTTCATCGGCATCAAACGGCAGCACGTCTTCGTTTTTCACAAGCGTAATGGAATCTTGAGCCATACGTTTGGCTAGCTGTTGATGTGCTTCATCGTTAACGACATCCGTTGCGGTTTCTGGGTCAACGAAGCGGCGCTCATCTAAGTTGTAGTTTTCTTTCGTTTGTAGAATGCGCTCTAGAGATTCATCGACGCGTTCTTCTGTTAAATCTCCAGATTCTAAAGCTTCAACCATCGTTTCGAATGTCTCGATTTGCTGGTCGAGCGAACCTGTTGCCATGACGATGTCGGCACCGGCATTAATGGTCATGACTCCGGCCTCTCCTGCGCCCCAACGATCATCAATAGCATCCATCGACATGGCATCGGTCACTATCAGTCCGTCAAATCCCATCTCTTCACGAAGCAGTCCGGTTAAGACGTCTTCCGACAAGGTTGCGGGCAGATCCGGATCGATCGCTTCAATGATGACATGTGAGGTCATAATGGAGTCTGCACCGGCATCGATGGCAGCAACAAATGGTGGTAGATGAACGTTATCTAACGTCTCTCTATCATATGTGACAACGGGCAGGTCATAGTGAGAGTCTTCGCTCGTATCTCCGTGACCGGGAAAGTGTTTCGGTGTTGAGAGTACACCGTTGTCTTGGTAGCCCATCACTTGGGCAACGGTCATATCTGAAACGAGTTCGGTATCTTCTCCAAAGGCGCGTACACCGATAACTGGATTATTTGGATTTGTATTCACATCTGCCAAAGGGGAATAGTTCCAGTTGAAACCGGTGGCAATCATTTCATCGGCGGTAACTCTTGCCATGTCTTCAGTTGCCTGAAGGTCTCTCGTCGCCCCGATTCCCATTTGCCTAGGAAAAGCTGTTCCGTCCGTCACATGCTGGTTTGTGCCGTATTCCAAATCGGCTGTGGAGAACAAAGGAATTTGCTGCTCAGTCTCTAATGCCCATTCTTGCAGTTGGTTATTGTATGCTGCGGTTGTTTCTGCGTCCCGGTCTCCATAAATAATGACAGATCCAGCTTTATAATCTCGAATTAACATTTCTGTGTCTTCATTTGGCATCTGTGCATCGTTGTCATGTGTAGAAGGCATAACGAGTTGTCCGATTTTTTCTTGTGGAGACATCTGATCGATGAGTTGTTGGACATCCGGTGTACCGTGTTCTCCGCCAAGAGCGGATGCAGGCATTGAAATTGCGGCAATTCCTATAACGCCGTACGTGAACAAAGATCGTCCTTTTTTCATGATACTCGCTCCTTATTTCTTAAATTTCACCAATGTGAGATTGGCGCTTATATAAAACCATTCTGCAAAAATCTGCCTAATCCCTTAAATCTGTAAATTTCAGGAATAAGGTCTCGTTCATCTCGATTAAGAATAAGGCCATCATTCCTTATTACATAGAGGAAGAGCCTATATCAGCTTTAAAATATAGAATACTCAGTCAATTAGTGCTACGATGGTGAAAATTTGAAGGGGGAATGTGTATGGCAAACGTGAATCAAACGTTCAAATGGTCCCTTGTCGGCGTCATGATTGTCGGTACGGTAGCGGCGGGTTCAGGTACGGATTTACACGGTCAGGATGAGGTGAGCCCAGAAATTGAACTGCGGAATGACCTCTTAGATATACTTGATGAAGAACAGTTACATAGTGCGTTAGCGGGGGTTCATGTTCAATATGCTGAAACGGGAGAGGAGTTGTTTTCCCATCAAAGCCATACGAGCTTGGCACCAGCGTCTGGACAAAAGCTACTTGTAGGGGCAACGGCGCTAGACGTTCTCGGTCCTGACTTCACATTTGAAACAGGTGTATACACAGACGGTGATTTAGAAGGAAATGAATTGCACGGCAATGTGTACGTAAAAGGGGGCGGTGATCCGACGATGCTTCCTGATGATTATGAACAATTTGCACAAACGTTACGTGAGGCTGGAATTGAACAGATTCACGGCGATATTATCGCGGATGATTCTTACTTTGATGATCGGCGATTATCTTTGGATTTATCGTGGGCAAATCAACGTGGTCATGTCGGTGCACAAGTATCAGCGCTTAGCGTTGCCCCCGAGGCTACCCTCATCTCAGATCTTGCTCTTGATCGCTACAACACCGGTTCCATTTATGTTGAAGTTCATCCAGGAGAGGAAGTGGGTGACGCGGCAGATATTCGTGTCACACCTGAGTCCGATTATTTTACGATTGATAATCAGATGACAACGGTTGAAGAAGGTGGAGACCGAGCGTTAACGAGCTGGGACCGAGCGCACGGAACGAATGACATTCATTTTGAAGGGACCATTCCTGTTGGAGCCAACCCATTCACACAATACGTCTCAATTTGGGAACCGACGGAGCTTGTACTCAACCTATTCTACGACGGTTTAGGCGCTGAAAACATTGAGGTGCACGGAGAACTCGTACTCGGAGAGACCCCTGAAGACGCCGAACAACTGGCGAGTAGACAGTCAATGACTTTGGAACAATTAATGATTCCTTTTATGAAGTTCAGTCAAAATAATCATTCAGAACACTTGACGAAAACGTTAGGAAAAGTCGTTGAAGACGAAGGTAGCTGGGATGCTGGATTGTCTGTTGTTGAAGATTATCTTGATTCAGCGGGCGTGGACATGGACGTTGTCCAGCTAAGAGACGGCTCTGGAATGTCTCATCTGAATGCCATTCCGGCAGAACAGATGACACAGCTGCTCAGTCATGTGCAGACAGAAGATTGGTACGAGGTTTTCTATGACTCTTTGCCTGTCGCAGGTGAACCAGACCACTATGTTGGTGGGACGCTACGCACAAGAATGGTAGATACAGCGGCGGAGGGCAACGTTACTGCAAAGACGGGAAGCCTCACATCTAAGTCCTCTCTATCTGGTTATGTGACAGATGCAGATGGCCATGAGCTGATCTTTGCCATGCTGTTCAACAACTATAAGGGCAGTTCCCCAACGAGCGTTGAGAACGAAATCGCGGTAAGGCTGGCAGAATATAGTGCGGAAGGTGACGGTGGTGACGACGATTCCTCTCCGATACGCAATGTGAAACCGGCTGAAGACGTTACACTTCGAGCGGGTGAATCCGTGAAAGTGTCCTTTGAAGGGGAGCCTGGGCTAGAGGCAGCATTTTCAATTCGAGTTCCGTTATTTACAAGAAGTGCACCGCCAACAGAAGTGATGATGAGAGAAGCTGAAGAAGGCGTGTATGAGGGGTATTGGACAGCGACAAATAACTTAAGCGTTGACGGCGCGCAGATTGAAATTCTTGCAGTGAATGATGAGGGAGTAGAGTTTCGTGACGTTGCAGAAGGAAGAATAACAATCCAGCGCTAAATCGAGTCACGGCCCTTGGTCGTGGCTTTTTTATTGCCATGAGTTGATGTGGCGTAGTAGCATAATGTAAAAAGTGAAGGATGAGCATGTTGAACCTTAGGCGGTATGGAAAACAGGACGAAAATGACTTATTCCAATTGATTGAATCAGAAGGTGAGGAGTGGAACGACTATCTTACTGAAGAAGGGCGCGAGAACTATAAAAAGACGTTAGCAGGCTCATTAACGCTTCTCGCTTATGAGGGCGAAGAGCTTTGTGGATACTCTAGGTCAATTGTTGACGGTGAGTTTCATGTATACGTATGCGACTTGCTTGTACATCAAGAAAAGCGTGGGAACGGGTATGGCGAAAAACTTATGGCCGCCATTTATGAAAAGTATCCAAATCATACCGTGTTTGTCATGTCAGACGTGGATGAGTATTATGAGAAGCTAGGGTATCGAAAAGAAGGAACGGTTTTTGAAGTAACCCCATCCTTATCATAAGCAGGAGTGATAAAGCATTGGAAAGCTATTTCTATGAAGCATTTGAAGATTTAAGTCGACTGGCACCAGGCAGTGATTCATCAACGAGCAAGGTGGCAACGCTCGTTAAGAAATCAACGAACAACATGAAAATCTTAGACATCGGTTGCGGAAATGGAGTACACACACTTCTTCTTGCAGACCTCTATCCGAACGCCCGAATCATTGCAGTAGATACACATCAGCCTTATATCGATGAGTTACTTTGCCGTGTTGAAAGACTCGGACTGGAAGAAAGAATTCAAGTACATAATCAATCGATGTTGGCGTTGGATTTTCCACATGAATATTTTGATCTCATCTGGGCGGAAGGGTCGATCTACATTATTGGCTTTCAACAAGGATTGAGCGAGTGGAAAGCATTGTTAAAACCAGGCGGACAGCTTGTGTGCAGTGAAATTTCTTGGCTTCATTCATCTCCTTCTTCAGCGAGTCGCTCTTTCTGGGAAGAAGGGTATCCAGAAATTAATACTGTAGCAAATAAGGTAAGTCAAATTACTGAAAATGGTTATGAGTATTGTTTCTCGTACGTATTGCCCTATGAAGACTGGACCGAGCACTATTACGAACCGCTTGCACGTAAGCTCGACGAAATGACCGAGTTGTACATCGACGTCCCTGAAGCGCTAGAAGTCATTGGAATGATACAGATGGAGATCGAACTATTTCATGATCATCCAAACGATTACAGCTACGTGTTCTACGGTATGCAAAAAATGAAGAAGAAAGCGGTAAATTAAACCGTTTTCTTTTTAATTGTCGTGATGGACGCATCTACAAGGTCATTGTAACGAACGACGTAAAAGTGCCCCTCTTCCTGAACGATGACCTCTTCGTCCCCGTCGCTAAGCTTATATAACCTACCGGTTACTTGTGTCGTATTCCGCCCATTTCGATACGTGAGTGTGACGATATTGGGCCCTTGTGCAATCGACTCCACTAACACTCGTTTCATCTGTTCAAGATCTTCCACATCGCACCTCCAGTGAGTTCTTAATTTCATTATACACGAACATAAGTTCGAATCAACTGTTGAAAAGAAACATACGTTCGTATATAATATATAAAAATGCGAACGAGGTGAGTTCATGCTGTATGCATTGAGGCAATCTCTAGAGAAAAGAAGACGAGTTCAAATTATCTATCAAGCGAAGAGCGGAAAGCTAACACAACGGGAAGTTACTGTTTATCGTTTGAATGACGTAGATGTGATTGTGTGGTGCCACATGAAAGGTGCGGTTCGGACATTGAAGCAGGCGAACATCCTTGCTGTGGAGGACGCAAGCTCTTCAACATCGTAAATGACCACGCGTAAACTCTTTTTTACGCTCATAATGTTGAGGTCAACTATAGCTTCACCAGCTGAGACGCTTTCTTCTTATGGTGAAATCACTGATTTTCAAAAATACACTTCATAAAAATAACGAGAATCTCACCATAGATCGTTTTAAGATAAGGTTTTCGCCCCCACACACCACGCCGACGCTAAGTCCGCTCAGACTTAACATTGTATAGTGCGGCAACTAGGAAGAATACCGACCGGAAATTTGAGGGAGTATATTTGCTGCTTTATGGTGAGATCTACGAATATACCGAAGAAACATGTGCTAGAAGCCGAGGTAGAGAAAAGAGAAAAAACGAACATTCATGCCGCGACTGCGGTTTTTTTTGTATGTTCAAATGTACACGTTATAGTTTTTTAATTCTGAACAATTCATTTAATAAGCTTGTATGCATGACGAATGTTCTATTGACGTTATTGTAATTCGTGATTATGCTATTTGTACGAAAATTAAAAATAGAAACACTGGTTCATATATAGAACCAATCTATGAACGTATTTACTAAGGGGGATGCTGTTGACTTCCAAAACAGTACATAAATCGTTAACCGTTTTAGAGAAATTCACGGTCGAACAACCAGCTTGGGGTTTGCGTGAATTGGCTAGAGAACTTGATATGAACCATACAGTCGTTCATCGTTTTTTATCGACTTTTGAAGACCGAGGGTATTTAACGAAAAATGAAGACTCTGGAAAATATGAAGTCGGTTTTAAATTGTTGGAGCTAAGTCATGTAGCGCAGGAAAAGTTTAAGTTATCGGAACAAATACAAGCCACAATGCAGAAACTAGCCATGGAGACAGGTGAAAGTAGTGTTTTTACGTTAAGGGATCATGACTACGGTGTGTTTATCAACATTGCAGAAGGTAGTAATATTGTCCGGTTTGCTGATTCAATCGGTAGACGTTCACCGTTGTATTTAGGAGCTACACACAAGTCAATATTGGCGTACCTACCAGAAGACGCCATTGCTCGGGTAGGTGAACGAGCTGTTGAAGAGAAGTTTATACAGTCTCCAAGTCAACTCCATGAGACGTTGAAGGTTATCCGTGAACAAGGCTATGCGTATAGTGCGAGTGAAACATTTGAAGATGTCGCAGCAATGGCTGTCCCAATATTTAATCGAGATGCAAGAGTGATTGGTTCATTAGGAATTGCTGGGCCACCGTATCGAATCTCAGAAGAATATGCGATGAAAAATGCGCACATCTTGTTCCGATACCAAAAGGAAATTCAACCCATCATTAAAGTGAGCCCTAATGAATTATCGGAACTTTATGTCAATTGAAGGTGAGGAGGGGGAACAATTACAAAGATATTGGAAGTTGAAAACCTGAGAACATCGTATAAAAGCAAAGATCGTGTGACAAAAGTTGTGGATGGCGTCTCATTTCATGTTGATGAAGGAGAAGCGATTTGCATCGTTGGTGAGTCCGGTAGCGGAAAGAGTGTCACTTCATTAAGCGTGATGCGACTTGTTGAATTTGAGAATGGTCAGATTGATGGCGATGTTCGTTTCTTAGGTGAAGATTTGGCTAAGAAAAAAGGAAGTGAAATGAGGAAAATCCGGGGCAAAGAAATGTCGATGATCTTTCAAGAACCACTGACCGCTTTGAATCCGGTATTTACAATAGGCAAACAAATTACAGAGGCCATTCACTTTCATGAAAAAGTAACAAAATCAGAGGCATTGACGAGAGCAGAAAAGCTGCTCGCTCAAGTCGGTTTGTCTGATACTAAAACAAGACTCAAGCAGTATCCACATGAGCTATCTGGTGGGATGAGGCAGCGGGTAATGATTGCAATCGCACTCGCCTGTGAGCCGAAATTACTCATCGCCGATGAGCCAACAACGGCGTTGGATGTAACGATAGAAGCGCAAATTCTTGAACTTCTTCGTAGTCTTAGAGAAGAGCGAAAGATGTCTCTTATGCTCATTACTCATGATATTGGTGTCGCTTATGAAATGTCGGACAGGCTGATCATTATGTACGCTGGGAAAATTGTAGAAGAGGGGAAGACATCAGACATTTTTGACACCCCTCATCACCCGTACACGAAAGCGTTACTTCGCTCGGTACCTTCAATGGACGGGGAGCGAGGCGTGCCTCTATATTCAATCCCTGGTAGTATCCCGAGTCTACATGATATGCCTGTCGGTTGTCGCTTTGCCTCTCGCTGTGATTTCGTCACTGAAAAGTGTATACAGACTGAGCCATCGATGGAAGAGACAGCAGTTGGCAGTGTAGCATGTTGGCACTCAGAAAAAGTGGCAAAGAGTGAGGTGACGGTATGAGTGCAACAGACGCAAAACCCCTTGTGAAAGTTTCCCATCTAAAAAAACACTTTCGGATTAAAGAGGGGTTTGCAAAACCAAAAATATTACGTGCGGTTGATGGTGTTAGCTTTGATATTTATGAAGGTGAAACACTAGGGCTTGTTGGTGAATCAGGTTGTGGAAAGTCGACGCTTGGAAGAAACATCTTGCGACTGCAGGAGCCGACGGAAGGAACCGTAACTTTTGAGGATCAAGATGTCCTGTCGTTATCCAATCGAGATTTAAGAAATCTAAGAAAAGATATGCAAATGATCTACCAAGATCCATTTGGCTCACTTAATCCAAGGTTTAGCATTGGTCAATCCATCGGCGAAATGTATGATATTCATCAATTGTATAAAGGGAAAGAAAAGGAACAAAAAATCCAAGAGCTACTCGAGTATGTCGGTTTAGACCCTACTAGAATGAATCATTACCCACATGAGTTTTCTGGGGGGCAAAGACAGAGGGTAGGTATTGCAAGGGCGTTAGCATTGAACCCTAAGTTTATTGTTGCTGACGAACCTGTATCAGCATTAGATGTATCTGTACAATCACAAATTATTAATCTACTCATGCGATTAAAAAAGGAACTAGGGTTAACGTTACTGTTTATTGCACACGGATTAAATGTTGTCCGGCATATCTCTGATCGAGTCGGTGTTATGTATCTTGGAAAACTTGTGGAGTTGGCACATACGGATGAAGTGTTTGATTCACCTGCGCACCCGTATACAGCGGCATTACTCTCCACTGTCCCAGAAGCGAACCACGTAAAAAAAGAAAGAATTATTTTAAGAGGAGAGGTTCCTTCACCTGCAAACCCTCCTAGTGGCTGTCGCTTCCAAACTCGTTGTCCTTTAGCAACAAACTTATGCAAACAGGAGATACCAGAACTAACAGAAATGACACCAGGTCATTTTGTTGCCTGTCATTATCCACTACAACCATATGAAACACTGCAAGACGCCATAAAAAAACAAAATCAAGAAGGAGCATGATGTATGCAAACAAAAAAAGAAATCGCAAATCCTAAACACTATGACGGGTACAAATCATTTCAGTATCTTGACGCAGGCGAAGATTATAAGGAATATGAGCTTTCTGAGGAAGATACTCGCGTAGAGAAGTACGAATACCCAGTAAGTAGTGAGGAAGAAGAGCTAGCGACACAAATTTTAAACGAAGATCATATCGTCTCGATGCATGAGCATACGTTTGTCGCCCCTAAAGACTTATCGCAATTTTATGAGTTCCGTCATCAGGGCAGAGATTGGACAGGTTTTGAAGCGTTAAGTCGTTCTGGCCTCGATGTAATTTTTGAGAACTTTATGGATGGCACAGCGATGATCACATCCCAAGCTGGCTGGAAGTGGTCAGATGTCATTCACGATATCGGAATTCGGTATAGCGACATTGCTCATCAAGATATGGTCATAAAAGCAGAGCGAACAGAAGATTTATACCGTGCAAAAAAGGAAGGGAAAATTGCATTTGTAGGTGCTTTAGAGTCTTGCTCAATGATTGAGAACGAGCTAGATCGCCTAGACGTATTGCACGGACTCGGTATTCGAACGATGGGTGTCGTATATTCTGAAGCAAACGCATTAGGATCTGGACTTCGTGAGCCAAACGATAGCGGGCTGAGTGTTTTTGGGAAGCAAGCTGTACGTAGAATGAACAAATTAGGGATTACCGTAGACATCTCCCATGCAGGCGACCAAACATCACTGGATACGATTGAAACGAGTGAGAAGCCGGTCACGATAAACCACGCGGGTGCAAGAACGTTATGGGATTCAAAGCGTATGAAACCAGACGAAGTGATTAAAGCTTGTGCGGCGCGTGGAGGCGTTATCGCAATTGAGGCAGCACCGCACTCTACGATTACGAGCAACCATCCAGAACATAACATTGAATCATTTATGGAGCACTTTGAGTACACAGCAAACCTAGTCGGAATTGACCACGTTGCTTTTGGACCAGATACATTGTTTGGTGATCATGTGAAGTTACATGAATTGTTAGCTTCAAGATTATCGATTAAATCCGCGCAAAAATCTGACATGGTAAAGGTTGACTATGTAAAAGGGTTGGAGAACCCAGCAGAATGCTTCCCGAACATCGTGCGCTGGCTCGTCAAACGTGGGTATTCACGTGAAGATATTCGCAAAGTTATTGGACTGAACATATTCAGAGTGCTTGAAGAAACGTGGGCAAAATAATAAGCAGGAGGGGGTAGGGGCATGAAGAAGTTAGCGAGATCAGGCTTACTTATCGTAGCTAGTCTTGGTGTTTTATCGGCGTGTGCGTATGGTTCAGAAGATTCGTCCGGTGATGATGGTAATTCAAGTGGGGAGACAGTTGAAGATTCCGGAGAAGAAGCTGAAGAAGGAAGTGGTGGGCAATCAGGAGGGAAAGTTTCCATTCCTATCGTTGCTGACCCTACATTTAACCCGTGGCACCCGAACGCGTATGCTGAATCCAATGTCGTGAACCGCGTCCTATTTTCAGGGTTAACAAAACCAGGTGAAGACTTAGTTCCGTCACCAAGCTTGGCGGAGTCGTGGGAGACTTCGGAAGATGAATTGGAGTGGACATTCCAACTTCGAGAAGATGTACTTTGGCATGATGGAGAAACTTTTGATTCTGAGGATGTCTCGTATACATTTAACGAAATCGTACTCAATGAGGAATTAGGGGCAAACGGCGCGTCATTTTTCGGTGATGTAGAAGAAGTTGTCGTAGATGATGAGTTTACAGTGACGTTTAAGCTGTCGAATCCTGTAGCAGCATTACCGGCCTACCTTGGATTCAACTCAGAGATTCTTCCAGAACATATCTTTAACGGGGAAGACCCATGGGACTTGAGTTCCTTTAATAAGGACAATGCTGTCGGAACTGGACCGTTCAAAATGTCGACGTACACTTCCGGTCAATCCGTAGTGCTTGAAAGAAATGATGACTACTTTGGGGAGACCGCACTATTAGACGAAGTTGAATATAAAGTGTTGGCAGATAGCAATACACACGTTGCGCAAATTTTAAGTGGCGAGTTATCAATCTTTTCATTAGAGGATACTGCATCCATTGAGCGGATTGAGCAGCAAGATGGGGTTGATGTGTACCCTCGTGAAACGACACAGTTTTATTGGTTATCACTCAATCAAGAACATGAAAAATACCAAGAGCCGCTCGTTCGCCAAGCCATGACACACGCGATTAACCGCGAAAACATCATTGATACTGTCCTACAAGGATACGGAACCATTGCAGATCACGGGATATCCCCGGCACTTGAGGAGTATTACCGTGATGATGTAGAAACATTGGCGTATGATCCAGACGAAGCCGTCTCTCTTATGAGCGAAGCAGGCTGGGAACAAAATGACAATGGCGTATTCGAAAAAGATGGAGAAACGTTCGACATCAATTTTGAAATCGGAATTCAAGGGGATTTGGAGCAGATTGCTCAATTAATTCAACAATATTTAATTGAGGTCGGCTTTAATGTTGAACTTCAGACGATGGAATGGAACACGATGATTGATCAAGTTGTTATTAACCGTGATTATGATGTAACGCTAAACTGGTGGCGTTATGCAAGCGATCCTGATTTACAGCCATATATCCATTCTGAAAATGCTGGAAGTGGCAATAACATTCCTGGCTACCAGAACGAGGAAATGGACCAACTGCTTGAAGCAGGCGCGCAAACAAGTGATATGTCTGAAAGGCAAGAAATCTACAATCAAGCACAAGAATTAATGGCAACAGAACAGCCTTACAACTTCCTATGGTATCCGCAGGAAGCGCAAGTGAAGGTAGACGCTTTGCAAGGTGTACCAGATCTCGCATTCGGAGATTCATTGCATTACATTAATGAATGGTATTTAGAACAGTGATACATCCCGCCCGTAAAGGGCGGGCTTAAAAAAACTAACCCTGATTAGAGGGGGGGCTATTCCGATGTTACGTTTCTTACTTAACCGAGCTGGTCAAAGTGTTATTTTGTTATTTATTGTTACCGTCATCACGTTCTTTCTCATCAATCTTGCACCAGGTGGACCTTCAGGTGTAATGAGAATGGATGCATCTGAAGCAGAGAGGCAAGCGATGATTGAGCGTTACGGGCTTGATGATCCTGTGGTTGTTCGTTATGGGGATTGGATCTTCAATGCTGTTCAAGGGGATTTTGGGACGTCTTTCTCGAGTAATCAGCCCGTGATTGAACGTGTGTTAGAAAGAATTCCTTATACAATTGAGCTAAGTTTATTCACGCTTGCACTCGCGATTTCCATTGGAATCGTCCTCGGTGTTATTTCAGCAATCAAGCGTGGAACTATTGCAGATTATTCGATTAACTTTATTAGTGTTATCGGGTTATCTGTACCTGCATTTTGGTTGGCGCTGATGCTTATTCAATGGTTTTCTATTCAGCTTGGTTGGCTCCCATCCTCAGGTGTTGGTGCACGTGGAGAAAACTTTGATCTATTAAACTGGCTTTCACATTTGTTGTTGCCTGTATTGATTTTGTCGACAACGATCTTACCGAACATTGTAAGGTTCACACGCTCTTCAATGCTAGAAGTGATCTCTCAGCAATATATTCGAACTGTACGTGCAAAAGGGGCAGGAGAGCGTACTGTAATTTATGTTCATGCGCTAAGAAATGCGTTAATTCCGGTGATTACGATGATCGGAGTGCTCATGCCTAGATTGTTGAGCGGGGCCGTAATCACCGAGGCAATTTTCGGCTGGCCGGGAATCGGCACCTTGATTTTGGAAGCGGCTCAAAGCCGTGATTATCCTTTGGTCATGGGTGTCACAGTTATTATTACTTCTGTCGTAATTTTATCCAATTTAATCGTTGATCTTGTTTACTCAAAAATAGACCCACGCGTTAAGAATATTTCATAGATTTAGGAGATGAATAACGATGGAGAACGTAACTGGGCTGAACGGCCAGCCGATTGCTGTTAGCGCTCCAGCCAAGTTGAGTTTGATGCAGCGCCTATATCAAAATAAACTCGCTTTCTTTTCCCTTTGCTTTATTGTATTGCTTCATCTTGTTGTCTTTTTAGTTCCTCTAGTTTGGCCACATCATCCAGATCGAATTGCTGAGATAGGTGTTCATGCTAGTTGGTCACTCACCCATCCATTTGGAACAGATGAACTGGGTCGTGATGTATTTGCCCGCCTCCTACACGGGGGCCAGGTGACATTGCTCGTCGGGCTAGCCGCAATGATTTGTTCCATTATCATTGGTGTATTTGTCGGGGCAGTCGCTGGTTTTTTTGGAAAGAGTATAGAAGCTGTGCTCATGAGATTTACGGAAGCGATGATGGCGATACCGAACTACTTTTTCGTTCTTGTTGCCCTAACTGTTCTCGGTACATCGCCAGCAATGGTCATTCTTGTTATTGCCTTCACGACGTGGATGGAGATTGCTAGAGTGGTGTACGGTGAAACCCTTAAATGGAAAGAGTATGAGTTTGTCGAGGCTGCGATTGCGTCTGGGGCAACAAAAATGAGGGTGCTGCTAAGGTACGTACTGCCACAAGTTACACCTTCAATAATTGTTGCAGCAACGCTCTGTATAGCGGGAGCCATTCTCACCGAAAGTGCCATTAGTTATCTTGGCCTTGGGATTCAACCACCAACACCAACATGGGGGAATATGTTGCAAAATGCCCAGCAGTACATTTGGACAGCCCCAATGCTCGGTTTTTTACCGGGAATCGCAATTACGCTCATTGTTCTTGCCTACAATTTTCTTGGTGATGGCTTACGGGACGCACTAGATCCAAAAAACACAAAGTAGGAAGGAGATTAGCATGAAACGAATGATTAATGGGAATGAACTATACATTGAAGAACACGGAAATCCAAATGGAAAAGCCATCTTTTTCATTCACGGGGCACCTGGTCTTGGAGACTGTCGAAGTGACATTAAAGCATTTTCAGATCTCGGTACCGATTATCGGTTAATCTTCATGGATATGAGGGGTTCGGGTCGTTCTGAAGGAAAACCGCCTTTCACACATGAACAATGGACTGAAGATATTGAGTCAGTGAGAAAAGAACTCGTCGATGAACCGATTATCATATTAGGTGGATCTTACGGCGGGTTTCTTGCACTAGAATATGTACTTCGCTATCCAGAATCTGTACGAGCAGTACTACTTCGTGATACTGCGGCGAGTAAACGCTTTGATCAAGATTCTGTTCAAGCGGCAAAAGATGCGAACCTTACCGATGTGAGCGAAGACGAACTCATTCGTCTCTTCGCTGGAGAGGTCGCATCAAACGAGGAATTTAAACGAGTGTTTTCCGCTATTCAGCCTCTTTACACCGTTGAATACGATGAAGTCGCCGTTAAAAAGAAGATGGACAGTATCTATTATCGATATGAAACACATAACGCAGCATTCAAATACAACAAACCTAATTATAATATTGTTGATCAGTTGCCGAGCATTAATGTCCCTGTATTTATTACTGTTGGCAGACACGATTGGATTACACCAGTGGAATGCTCGGATGAGATAGCGAGTCATATTCCGAACCATGAATATCACATTTTTGAACAGAGTGGACATTCACCTCATCATGAAGAGAACGAATTATACCTCGCTCGACTTCGCGCTTTTTTTAACAAGTACGAATTATAATTGTTCCGCCAATCCTTATGGTTTGGTGGTTTTTTGCTGTTATTTAGCTTTTTCTATTAATGAGAGGGTCAGTTTATTATAAGGAAAAAAAATATCTTGGTTTTCACGTTGATTTGCAAAGAAGAACCTCTCTTTATGTAGTAGCATGGCAGAATATACAGAATCCTACAGAGGTGATTGCATGTCAAATGCATATGAAGTGAGTAAACGAGTATTTGAGGAGTACTTCTTAAAGCGTAATCACGTTCAAACAGCGGTTACACCAGGAGTTAAGGAATACAACCGGGGGTCTGTGTCAAACCCAGAATATGCTCCGATTTATATGGGAGGGCGTTATTACCGGATGGCTTCGTTTATGATTTTTCTCTCGCAACTCGAATATGAGGCTAGAGAAGTTCATAAAGAAGACAGCTTGGCTGTTGAAGTAAGTGACGAGCTATCGAAAGCAATCAATGCGATCTTCGATGAAACAAGTGAAGGTGGCGAGATGGAAGGGTATTTAAGAGACGGTCCGATGGATGGTGGTACACCTGGCATTAGTGCACTAACGGCGAGCCTCGTCTTTATTAAAGGACTGAATGGGAATCTTTGCGATAACGTTAAAGAGCGGGTGGAGGATATGCTTGACCAGTGTTGGGATTGGAGTGATCGCCATTACCGTGAACATACGTGGTCTTTTATGGACGATCATACCATTGAGTATATGGTCGATCATTTGATTGTTGATGATGAGCAATCCTTTCCGAATGCGCGTTATCCGATGAATGGGGTAATGTGGTATGCCTATGCAATGGCGATGGACAGCTACCTTAATCACAATGGTCAAGTGTATGACCAACCTTATGGAAGAACAGCCCGAAGATTCAAGAATATGGGCATATACATTCAGGAAATCAATTATGATGTGAGTCAATTTTCGAAGAATCTCACTGCAGGGAAACAGCATCTTACAGGAGCAGGGCGGCCAGTGCTTATCGCAGGGTATACGTCTTGGACGGGCATGCATTTAGGGATGCTGGAATATGGCTTAAAAGCCAACCATGAAAGAAAATTTTATGAGGAAGTTGAAGGTGGATTTCAAGCGGGTGCGCGTGAGCTTGCTGAAGGGTTCCGTGTTCTTGTTGACGTTCATGGGGTGGTTCCAAACCAGCTGAGTCCAGACACGACAGTGAGAAGAGAGGAAGACTTTTCTTCTCTGCCGACGCACATCGCTGATGACGGGGAACAAATCGTTGACTACAGTCGTCAAATTCCTGTGATGAATACGGGAGATGTGAAAGGTGACCAGCCATTTCAAGATTGGTGGGACAGGTTTATTAAAGATTATTATCCAGATGTGGACGGCTTCAATACATCTATTGAACACGCGATCGACTCTGATTGGAGAGCTGAAGTGCAAGGTGATGATCGCGACAAACGAACACATGACATTACCGAGCCGAATTTCCTGCGTGCGTGTTTGGCGCTTGCTCACGGAATGATGAGAAGATTGACATTTCGTTAACGCATGAAAATTGTAATTAAACCGCCCAGTTCGTTGATGGATTGGGCGGTGCTACATGTGTAATGTCCTAAACTCGATAACATCGACCTGCATCAATTGTGTAGAGGAGATAAGTATAAATGTTTATTTTTAGTTTATTCGAATTAGTTAATTAAATTTAGTGAATTTTTGTGCTAGTATTCAAATTACTTAGGGTGACTAAATAATTGAGGAGGGCTTTTATTTGAAAACATCAGCTTGGAAATATTCACTGTCATTCGTACTACTTCTTTCACTGTGGCAACCAACGGAATCTTTTGCTCTACTTGAAGAGGAAGAGTATGAAGAACCGAGTGCCCAATCAATTGAAGCGTTAGATGAACGTTGGACGAATTACGAAGAAATGGTTGAAGAGCTTTTCCGTATCGAAGAGATGAGTGAAGGTCTTCTGGAATTAGATGTGATAGGCGAATCCCATCAAGGTCGCGACATTTATGCGACGAGAATGGGCGATGGCGATCAAGTGTTACTCATTGATAGTGAGATTCATGGCAACGAAAAATCAGGCACAGAAGCCATTATCGACATGTTGGACGAACTTGCAGCGGGTGAAAGAGATCATATACTAGAGGAAGTAACGATTGTCACCGTTCCTAAGCTTAACCCTGATGGCTCTGAACTCGTAAAACGTCAAAATGATATCTCTTGGGAAGAAGTACTTGAATATCATCCTCACTTAGAGGGCGCTGAACCTGCTTGGTATCATAATGAAAGCCGTAACGGTTTTGATATTAATCGTGATTTCCATCCGGACTTGGACTTTGAAGCAGAGGCAGATGATTTGCCTGGAACGAGTGCTCATTACGGATTCTACTTAACGAATGAAGCTCGCGCTCTTGCTAATTTATATCAAGAACTACAAGAAGAGTTTGGCATTGTGGAATCGTATGTGAATTTGCACCATATGGGCACGCCGCAACTTGAAGGCACGGATCAGGATGTGTCGATTGCGCTTAGCCACCCGCCGCTAGGACCAGATAACAACCCTAAATACGCGGAAGACTACCCAGAATGGGACCAAGACAAATCCCGGCGTTATAATTTAGCAGCGGCAGAAGGCATTCATGCTCATGCAGAAGATGGCCATGAAGCGGGGCTGGCTCGGTACACGTACCCGTCAACCTTTGACCTTTCTGGCATTGCGTTAGGTGCATTCGGTTTGAACGGAAGCGGAGCGGTATTATTTGAAATGGCAGGACAACAACCTCAAGTTCCTTATGATCAAGAACTCATTGATAAGGTTACAGCAGGTCTTTGGGGAATTGCGGAGTCGATGACGGATGGCTCAGTGCACGAGCTTGATGGCGATGCATTTTATGATATTCCGAAGTACTGGCCGGATACGCCTCCAGTGAGCGATCCTGAGCAACATGTGTTTGATTTCACCGATGAAGTCGTTGGTGAACAGCCTGACGAGTGGTCACCGATTTGGCAAGGTGAAGACGAGCAGCTTACCATTGCTGATGAACCACTGCGCTTGGAGCATACCGCTCGTTCAGGTGTGAGAGGCTTTACAGCGGATGCGGTAGGAGAACTTTATGGAAGTACAGAAATCTTCGCACTCGTTCAAGGCTCGAACATTCAAAACCACGTATTTGAACTTGGATTCCATATGTCTGGGTCGCCAGGAAGTGAGAATGGCATTTATGCAGATGCACGGCTCCCAGACGATGAGTACGAGAACGGAACCGTCCGAATTATGCAACGAAGCGGGGGCTCAAGTACAACCCTCGGCATCGCCGAGCCAGGTTTTGAAGTATCTGAAGATGAATGGTACCGTGTATTACTTCAAAGAGATGCAGCTGCCTTGCAACTCAAAGTTTGGCCAGATGGTGAAGACGAGCCAGACAGTTGGCAAATCGTCACAACCGAAGACAACATGTACGGAGGCCAAGTTGGATTTTCACACAGCACGCCAGGTGCAGTGAATGACCTTGCTTACATCGGTGTAGGCGTTGGGGGAAAACGTGCCCCGCATGCTGACGACGACCATCTAGGAGAACCTGTTGATCCACCAGAAGAAGGGCTCATACGCAACTTGCAACCAGCTGAAAATAGGACGCTTGCAGCAGGTGAATCCGTAAGAATTGCGTTTGATAGTGACCCCGGCTTGAATGCGGTGTTCTCCATCCGCCTGCCGCTCACGAGTCAGTCACAACCGCCTACTGAATTGCCGATGTGGGAGAGCTCACCTGGACAATATGTCGGCTATTGGACCGCCATAAGAAACCTTTCAGTTCAAGGCGCTGAAATCGAAGTGAAAGTGACAGATGCTGACGGAAATGAAACGAGAGAGACTGCAGAAGGACGTCTAAATATTAACTAACGTGTGAGGATTGCCCAATTTTTGGGCAATCCTTTTTATTTGCTGGGGATGGGGGAGCAGTTAGTGAGTGCTATCCCTACATATCATACTTAGAATCTACATGTGATAGAAAACAAACCTCTGTACGGAAGGGATTGTAATTAGTAGAACACTTTTAATATTGACGCGCTTTTAACGATTATACCGTGCTCCTATTATATGAGAGGTCTGAGCGTCTAATTGTAGATTGGACAGTTTATCTAGAAACGTTCTTAGTGCAGTATTTCACTCTAGGCAAAAGAGTTAGCCACACCATCGGCATACACGATATCTTAAACTTTAACAAATCGGTTATGCCCATGGTATTGGTCAATATATTCAAAGTCAGTAGCTGATCTTTTTTTCATAATTATATCTCTTAACAGAATGCTTTCTGGATGTGTACTATGAATAATTTCTCCCCATGTTCTTGCGGATTGTTGCACGTAAGTTGTACGAGGAATGCGCTCTTTCTCGTATTCAATAAAAGCTATATTTACGTCATCATGTTCTTCAAACATATCCTTTAAGCAATCAGCGTCTTCTAAAGCCTGACAAGCACCTTGGGCTAAGTACTGTAGCATTGCGTGAGCAGAATCTCCTAAGAGAGTAACATTCCCTTTTGTCCAATTTGTTATCGGCTCTCGATCGTACATGGGCCACCGTCGCTGACGAGAAATAAAGGAAATCGCTTTTTTGACTTTTTCACATGCCCCTTCAAAAACTTTGTCCATCTCTTCGGGGGTGCCCCAGTTATTCGTGTGTTCAATTTCAGGTCGATAACTTTCACTTTTAAATACAACAACTTGATTATAAAGCTCACCTTTTCGTACAGGATACTGTACTAGGTGAAGATTTGGACCAATCCACATGAATACATCGTCCATGTTTGCAACCGATTTTTTGACTTCATCAACAGGGATGGCTCCGCGGTATGCTACATAGGCAGAGCAAACCGGCTGATCATCGCTAAACAAACGACGAACTTCGGACCAAATACCATCAGCACCTACTAAGGCTTCTCCGTGATGTTTGCTGCCACTTGCAGTTGTAACCGTTACTCCATCATTGTAATCTTCCACATTTGTTACTTTCTGATTGGTTTCTAACGCTACATTTGGGTGTTCGATACAGGCGTCTAAAAGTACACGGTGTAAGTCTGAGCGATGCAAGACGATATAAGGAGCCCCGTAACGCTCTTCATAGGTTTTACCAAGGTTTAGTGCAGACAGCTCTTCACCACTAAAGGCATCCATCATTACGAGTCTCTTAGGGAATACAGAGACTTTCTTGATTTCCTCCATGACACCTAACCGCTGAAGTACGTTTGTTGCATTTGCTGCTAGCTGTATGCCTGCTCCAACTTCCCCAAATTCGGGTGCTTGTTCCAATACTTTTAGCTTTCGTCCAGACTGAGCGATACCAAGTGCCGTCGCTAACCCACCAATTCCTCCGCCAATAACTAGCAATGGAGTCTCTGTTGTTTGAGCCATAGTAGCCCCTCCTCGTATAGATAAACGCTTTCATAAAATGGTAATCAATTTGTTAGCCCCCTTACGATTAAGGGGGCACGAGTCCTTAACGATATGCTATAAACTCATTAATTACTTTTTGGTGTCCGTTATTTACGTCAAGAGCCTGGGATTGTTCTAAATCGAAGCGATCCATGATAGGGATGTCGTTCACTGTGAACAAGTAAGATTCTTCACTTGCGACATGTTCGTGCCAAGCCCAGTTTGGGATGGCGAAGTAATCGCCTTTTTTCCAATCAAAACGAACGCCATCAATGACTGTATACCCTGAGCCTTTATGAACTTGATAGATGACTGAGTGCGTGTGGCGATGTGCTTTAGTATGAAATCCTTTTGGCAGTAGTTGCATCCAAGATCCCATCGTTGGGTTTGCAGTCTTGCCATTTGAAGGATTAATGTATTCCACGGCATATCCTTCAAACGGGTCCGGTTCAAATCGCTGCAAACCTTTAATGGCTTGTTCAGTGCCACTCCATTTATAATTTGCGAGTGGTGCTACTGTTGAATGCCGATCGTGAATTGGGCGGACCATGCCGCCGCTGTACCGTTGCTCAGAGAAGTTATCTGGTTTCGTTGGTGTTTCAATTTGGTCCGGGTAAGGTTCGAAGAACGTCCCTCCCATTGAGTAGATCGTTGGTATGTCGAGTGCATCCATCCAGATCATCGGCTCATCACCAACATGCCCGTGACCGTGCCAAAGGTTCTTTGGCGTAATGAGGAAATCTCCTTCTTGCATGAAAATTCGCTCACCTTCTACAATTGTATACGCGCCTTCGCCGTCTGTGATGAACCGCAATGCACTTTGTGAATGCCGATGTGACGGTGCAACTTCCCCTGGCAAAAGCAGTTGAACTGCGGCATACAACGTTTGCGTAGTCGATGCCCAACCCCACGGCTTACGGTAGGTTAAGCCAGGGTTTTGGAAGTAAATGGCCCGTCGTTCACCACCGCGATCAGGGGTGAATATTTGCGATGCTTCATGCAGCTTTTGTTTCATGAGCTCATCCGACCAAAGGTAAGGAACTGCATGTGGTTTCGGTGTTTTGTTCATTAAAGCGGGAATCGCTTCCCAAAGGGGTCCCAGGCTGTGCTCTTGAATTTCTTTCGTGAAGTCTTTCACATCTTGGTCTTCTAAATATGCTGCCTTTTCTGCCATTTCAACATCCGCCTCTCATTATAAAAGTATAATTAGTCTAATTTACTGAGGTTGCGCTTGATCTGACTAAGGTGCTTTTCAACATGTTCTTCAATGAAGTGACCGATGATAAAAGATACAGGTTTGTTGCAGAACTTCTGAAAGTTTCGGTGTGGATTTTCTGCGTGAAGCTGTTTTTCACTTATGGTGGATAGCTTTTCTACCATTGCCTTCAACGCTTCGACTTCACCAAGTGTTTTTTGTACAGATAATTGACCGGTATTTTCGACAGCTTTTAAGCGCGCGGGGTCTTGTAAACCTCGGCCCCATTCGCTACCTGGTTTCTCGACGACACGATCAACTTCATTGACCCAATAGGGGATTGCCTCGGCTAAATGTGACAAGACTTGCATAATGGACCATTCTTCTTCGCTTGGGTTCCAGCGGATCGTCTTTTCATCAAGTTCGCCAGAAATGTTGACGATTTGATCAATCACATCTTGGATGTTCATCACTTGATTATGAATGGACTTTGTTGTCATGGTTTGCCAACTCCGTTTTTGCGACTTTATTCTCGAGAACCCCGACTTTATCAATTTCAATTCTAACGACGTCTCCGTCAGTCAAGAAGGTTTGTGGATCGCGTGCAACGCCTACACCTCCAGGAGTTCCAGTTAGTACGACATCGCCTGGTTCTAGCGTCATTAAGTTAGAAAGGAACTCAATGAGTTCTTGAACATCAAACACGAAGTTCGACGTATTTGTTTTTTGTCGTTCTTCTCCGTTTACGGTTAGACGAACGTCCAATCCTGATGGGTTATCCAGTTCGTCTGAAGTGACGAGCCAAGGACCAAGTGGTAGGCTTCCTTCAACCGTTTTACCTTGAAGCCACTCAAGGGTGCGACGTTGAATGTCACGATACGTCACATCATTGGCAATGGTGTATCCAGCTACGTGTTCGAGTGCATCTTCCCTCGATACATTTCTAGTTTTCTTGCCGACAACGAACGCGAATTCTGCTTCGTAATCGAGTTGATCTGAAATCGGGTAGTGAGGAATGTCGTCTTGAGGTCCTGTAATTGTGTTTGCGAACTTTGCGAACACGACGGGGTTTTCTGGAAGTTCACGACCCATTTCTTTAATATGTTCGCGATAGTTGTGCCCAACACAGATGATTTTTCCGGGCTTTCGTACCGGTGCGTCAATCTTTACACTGTCGAACGCATGGATAAGAGGATGTTTATACGCCGCATCTTTAGACAATGCATACGTGATAGATTCTTTAGCTTTCGAGAGGCTGTCATCAGAACCTTCAATAAATCCTTCCATATCGGCTGGAATGTAGGCTTCAGCTATTAATTCTGAACGCACTTTGCCTTCGCTTTCCAACAGCGCTTTGTAGGCGTAATTCAGATCGACGACTCTTTTGTCTTCTGTAAGTGCTCCGATTCTTGATTCATTGTTATAAATAAATGTAACGAGTTTCATGGTTTATGATACCCCTTTCAAAATTAAGTTCATGATGAGTAGTTCCACTCTTTGACTTCATAAATGCAATCCTCATTGTTCATCGGATCATTTCCGATTAGCGATTTCACGGACTCAAGAGATGTTGCTTTAATCACATAAGCGCCGCCAGTTTGATCAGAAAAAGGTCCCGCAAAAACTAATAAGCCGTTTTCTTTGAGCTGTGATATGAAATCACGGTGTCCGGCAATGGTATCACCGGAGAAGGAGGGTTTTCTTTCAATCCATACAATAAACGTAGACAGATCCATCACTCCTTAGTTATAATTCATATATAGATAACTTTGTTCACTATTTATAAACAATATAAAGGCTAAAAGAGGTCACGTCAAATTTTTTCTTAGAGTTATGAAGCTTGATGTTTGAAACCACTTTTGAGCAAAGTAGGTAACAACATGATAGAAAGGGGGGCATGAAGGATTGAATATCTCATAGAAAGAGTGAAAAGCATGAATGAAAGGGGTTCCTTAAACTTGGATACTACAACGTTTACAAGAATTTTAATCGAACAATTAAAGCGAGATGAGCATAAAGAGTATAATGACTTTATTAATGAATTAAATTTAGCAGCCAAAAAGTGCGAGGCGATGGTAGATCTTCAAAGCGCAGTGAAATCCTTTCAAAAATATATGGCGCCATTAGATGAGAAGTTATCTATGACAAATGATTATGAAGATTATATGAATATGAAAGCAACCTTACTAGATATGTTCGTTAATGATTTAAATTACGACTCTGTTTTTCTCCTAGTTGAATCATTAAAAATGGAAACTGAGTATGAGCATATTCAAACATTCATTGAACCAATTGAGTATTGGGTAACAGTAATTAAATCAAAGGAAAAATTCGCTCTCGCTTAAATGATATGAGTGATTCTGTAAGAAGTGACCCCCGACTGATACGGGGGTCGCTATTTGTCTTGTCATATTTCTCTTCGATCAAAACCAAATACTCGGAAGCCATAGCGTAATTGAAGGAACGTAAGCGACGAGTATCAAAACAATCAAGGCTACTGCGATAAATGGAAGTACATACTTTGTTAATACTTCAAATCGAACGCCTGTAATTGAAGAGGTTATAAACAGGGCTGTACCTACAGGTGGTGTGATAAGACCGACAGCCATCGTTAAGCAGATGATAATACCAAACTGAATCGGGTCAATACCATAGCTCGTGGCAACTGGTAAAAGGATTGGCACGAGTATGATAATTGCAGCAATCCCTTCAATTACCATGCCCACAAGTAATAACAGGATGATACACAGAAGTAAGAAAACATAAACATTATCTGTTAAGGAAACCATCATAGATGAAAGCTGCTGCGGCACTTGCTCGAAAGAAAGAACCCATCCAAAAATTGTAGCCATTGCAATAATAAACGTAACAATGGATGTGAACTTTGCAGTATTCAATAGTATTTGTGGGAAGTCAGAAGGTTTAATCTCTCTATAAAGAACCATGCCAACAATTAATGCCAAAAAGCTTGCAGCTGCAGCTGACTCTGTTGGTGTCACTAGTCCTGAAAGAATACCAATAATGATAAGTAGTGGAATACAGAGAGAGGGTAAAGCAATGAAAAATGCTTTGACTACTTTCATCGCTTTTACGCGATCGTGTTTTGGGAAATTTTGTTTGATTGAAATAAAAGAAATAAGCAGCACAAAGCCTATAGCGAGCAAAATCCCTGGTATTACACCGCCGATAAACATATTTCCTATCGATACTTCTGCAGTTACCCCGTAAATAATGAACAACAAGCTTGGAGGCACAATTGGACTTAGCAGGGATGATGCAGAAGTTAGTGCTGCACTAAATTCTTTCTTATATCCTTCTTTTTCCATTTCAGGTACCATAATGCGACTCATCATTGCTGTTTGAGCATTTGCAGAACCGATAATGGATGCAAGAAACATATTAGTCATTACGTTTACATACGCAAGACCTCCTCTAAAATGCCCAACTAAATCTTTAGCAAACTGTAGCAATCTTGTCGTTATCCCGCCTTTATTCATTAATTCACCAGCTAAAACGAAAAGTGGAATGGCAAGCAAACCATAGTTTTGAATCCCCCCTGTCATTCGTTGTGGGATGGACTCCAGTAGCAGGAGGTTGTTGGTTGCTAGTATGTAAGATACTGTTGAAACACCTAATACGTAAGCAACAGGTAGACCAATAATTAATAATGCCGTGAAAACAACCAAAAAAATAATCATGATAGCCCCCCTGCTTCCCCATGTCTATTCAGCTTTTTGATTGTGTTAATGATCCCTTCGATACTGAATAAAGACATAATCAACATTGTCATTGGGAAAATCAACATCGGAATCCATAGTGGCATTTCTAATGAAACTGAAGTAGCCTCACGGATGCTAGATGACATTAACCATCTCCATCCAAAAATGAACCCCATGATAGAAAACCCTAAAATGATTACTTGTGTGCAAGTTTGGATAATTAAGTATTTTCGTTTGCTTAAGCGCTCAATCACAAAAGTGAGAGAAATCATGTCTTGGTTTCGAATACTCAATGTGGCACCGAGAAATGTGATCCAAACGAGCAAAAACAATGCGAGTTCATCAGTACCAACCATCGGCTGCTGAATCACATAACGGGAAAAGAAGGCTGAGAATGTGATAATTCCGATGGCGACCACGCTTAGCATACATACAAGTTCAACAATTTTTGTAATGCCCTGATTAACTTTAAAAAGTATGTTCATGTCTTAGTTAGTCCTCCTAGTTGTCATATTCTGAGATCTCTTTAGCCTTATTTATAAAATTGCCAATGTAATCATTAGCTTCAGCGTACTCATCATGAATATTCTCAGCTACATTGTAAAAATCGGAAAAGTCTTCGATTTCTACAATAGTCCCTCCTTGTTCCTCGAAGTCTTTCATTTGTTGAACTTCCCTTTCAATTGCTATCTTTTTATTATGTTGAATAGCTACATCCAATGAGTCTGAGAAGATTTGCTTTTCTTTTTCCGAAAAGCTGTCATATAATTGTTCATTTAATAAAACTGGTGCTGCCCAACTCATGTGATTTAAAGGAGTGAAATAATCGCCAATATCGTAGTAGCCGTTATTCATCATTAAATCAAGGTCGATATCAATAGCGTCTACGACACCTGTCTGAAATGAACTATACAAATCAGCTGCTGGTACAGGCGTTGGTCCTGATCCTGATTGCTGCCAGAAGTCGGTGATGGCAGGACTAGGGCTAATTCGTAATGAGAGGCCATTAAAATCTTGAATGGTTGTAAGTGGGTGATCGCTAGAAAGAACATGACGCATTCCAGCAAAAAAATAACCTTGACCAACGACACCATCTAACGTATCGAAGAGTTGGTGTGCTTCCTCAGTGGCACCCATTTTGAAAGCGTCTTCATGATCGCGCAAAATAAAAGGCATTGCCCATGCTGCAAAAGCCTCAGAATGGCTATTTAACTCTGGGCCAACAAGTACAGCAAGGTCAATGGAACCTACTTGAAGCTGTTGGTACATGTCATTTTGCGGACCTAGAGATCCTTGCGGATAGAAATCAAATGTCCATTTTCCATCAGTGCGCTCTTGCACCTCTTCCTCCAGCTTCAAAAGAGATTGATGCCAAACATGGCCTTCTGGAACTACATGCGCACTTACAAAGTTTCGTTCTTGAATTTCTGAGTGATTGGTTTGGGCTGTATTAACATTGGTAGAACAGCCCATAAATAGTATATAGAGCGGCAAGAGAATAAGTGCTGCCTTTCTCATAGGTATACCCTCTCTCTTTTATAGTGTAATAAGTTCACTATAAAATATAATCGATATGATATTTTTTTGTCAATATAGAATGTTCAGCCGATCGGTGCGATGCTCATGAGTGTGAGATATGGTAAATTAATAGGAACAGGTATTAGCTAAGGGGCTGTTATATCATGGAAAGAAAGAAAAAAGAGTTGAGCAAAGCTGAGACAATTCAATCTCTTAAAGTAGGTTTATCCATTGTTGATGTAATTTCAAAAAAAAATCGTCCGCTAAAATATAATGAGATTTTAAATGAAACAGCATTGTCTAAAAACAATTTATATAAGTATTTAAACACGTTAACGATGCTCGGAATTCTGTATCGGGATGAATATTCATTGAAGTATTTTTTAGGTCCAAAATTAGCGGAGTATGGTTATCAGACGATGAATCAAGAGAATATATTAGAGCATATTGCGCCCCATTTGCGAGAAATTAATGATTATGCTAATGAGACGTTATTGTATACAGTCGCTACTGAACGTGGCCCCATTGTTGTGAAGCTCTTAAGTGGTTCTCATACGCTAAATATTGGTGCACAAATCGGTACGTTATTGCCACTTAAGTCAGCATGTGGAAAGTTATATTATGCGTACGAAAATGAACAAGCGGAAGAATGGGTCGACAACGAGTTTAAACAACTTTCAAAAGAAGATCAAAATATGCTAGAAGAACAAAAGCTCCAGGTTATCCAACAAAGAATAACATTTGCAAATGAACCGATTGCTCCAGGCGTTTCATCACTTGCTGTACCGATTTTAGACTTTCGAACACAGCTTCTTGGTACAGTAATCATGGTAGGGTTTAAGGATCGAATTCCATCGTCGCTAGATGATCATTTAGCAGAGTATTTGCAGAGAAAAGGACGTGAAATGTCTGAGATTTTAGGTGGAGATACGGATTAAGCTTGGAAGCATATTGTACGGTTCCTTTAGAATAAAAAGGAGCTCATAATCATTGAGGTTGTCTCTGAAAATATTTGATTAAAAGGGGTATTATGAAAGAGTTAAACGTAAAAGCCAATCGCAGCATTGAACGGGCCTTTCAAGTGCTTAATTGCTTCTCAATAGAAGAAAGTGAGCTATCAATTAAAGAATTTGTAGCGAAAACAGACCTTTCTAGAGCTACGTTGTATAGAATTATAAAAACGATGCAAGAAATTGGCTACATTCAATATGATTCAAGTACGGATAAATATAGATTATCAATTAAATTTTATCAGCTTGGTGTGATCGCATCTTCTGATATTGCTATACAAAAACAAGTGGCTCCTTTCATGGACGAGCTTTATGAGGTGACAAACAATACAATTCTACTGGCAACGCTAAGGGACAAACATTTAATTTACTTAGATAAAAGAGAAAGCGAAGAAGGGCTGAAAATCAGCTCAACAGTGGGCAAGATTAGAGAGCCGGATTACGGCTTGTTGGGAAAAACCATAATTGGTGCATTGCCAGAGGATGAACAAGTGACAATCGTTGATCAACTTCGACTTGTAAGAAATAATGAGGAAATCGAGGATCTAATTACGAAGATTCAGCAAGTGAAAGAACAGGATTATTTGTATATGATCAATGAGACGACAAAAGGGGTTGCAGGGATTGCCGTACCTATTCGAGCCCAATTTACAATGAGTATAGGAGTTCTATTCCCATCCTTCCAAATTGACGAAGAACGTCAGCGAGTAATTATTGAAAAGATGCTTCAAATAGCGAAAGATATTACTAAAATACTAAATGAATAAACTGCAACCACTCTATAAAGAGTGGTTTTTATTTTTGAAAGCGATAACATTATTTGTTGACTTATCGTCATTTATTTACTACGATTAAAAAAATAGTTCATTAAGTAATCTTTTAGTTCACTGAGTGAACAAACGGAGGGATTTTGTGCAAACCGATGTTTTAGTTGTTGGTGGTGGAGTTAGTGGGTTGAGAGCTGCCATACAAGCGAGTGTAGAAGGAGCAAAAGTTACATTAATTAATAAAGGATCAATTGGAACTGGAAGTGAAACAGCATATTTAGATCATTTAATTGAGCTAACTGTTGTTGGTGTAAGTGAAAACGAAGAAGATAAGACACTGTATGCGAAAGATTTAATAGATTTTGGGAGACATATCAATGATGAGGATCTCGTTAACACATTTGTGACTAACTCATTGGCAGAATACGAGTATATTTCCTCATTAGGTGTTCCGATGGAGAAGATCGATCATACGTATCCAAGTCATCGTGCACCCAGGTTAATCAAAGGGATTGGTCATTTCGGTCAAAACTTATTAAGCAGATTAAAGAACGAAGCAATAAGTAAAGGAGTTAATATTATTGAAAATGCTACATTGTACGATGTAAAAGAAGAAACTTCATTTAGGACTGCTTATGTTGGACTCAAAGCGAAAGGGATTGTTACGGATTTACGCATGCAGTTCTCAAGCCTCATTCTCGCTACAGGGGGCGGTGGGAGAATCTTTTCAATTAGTACAAACCCTGGAGGATCAACAGGTGATGGTGTTGCAATAGCCTTGAAATTAGGTGCGAATATTACTAACCTTGAATTCTTGCACTTTCTTCCACTTTTAGTGAAACCCATTAAAGGCTACTACTTAACAAGTGCAATATTCACAAAAGGGTACATGAAAAATACAGAAGGTGAGAAGTATATTCCTAATTATCCACCAGGTTATCAATCTATGGAGGATGCTGAATTACAAGGATACCTTTTACTAGATGCTTGCATGTGGATCCAAAAGCAAATTCTTGAGAAACGGGTCACGGAAAATAATGGTGTCTATTGGGACGGCAGACATTTAAAGGAAGATATAAAGGAGAGAATTCCGAATAGTTATGAAAAGTTAAAGGAGCGTGGTTTAGACTTATTAGAAGATATCGTTGAAGTGAGTACAGGTTGCCATCAATTATTGGGCGGGGTTGAGATTGATAGCGCTGGTAGCACAAATGTGCCATGGCTTTTTGCAGCAGGAGAGGTTGCTGGAGGGTTTCATGGCGCGGAGCGGCTTATGGGAACAGGAGTTATGGATGGGCTTGTTTTTGGTGCAAGGTCTGGATCGTCTGCAGCGAAAAACGCCATGAACACCAAGTTCACACCCGAAATTGAAAGAGAAAAACCGGAAAATTTCGAGGGTTCATTAGATATGGATATACAAAGTATGAAGCAAGAAATCCAAAAGAAGATGGACCATATCTTAATTACTAAAGATAATACACGACTCCAAAGTACACGCAAGGAAGTTCATAATATATATGCAAAACTAGCAAATATCGAGATTCTTTCTTTACCTGTGGCTCAAAGATTAATGTTAAGTGAGTGTATGAATATAACAGTGTTGTCATTAGCTTACATTGATGTATCCATGAGAAGAGAGGAAACGAGAGGCAGCTTTATACGGACTGATTTT
The DNA here is from genome assembly GCF_041949955.1 of Geomicrobium sp. JSM 1781026. Lineage (NCBI taxonomy): Bacteria > Bacillati > Bacillota > Bacilli > Caryophanales > Geomicrobium > Geomicrobium sp. JSM 1781026. The sequence goes on along the minus strand of NZ_JBHFQF010000003.1, from coordinate 421,898 downwards.
CAACAGAAGGCTACTGAAAACAATCCGTCATTCGTCCGACTTGTTAACCAAGATGTTTTTGAAGTAAATATATAAAGAAAAGGGGTTTAGGTAATGAAAAAAATGCTGCTTAGTTTAGGTTTAGGCCTATCAATTGTTGTTGCAGGTTGCAACGGTGGAGACGACTCTTCTGACAGTTCTCAAGCGTCGGGAGAATTTGATATTGGAACAGCAGGTTCAGGAGGAGCCTTGTACCCAATGGGTACAGCGATGGCACAGACGATTACGAGCCATTCAGATTCATTGTCTTCGTCAGCCATTACTTCAGGAGGTTCAATTGAGAATATACGTCAGATGGTAGACGGTGAGCAAGGTATGGCGATTGCCAGTTCTGAAATCGCTTACTTTGCTTATGAGGGCATTGATCAGTATGAAGGAAATCAAGTGGATGATCTCCGTTCTTTATTCGGGAGTATTAATCAATGGGCTCTGGTTATAACCACTCAAGAAAGCCAAATTAACTCTATAGAAGATATGGCAGGTGGAAGAATTGGTGTTGGTGCGCCAGGCAGTGGTGGAGAAAATACTGCGAGAAAAATTTTAGGTTCATATGGAATTACGTACGAGGATATCTCTGAAGAGTACTTATCAGATAGCGAAATGGCAGAGGGGTTAAGCGATGGCATGATTGATGCTTTCTTATTAACAAACCCTCTTAACTCAGCTACTCTAATGGATTTGAGTAATACAGAAGATATTCAGTTGCTACCTGTCGACTTACCTGCTTTTTATGACGATTATTCGTATTTTGAAATAATGGATGTTCCAGCAGATACGTACCCTGGACAAGTTGAATCGATTTCAACACCGACCAATAGAATTATGCTAGTGACAATGAACGACGGTACGTTAAGTCATGATCAAGTATACGAAATTTTGGAAGTTCTTTGGGAAAATGAAAGCGCGTGGATTGATTCCCACGCGGCTGTAAAGGCAGACACAAGTTTTGAAAATGCATTAGATGGATTAACGATTCCTTTGCATAGTGGTGCTGTTGACTATTATGAATCTATGGGAGTAGATGTTCCTGAAGAGTTAATTCCACCAGAACACAATCAATAATTCTTTAATCTTACTAGATAAGTACGGGGGTGTTCTTATGGTTAAAGTAGTAGGCTGGGCTTGTGCGATTGCTGCTATTGGATTATCGTTGTTTCATATATATACCGGTATTATGGGGAATTTCACACCAATGTTGCAGCGTGGTATTCACATTTTCATCATTTTATTTTTAGCATTTTCGCTATATTCTTTTAAGGGGAAGCAAATACGTTGGTACAATATAGTATTACTATCAGTTACACTTATTTTAGCATTAGCTACCCTTCCGTTATTTTCACCAGAGGCGCAGTTTGATCGTGGCGTCATTGGTCCTTCTCAAATGGAGATTGTTCAGGGGTGGGTGTTACTCGTTTTAATCCTTATCGCTACGAAATTTGTTTTAGGGTGGGCCATGACAATTATTGCGAGTATTTTCATAGTGTATGCGTTCATTGGCCCATACTTACCTGGGATTTTATATCATACAGGTGTTTCGCCTGCCTCACTGTCAAGTAATCTCATATGGACGACTGAAGGTGTGTTTGGTACGCCGTTAGGCGTCGCTGCGACATTTGTAGCGTTGTTCATATTGTTCGGGGTGCTATTAGAGGAGACCGGAGCTGGGGAGTTCTTCATTGATTTGTCTTACGCTGTAGCAGGACGCTTTCGGGGAGGACCAGCACAAACAGCGGTTGTTTCTAGTGCATTAATGGGATCAATACAAGGAAGTTCAGTAAGTAATGTCGTGTCGACAGGTAATTTCACCATTCCTTTAATGAAAAAAACGGGTTATTCAAAGGAAGTAGCGGGTGGAATTGAAGCAGTAGCCTCTACAGGTGGGCAGATTGTTCCCCCTGTCATGGGGGCTGTAGCCTTCGTAATGGCTGATATGACAGGTTTAGGGTACGCGGCCATTGTTCTCGCTGCTGTTATCCCCGCTTTCTTATTCTATATCGCTTTATCGTCAGCGGTTTATTTTGAAGCGAAAAAGGCTGGTCTGGAAAAAAAACATAAATCTGAGCTGCCTAACATCTCTGCAACGCTAAAAAATGGTTTTTATTTATTTGCACCTCTTATTGTCTTGATCTATTGTCTAGTCATTCTAGAGTTGAGTCCATCATTTTCGGCATTAATTACAATTGTTGCAACATTCCTTATTTTAATTGTGCAAAATGTACTTAAAGAGAGGGCGCTTCCAATTAAATCAACATATAATGTGTTAAAGAAAGGGGCAGAGATACTCGTACCAGTAAGTGTCGCATGTGCGACAGCAGGGGTTCTTATTGGGATTTTTGGAGCTACAGGTTTAGGTATTCGATTCTCACAGGGTCTTATAGATCTTTCTGGTGGAATGCTAGTGCCTGCTTTGTTACTGATGATGCTCGCTTGTATCATTTTGGGAATGGGTCTTCCTACAACTGCGGCATATATTATTACAGCTGTACTCGGTGCGCAAGCATTAGTCTCATTAGGGGTTCCTTTACTTGCTGCACATATGTTTATTTTATATTTTGCGATTATGTCCTTTATTACACCTCCAGTAGCTCTATCAGCATTTGCTGCTGCAGGAATCGCAAATGGTGATGCCTTAAGGACAAGTGTAAGTGCGTGGCGATTGGGGTTATCCGGGTATATCATCCCTTTTATGTTTGTGTTTAATCCAAGTTTACTTGGAGAGGGAAGTTTATTAGAAATTACGACAGCACTAATTCCGGCAACAATCGGGGTTGTAAGTTTATCGATTTCTACAACAGGTTGGTTTTTGGAACGTATGAACGGTTTGGAAAGAGTGGTCATGTTTGGTATAGCGATCCTCTTTTTAGTTCCTAATTTGGCAATGACAGCCGTAGCAGCTGTGTTATTGCTGGCAATCATTTTGTATCAGTTAAGAAAAAGAAATGTCGTGCTGGGTAGCTCGTCTCAAGTTAGTTCATAGTGTAGGTTAATCATTTGTTGTAGCATGACTCTTAGGGTCATGCTTTTTATCATGTCTATGTTGTAAACGGAGAATGGGAGTTATCGGGTGTAACAACATAGTATAACCGTGTGCAGGATAAGTGTCAGAATCCTTACTTCGAGGAAAAGGGTAAGTATTCAAAAAAATAGGGGGTTATTATGAAATTTAAAGAATGGGAACAAGAACAGAAAACATTGCACTTGCTTACGCAAATGTTAGGGAAGTATAAAGTTGCGTTGGCGCACAAAGAACCTCAATGGGAGCATATTATTCTTGATATAACGGTTCAAGGTGTGTCGACGGGAATGTTGCATGATAAAGGCCAATCATTTTCTCTGTCAATCAATCTCGTGAACGATGAGATTGAAATTGTTACAACAGAGAAGTTTGTGACGATCCCACTCCAAGATGGCGTAACGATTAAAAAGTACTATGAATTGCTTCAGCAGAATCTGAAGGAATTGGGGATTGACGTAGTGATTCATACGAGGCCGCAAGAAATGGATACGACAACGCCTTTTGAAGAAGATACCACCCATCATCATTATAATGGCGAAGTCTCTCAAAAGGTATTAGATTATTTTAAGTTGGCGCACACGGTAGAGACTGAGTTTTTGAGTCCATTAAGAACGAGAAAAATTAAGCCGGGGTTATTTTGGGGTACATTTGATGTGTCTTCGGCTCTTGTATACAACGCGCATGAGCCGTTTCCGGATGATACGAAGGTCATCGAACGTGCGGCTTTTGATGAGCCGATGATTGAGTTTGGTTTCTGGTTTGGGGACAAGAACTTTAGTGGGCCTACATTTTTTGTATTAGCGTACCCTTTTCCGTCGATTACATTTGAATGCGCACCGCCATTCCCAGACGGCAGCTACTTTGATGAAACGTTGATGGAATTTATTTTGGAACTGGGAGACGTGGATGGCGATGTGAACGCAAAAGTCGTCCAATTTTTTGAGCAATCTTATCACAGGCTGAAGGACTATTTAGAATGGGAGGGTTGTGAGCATTATCACCTTCCACTCAAGATGAAAGACAATCATCAAGATTAATATTTTGATGTCTTTCCTAGGCCGGTGAACCGGTCGAAGTTCTCCATAGGCATTGGACGTAGCTGAAAACGTTTGTTGCTTCCAAACAGACGTTTATGGAAGCAGGGCCAGCATTTTACAGAAAATAAACGACCGTCTCCTTCCAAAACTGTTTTCATTTTTTCAAGATTGAGTCACACGCTTTGAAAAGAACAAGGTCGTGTAGTACAACATCCCAAGCCTAGAATCGAGTGAACAAAGGCGGTTCCCTTATGCGTCATCTTCTGAGACTTCCTCGAGTATGTCATCGCCATCTTGCTCTTCCAAGGTGACGTCACTTGGCAATACATCTTCTAGCGAGAAGAAACTCGGGTCGTCAAAATCAACATGTGTATCGAGCTGTACGACATGTATAGTGAATGTGTAATGGTCTGAGTCTTGAACCATTTTGACGGGTAGCAAATGGTCGACATCCAGCCATAATTCAGTCTCAGAAGATCTGGGACCTTCGATAAGCAAATAATAAACTTCTTTCTCGTCGTACTCATCTGTCTGGAAAACGGATACCTCATCTTCGGTCACGCCGCTGAGTGTATGACCAATGTAAGGGATCTCGCCTCGAAGGGAATCGGGTTCAACGATTGTGTTCGTATAAGCGACGTCACTGCCTTCTTCATAATAAAACGCTTGTTCGCCATCATATGCAGAATATTCGGTCACATTACTCTCGCCCGTTTGGTATTCTTTGCGGTTGAGTAACACGCCATGATCGTCTCGTTGTAAAAATTCTTCACCATACTCAGTTTCGGACGTTGAAAGAGTGATTTCATAGTGTAAACGATACGAATCAATATTCAGTGACGTGGAAGAAGCTTCAGACAATGCATCCCCAAGCTCAATGTCTGGACTTTCTTGTTCCTCCGAATTCTCTGCAACATCCGTACATCCAATGAGGAGTAGACTACTGCTCATTAACAAACCGAAGCGTAATTTTAAGATAAGCGCAAACCCTCCAGAAAAATATATATTTCATTTATTTTAAACTTTCCAAACAAAAAAATCAATCAAAAGGCCTAATACGCGTAACTGAAGAAAGAGCCGTTTTTAACGGCTCTTTCCCCTCGTATTTAGTCGATAAGACCTTGCTCAATTAAAAAGTCCAAGGCAACATCATACGGATCTTCATCCTCGATATCAACGCGGTAGTTAAGTTCAGATATTTCTTCTACTGTTCCGTAACCTTCGAGTTGATTTAAGATCGGTTCAATTTCTGGGTGTTGTTCTAGTAAGAAGTTTGTGACGAGCGGTGCGGCTTGATAAGGAGGAAATAAATCCATATCATCCTCTAGTGCAACCATGTCGAACTCTACGAGTTGTGGGTCGGTAGAGAACACATCACTCACTTGGATGCTGCCGTTACTAATCGCTTGGTAACGGGTGGACACATCGATGGATGTTACATCTGTGAATTCAAACCCATACACGTCTTCAAATCCTGCGTATCCATCTTCACGGTCCATAAATTCAAATGTAAAACCAACACTTAAATCACTAGAGTGAGGCACTAAATCGGAGATCGCCTCGACGCCTAGTTCTTCAGCGAGATCTCTTGGCATCGCGAGGGCATACGTATTCTGAAAGCCCATTGGAGCTAGGAAATGGAAACCAAATTCTTCATATATTCCTTCTCTTGCTTGTTCGTAGGATTCTTCTTCATCATAGCTGAAATCTTCTTCGTTTAATAAATCTGCTAGTACTGTACCGCTAAACTCAGGATATATATCAACATCCCCAGAGATTAACGCGTTGAAGTTCACGTTCGTTGCCCCGAGTGGTGCCACAACATCAACGGTTAAATCGGTTTCTTCTTCAATGAGTATCTTATACATGTTCGCTAAGATTGGAGGTTCTGGTCCTAATTTCCCGCCTATAACGACATCAGGTTCATCTTGGAATAGCGAGATGACCGGTTGAATGAGTACGATGAAAAGGGCGATCGTAACAATACTTATGATCGGCTTTAAAGATCCACCTCGACGTTTCTTTGCATTTCGCTCGGTTAGACGTAAAACGAGGTCTAGCACAATGGCAAGTAAGGCTGCAGGCAGTGCGCCAAATAAAATGTATTCGTTATTCGTTCGCTGAATACCGGTCATAATGATCTGACCGAGCCCGCCGCCACCAACGAGTGCCGCGAGTGTTGCTGTACCGACAATCAACACCATTGACGTCCGAATTCCTGCCATAATGGTTGGCATCGCTAACGGCAATTCAATCTTTCTTAAGCTTCGAAAGGAGTTCATTCCCATCCCTCTTGCTGCTTCAACGATGGCCGGATTCACTTCTTGAATGCCGGTGTACGTATTTCTTAAGATTGGCAGCAGCGCATAGGCTGTCAAAGCAATAATTGCAGGTGTTGGGCCAATTCCTACGAATAGAACGAGAAAACCGAGCAAAGCGAGTGACGGGATGGTTTGTAAAACAGCGGCTACGCCGATGACCCATTCTGAGTAGCGTGTGTAACGCGTGAGCAAAATGCCAAGAGGCAATGCAATGGCGACAGCAATAAGTAACGATACGAGTGAAAGTTGGACGTGCTCCCAAAAAGAATTTAGGAGTAGATCAGATCGCTCTTGAAACAGTGAAACGTAAGACTCCATAAAGTTTTCCATATCGTTTTGCGACATTCAATGATGTTTCCATTCCTAATTGAATGCGCATTCCTCTATTCTTGCACTAGGAGGGTGCATAATCATTGATTATCTATTGAGACTCTCGCTAAATCTTTGTAGGAAACAGTTCCGATAATTTTGCCGTTTTCTTGAATGGGTACCGCTGCGAGTTCGTTCGACTCTAGAAAACGAAAGGCTGCTTTTATTGAGCTGGAATGATCAATCGCGTCAACGGTTTGTTGTTTTGCCCCATCGTTAATCGTCGTAAACGACTTGCCGTGCTCATCAACGATAAATTGTACATGTTGTAAGTGTGTATCGAATTTCGGTTGAATGTATTCACTTTTTTCAGTAGGAGTGAACACCTCTTTTAATGTGAGATTTCTTTGACTAGAATAACGCCCCATGAAGGCTGACACAGCTGGTGTTGCCGGGTTTTGTTGTAACTCTTCTGCTGTACCGACTTGTTGAAGTTCGCCCTCTTCCATCATCGCAATCCGATCACCGAGTATTGTCGCCTCGCGCATGTCATGCGTTACGAACACGATCGTTTTTTTGATTCGTTGTTGTAATGCTTTAATGTCGGTTTGCAATTGCTCCCGAACGAGAGGGTCGAGTGCGCTGAACGGTTCATCCATGAGAATGATGTCGGGGTCTCCAGCAAGAGCCCTTGCGACACCGATGCGTTGCTGTTGCCCGCCGGACAAATCCTCAGGCAGACGATCTCTGTACGTAGCCGGGTCTAACCCAACAAGATCGAGTAATTCATCAACGCGACGTTCAATGTCTTTTTGCTTCCATTTCTTCATCTCTGGCACAACGGAAATGTTTTCAGCAACAGTCAAGTGCGGAAATAGTGCAATTTGCTGTAACACGTACCCAATGTTCCAACGTAGCTCATGGATATCAACGTCTGTATGTGGTGAACCATTTATCGTGATGGTGCCACTCGACGCATCAATGAGCCGATTAATCATCTTAAGGGTCGTCGTTTTCCCGCACCCACTCGGGCCAATAAGTACGAAAAACTCGCCGCGTTCAATCGTAAAAGATAATCCCTTTACTGCTTTTCTATTCTCTGTAAACGACTTGTCTACTCCGTTAAATGTGATCAACGAGATCAAACACCTCAATATTTAGATTTTGACAGTAGTGGCAATGCTCTTCTCTTATACCCGATTAGTCAGCGGAATATTACTATATCAGACCACATTCGTCAATAAAAGATTGTAGTTGAAGGAAAGTTGCTGTCGTTTTTGATATGATACGGAAGGTAGAGACCATTTGTTGAGGAGATCGTTTATATGAGAGTGTGGATAATATTCGTAAGTATCGCCTTGTTAATGGGGTGCGGGGCAGTTCAAGGAAATGAAGATTTCTTCGAAACCAATCGTGATGAAATGATCGAGCTAGACGTTGTTGAAGAAGAGATTGGCTCGGATTTTAATGAGGTAACTATAGAAAACAATCAAGGCGGCAGTCGAGTTATTCTATATAAAAATGACGGTGTACCACAATACAAATCAGTGTTCATCAAAAACGATCAACGACTGAAAATCATTGCCACAACGGACGATGGTGAAGACCGGGGACTCCTCTTCGAGGACGTGTTGGAACGCTAGTCGACAAAAAAAGCAACTTCTCCTAATTCATAGAGAGGTTGCTTTTTTTGCTTTTCTATTTATTTAAGTAAATAGAAATATTATAATCTCTATAAAGGCAAGTGAAACAGTGGATAGCGTTACTTGGACTCATCGCCGCAGGCTTTAAACCAGTAACATCGGGCTTAAAAGACTTGCACGATATCCATACAGAACGCAAATAGCGACGCTCTCCCGCAAAGAGTAAGCGCCGCCGCAAGTAAGAAAGGGGAGGGAAACCTCCCCACTCCACAATTATAACACATCCACTATATCTATGATAAAAGCGTTTGGGTATACAATCATTATGGTCATAGCGATGATGTATTTCCTAGTCGATTGGCATAAGCCGGCCATGATTGATTATATTAATATATTTATCTTTACCCTTACAATGATCATTTACTTTTTGCACCTTATTAAAGTTATTAAGATGGGGCGGTAAAATGCAATACAACTTTGACAGCACAGACCAATTTGTCGACTACCTCAAAGACAACGTACTCTCAACCAACGAAGCGGCAGAGCTATTAGATGTAACATAAGCACGAATAGGTGCATTGGTAAACCAAGGGATATTAAAGCCGATAAAAGAAAAACCAAGGCTGTTTTTAAAGAACGAAGTTTTAGAGCGAGCGAAAGAGCAGGAAGCGCTGAGAGGGAAGTACAGACCGTACGACCTATAAGCCCGCATAGATTGCGGGCTACATAAGGGAGTGGATCGCATGAACAAGTTCAGGAGTAACTTGTACAAGCTAGCCCGTATCTTGGGAGACATTAATGCAGTTAAGAAAGGGACCATAGGCAAACGCATCGCTAGAAGGGCGGCGGGTAAGGTCACGGGTCGAGGCTTGAGACGGATCTTTAAATGAGCGGGTTGGAATATATTACTAGTAAAAAGAATCAAAATGTCTGTTAATTTGTGTTATAATGGAAATCCATCTTTTGCTCGTTTATCGGGCTTTTATCCCTGTAGCCCATAGCAGGATTTTTTTATGCACAAAAAGACGCACCGCAAGGCGCGTCCAAGTGTAAAGATGACATTTGAGGTCTAAACAGATGGGCAGGCTTTAGCGGGGCCGCCTAAACTTTATTATGTTACATACTTCTAGAATTATACATTAAAGCACTTTCCTAAATTCAGATGATTTTTCTCGCAAGTCTTCTGCTGTGTCGCTTACATTCTGGAATTCCTTCATTGCTTGGGATATGTGCTGAAGAGTTAACTGAAATTGTTCCTCAGAAATGCCCGCAGATACAATAACTCCATCAACATCTACACCGATTGCATCAACGAGCTCATTTACATATTCAATCGATTTTTTGGAGTTGTTGGCAAGGCTACGAACCTCATCAGCAATAACCGCAAACCCTTTACCGCCATCTCCTGCTCTTGCTGCTTCAATAGCAGCGTTCAGTGCCAAAATATCTGTGGTGATTGCAATCTCACTAATGGTTTTTGCTATGCCTTCAATTTTTTTTGAACTTTCTTTTAAGTTGTTAAAAATTATAGTATTTGATTGAGATTGGTTTATTAATTCCTCGGTTTGCTCCTTAATATCAAATCCCTTTAGAAGCCCACGTTTTGCTGTTGTTAGCACCGCGTTAGATGCGTCCAAAATATTTGATGTAATTTCATTTATGGCAGTATCTCTTTTCGTTATGTCGGTGGCTATCTTTATAATAGATATAACGTTCCCATTATCGTCTTTTACTGGCATATAGGTAGCTTCCAGAATAAGGATACTTCCATCCTTCTTTACTCTTTTGATCTTATCTTGAAATTGCTCCCCTAAGCGGAGCTTTTCCCAGAACTGCTCATATTCTTCACTCTGAGAGAAATTATCTAGACATAGTTGGCGATGATGAGTATCAATTAATTCATTTAATGAGTATCCAACTGTTTTAGAAAAGATTGTATTTGCCCATTTGATTATTCCATCAGGCTTAAATTCAATCATTGCTAATGAGTTTTCTACAGCATGTAATAAGTGTCGTTGGTCGTGGTTTTGTCTACTGGATAGAGACGTGTGCATTACTACCTCCTAAATTTAAATTCAAATAATTATAACAAAAAAGAGCATTGTGGTGATCACAAGCGCCTAATTAAATGTAAATAAAATAGTTCGAATCGACTATTAAATTAGTCAATTAAACGTAAAAAAGCACGCTCATTGAGAGCGTGTCAATTACAGGAATTGGAGCGGATGTTACTAGATTGATCTATGTGTTTGACTTTTATTCATTATTGAATGACAAAAACACGGGTGCGGGCCCGCATCTATATCGCCTTACATCCGTCACCACATCAAACTTCAAGTAATGCATCACACCCTCCGCAAGCACATGAAACTGCCGTTGGTCGTGATTGACATAATGACAATGGTCCAAGACCTCGTAAAACAGCCCATCTCGTCAAAATGTAAACTGGATCAACTGGTTGTGTTCCATGCAGTCATCCAAAACGAGAGCAAACTCCTCCCACTGCTGCTCATCAATTTCTGGTTTATCCACCTTTTGGATGATCTTTCTGATGATCCAGCCACGCCTCGCGCCATTCAGGTAAGATCATTGGACTTGATTCCCAGCGCATGTTTGAGCCGGGCGTTAGTTTGTTGTCTTTCACGATGTACCCCCTCAATCGGGAATTTATGATCTTATTATATATTCGAACAAATGTTCTTTATCAAATGTTAAAAAATAGCAGCGTTTTACCACTGCACTTCACGAAAGGTCACCGCTTTGGTACCAAACGACCTCATATCAAAACAAAAGCGAGTTCCAGCAAATGCTGAAACCCGCGTCGTTATTAGTGTTTAGATGGAGCTTCCTACCGGGCTTGAACCGGTGACCTCATCCTTACCATGGATGCGCTCTACCAGCTGAGCTAAGGAAGCGATAAAATGGCTCCGCAGGCAGGATTCGAACCAGCGACCTACCGGTTAACAGCCGGTTGCTCTACCACTGAGCTACTGCGGAATATGTATGCTTGACGTCACGTTCATATCTTAGCACAGTCGGAAGAGTTTGGCAATGCGTGGCATCGTTTTTTGTTTGGAGTGAAAATTTATTTCAAAGATGACTTGTATTTGTGATTTTCGGGTATAGAGTGTAGTAAAATTGGCTTTTATCTATTAAAATCATCCTATAATCTAGAAAATATAACCAAAGGACGCTAGACTTATGTATCAATGGAAAGTATGATTGAGATGCATTGTAAAGTATTGGCTCAAAAGAAATTCGTATATTATGAAAAGAACATAAAAAGATTAGGAATAGAAAGAAATATTGATCTTTTTCGACAAAATATCATCTTTATGTGTAGAATTTTGTTATAATGATAGGGTATTCTTTCACGTTGTTGCCATGGGTTTGTAAGGTAGAAAGCGAACACCTCAGCTGAGCAATACTATTATGATTACGGGGTGAAACTATGGAAATCCGCTTTGCCACGCTCGATGATGTTGAGCAATTAATCGTAATGCGTTGGACGGATGCAAAAGAACAAGACAGTAGTTTGGATGAGAGTAGTTATACTGTTTTCCATGAGGAGTATAATAATTACTTGTTTGAAATTATTTTGAGTGATGAGCATTATGTTTGGGTAGCAGAAGACGATGGAAGTTTGACAGGGCAGATGTCATTGAAAGTTTCTCGAGGTTTTCCTTACCCAGATCAAGAACAAAATGTTTATGCTGTTATAACTAGTGCGTACACGACGCCGCAATATCGAGAGCGTAAGATTCTTGAGAGTATAATGGATGCGGTGAAGCAGTTTAAGGTTGAAGAAGCCATCACGCTCTTGTATGTTTCTTCAGAGATTTGTTGTGAGTCTGCGTTTTTTGAGAAGGCTGGATTTACTTACAGTAGCGCGTTTTTAACGCATATAGACGACCATTCAAATGAGGATTGATTCATATGAACGTCACACCGATCGGTGTTTGGGGTGCGTACCCGAAGCGAGGGGAGGCCACCTCTGCTTTTTTATTGGAAGAAAAAGGGTTTCGCTGTTTGTTTGATTGTGGGAGTGGCGTTTTGTCAGCGCTCCAACTTAAAATATCACTACACGAGCTTGATGCGGTTGTGGTCAGTCATTACCATCCAGATCATGTAGCGGATATTGGATGCTTACAGCATGCGCTATTCATTGATTCACATTTAGGGAAGCGAACGGCTACATTGCCGATTTATGCGCATCCGTATGACAAGGAGCAATTTTCAAGGCTGGATTATCAAAAGGTGTCAAAGGGATTTCCATTAGAGGCAGAGCAGTCATTAACGGTTGGGCCGTGGATAGTGAAGACAACGAACACCGTTCACCCGGTCGATTGCCTTGCGGTTCGCTTCGACTCAGAGAAGTATTCAATAACTTTTACTGCGGATACGGCGTGGAGTGAGGATGTCGTACGTCTTGCCCAAGGTTCTGATACGCTCGTGAGTGAAGCTTCCACGTACGATCATATGATCGAGAAAATTCCAGGTCATTTAAGCGGTAAACAAGCAGGTGAACTTGCTGAAGCGGCAGGTGTGAACCAATTGGTACTTACTCACCTTCCTCAATATGGCGACGTGGCAGATTTAAAGAAAGAGGCGGCGCTCGCCTTTCGCGGCCAAGTGAGGCTAGCGAGAGCGTTCTCCGAGATAACGATAGAAGGGTAGCAAATTGACGATGAACCACATCATAAGACAGCTAAGAGACGATGAGCGACTACCCGTGGTGCTGCTCTTACTCGCAGACCCTGATCAAGGGAAGATTCAAACGTACGGAGCGTCAGGGTATGTATATGTGTTGGAACGTGGCGGTGCCATTGTCGGTGTTTACGTGTTAATGGCGCAGGCTGACAATCAGGTGGAGGTCATGAATGTCGCCGTCGATGAGCGGTTCCAAGGTCAAGGACTTGGAACTCAGCTTGTTAAACACGCAATTGCAGAAGCGAGGCGTATGAAATTTGCTCAGATTATGATAAAAACGGGTAGTACCGGAGTGACGCAACTGTACGTATATCAGAAATGCGGATTTCGGATGGCTCACATCGTACCTGATCACTTTATAAACGAATATGAACAACCGATCTTTGAAAACGGCATCCAACTGCGTGATCAAGTCGTGCTCGTTCAATCATTGCAAGAAAGCGGATAACAGTCCGCTTTCTTTTTTTACGTGAGGGCTAAAAAGATAAGGTAGAGTAAGGGGAGTGTGAAGGCGGCGAGTAGTGTGGTGAGCACAACAGCGACCGAGGCGAAAGGTGTGTCACCGCCGTACAGCTCGCTATACAAACTAATGGTTGGTGCACAAGGTGTTGCTGATAAGAGTACACCGACGGCGAGCCATTGAAACGGGATGTCGAGCAAGACGAGAGGTAAGAAGATGAGTAGTGGCAGGATGAGAAGTCGGTGGGAGACGGCGAACCATAATAAGCGATCTTTCAAGAGGCTCGCAAGTGAGCGCCAACGTTGATCTGAGAGTATGACACCGATCACAATCATGGACAGAGGAATGGTCATCTGGCCGATTGCATCAATAGATGCGAGCAGTGCAACGGGTAAAGAGATCGGGAGAAAGAAAAAGACTAATCCGATGACTGTAGCGATAAGTCCTGGATTCTTCCATACTGGTGGGGTAGGTGCGTTCATAACAGCGATGCCATATGTCCAGATGAGGATAAAATAAACAAGGTTAAAGACTGCGGCGAGAAACATTCCTTCGTGACCAAACAGTTGAAAAACGACAGCGACGCCGATGAAGCCTTGGTTGCCAAAAAGCAATAAGTTTTTGAAAACACCGGATCGGTAGTCAGGGAGTTGCAAGGCTTTAGAGAGCCACCGTCCATACAAAAGGGTAATGCTGAGAAACAGGAATGACATGACGATTAACGTGATAACGGCATACACACGTTCATATTCAAAAGATAAGTGCATGGAGGAAACGATAAGACATGGAAGGGTGACATAGAGGAGCAGTCTCGTAAATACGAGCTTACTCATGGGTGGCAACAGCTTAAACCGCTGAGCAAGCCATCCAAAGATGAGAATGCAATAAAGCACCAACATCTCTTCAAGCAACACAATAAATGCATTCATAAACCCCACCGCCTCCTTATTACTATTCGGTTCGGGTGGGGAATATGTGTCAAATAGGGACAAGGTTTGACAAGGGTTACGCTTTTCTCAACAGTTGGCGAAACCCAAATTGGAGTCGACCGTCGTTGAATTGCAGCAGGTGTTCATCTCCTTGAAGCTGGATCGTTAATGCTCGTGGGCTAACGGAACGGGTTTCAAATTCATGGTCTTGAATCTCAATATACAGGTTGTCGTCTTTCTCGTAGGCGTGGACGACTTGACCTTCGTTCGACTCGTACGTACCGACGATCGCTTGCCGGTCCGCGTGCGTAAGCGCAATATCGGGATATTGAATGGCCTGGGCTTCTGGTTCGATGCCGAGCTCACTTTGTACGGCGCCGTTTAACAGAACTTCTGCAGGGGCACCTGCGATGTTCGTTAAACAGACAGCGCTCATGGCTTTATCTGGAAGGACAGCAAAATGAGCGGAAACGCCTTTAATTCCACCGCCGTGATCAATGCGAGTCGTCCCGAAAAAGTCAGGAGTGATCACCACGCCGTATCCGTAATAGATGCCAGGTTCGATTTGAATATGAGGGGTGCACATCGCCTGGATTCGTTCAGGGGAGAGTAGTCCTTGATGTGGGTCTAAGAAAAACTCGCCGTAGCGAATCATATCTCGAGCAGTGGACTTTACATACCCAGCTGACCACATGGAATAAGCATCCCACCAGCCTGGAGACGCTTCAATCTCAGGATTGTCAGCAGTAGGATCGGCAGAGTACAGGAGCGTCGCTGTGTGCTCATTCAGGTATTTCGGGTCAAAGAATGTAGCGTTCATTTCTAGTGGAGAGAAAAGGTACTCCTCCATATAATCGGCATAAACTTGACCTGACACCCGCTCAATGATGATGCCTAACAGTGCGTAACCATCGTTTGAATAACTGAATACCGTTCCAGGTGCTCCGAGCATCGTGAATGATGTCGTGTTCAAGTAGTCAATGAGGTCATCATACGTCTCGATGCTTTTTTGGTTGGCATCAAGTGGAACGCCCAATTTCATTTGCAAATCAAAACTTCCATCGGCTTCCATCGACGTCTTGTTCGCATAAAAAAGTGTGTTCATTGGGGGGATGCCTGATGTGTGCGTCATTAAATGGTGAATGGTGATCTGTTCTGCCCCGGGGAAAGAGAGCTCTGGAATGTGGGTTGTCACTTTATCTTGGACGTCGAGTTTTCCTCGTTCTTCAAGCTGTAAAATGGCGATACACGTCATGGACTTTGTAATGCTGCCAATGCCAAAGACGGTCTCTATGGTCACGGGTAATTTGTTGGCAACATCTCGGTAGCCAAACCCTTTCTCATAGCGGTCTTTTATTGCAACTATTACACCTGGAGTTTTGTGTGTATCAATGATTGTGTTTGCAAATGATTCGTATGCAGATGCATCCATGGGTTGTTGCCTCCTTTGTTGTTATACGATTGTATCGGACGATCGGTTCAGAATAATTTGCACCGCGCGGTTGGCGATGTGTGCGATGTCGTCTTCTCCGGCTTCTGTTGAGGCGTGGCCTCTGGAAAATATGGAAATGATGAGTGTGTTATGGTCATCTATTCGAATAATGCCTGCGTCGTTAAGATGATCGGCTAATGAGCCGGTTTTATGAAGCACTTGAACGCTTTTAGGTAAGTATCTAGGGATTCGTCGATTCAAATGTTGCCGACGTAAAATGTCCAGTGCGATTGATGTAGATGATGGACTAAGCAACTCTTCAGCGAGAAGACGTTCATAGATTTGGTTCATTTCATTTGGTGTCGTCGTGTTCGTTTCTGTATGTGTTTGAAACACGCGATTATTCGGATCAAATTGTTCCGAGGAAAGGCGTTTGTGAAGCTCAGTTGCGTATGACTGAGAATAAGGCTTTGGTGTAAGGCCGACAGAATGGGCGAGCAGGTCAGAGGTTGTCACGTCCATCGTCGTGCGGGTAAACCCCCAATCTTTTAAGTCTTTTTGCACAGTTTCAAGACCGATGATTTTCAGGATCTTATCGGTGGCAAGATTGTCACTAACAATAATCATGAGCACAGCAAGGTCTTTGAACGTCGGGGCTAGTCCAGGTGAGAGTTCTTTAAGGATCCCTGAACCATACACTTCGTCTTCTTGTGTGAGTGTGACACGTGCCGTGAGGTCAATCTCTCCCCGATCGACTTTCTTTAATAACGAAAGTAAAATTGGGACTTTAAACACGCTCGCTTGTTGGAAAGGATCGTCACCACGCGCAGAGAAGTGTTCCCCGCTTTCCACGTGTGTAACGCTCACCCCGAACACAGCATTCTTTTCTTCAATAAAGGATTGCATCGTTTGCCACATATACTTCACTCCCGAAGCTTGGTACACTCATTATATATTCAAAATTTTCTACAATCAATAAAGTGAGGGGATTGTGTGTACGCAGAATTGAATGGCACGCGCTTATTTTTTGATGTGGATGGGGCGCAGTTTGATGTGGTTGATGGGGAATTAGTGGAGAAACCGGTTTGTTTTGTAGTGCATGGCGGTCCTGGTGGGAATCATGTGGCATTTAAACCGTACTTGGATTCGTTGAAGCCTTACATGCAACTGATTTATATTGATCAGCGAGGATCGGGGTTTTCAGATTCGAGTGATCCTGCTACGTATACGATGGAGCAAAACGTGGAGGACCTTGAATCGCTACGTCAGTATCTAGGGCTTGGGAAAGTGTGGATTTTTGGGCATTCGTATGGTGGGATGGTTGCGCAAGGATATTCTACGCAATATGAACAGCATTTGGACGGGTTATTCCTTATTACGACTGCGGGTCACGGTAATTTTATGCAAATGGCAAAGGAAATTGTTGACGATCGTGGAAGTAAAGAGCACACCGCGTATTGCAACAAGTTGTGGGCAGGGGAGCTGAATACCGATGAGGACTTGCAACGTTTTTATGAATTGATGGGGCCGTGGTATTCAATGAAGTCTGCTGAAAAAAGGCCCGTAACGTATCGTTCTAAAGAAGCGTTGAACCGTGGATTTGGTGGATTTTTGCGGGATATGGACTATATCGAGGCGTTAAAGGACGTTCGGGTGCCAGCGCTCATCATTGCGGGTCAGCATGACTGGATTACACCTCCGGCAGCCAACGAAGAAATTGCAAAGGCCATGCCAAATGGTGAGTATCGGCTGTTTGAAAACAGCAGTCATAAAGTGATGGTTGATGAGCCAGAGCGCTTTCATTATGAAATGGTTAGCTTTTTGGAGCGACATGGGCAAGTGCGGGCCGCTCAGTCGTCGGTTGCTGAAGAACGATGACGGTGGGCATTTTCACCAACAGGTAGTACTCTCATAAGTTACGTTCTTTGAGGGAGGCTCGTCGCCTCCTTCTTTTACTTACGCCAAGAGATATGCTGTTCAGAAGTGAGTAGGTCCGCCCTATCATCTGAATAAAAGACGAGCTGAAAACTTTCAGTTTCTCGTTGCATAAGAGTGACCCCGAGAGCCCCTTCAATGCTGGTTAGAAAATATGAATCGCCGTCAATATTTTTATAATAATTTGCATTTATGGTATAGTCTTTGTTTGTAAGTGAGCATCTGTATGCAATGGGACATGCTGTTGATTGCCTGAAGGGGTTGTATACGTTCCATAAACGAACCCGTCTTCATATTCCCAGAAATTTTGGGTATAAACCTTCAAGGTTGCTCGTCTGTTCGTTAGTCGGGTGTTTTCAAGGTCATGAAAGTGTAATTGAAATTGCAACTGGTACAAAGATTCCGTACCGTCGTTCGATTTATAAGCTTCTGCAATTGTGATGAGAGGTGTGGCTCCCCCGTCTTGTTCGTACCGAACTTCATAATCAGTGGAAATCGGTGTGTAACCATTCGTGTCTAACGGTTGTGCAGGCATTTGTGACGGCGTCGTGTTGTGTTGATAAAGCACGTCGGCGTATTGATTTGATCGGTCCCATAATCCATGTAAAGAGATAGAGACGATCGCAAGCAGTACAATAAAGATGATGATGACGAGCCGTTTAACCATCGTTTTTCATCCTCTCCGTAGGGGGGTAAATCATGATCGAACAAAATCAAAAAGCGTGGGATCAAAAAGTTAAAACGGGTGCCGCGTATACACATCCAGTTTCAAGTGAAGCGATTCAGAAAGCGAAAGAGGGAGATTGGAACATTCACATTACCGTTGACCGACCAGTTCCAAAGCAGTGGTTCCCTTCCTCACTGTACAACGTCAAAATCCTCTGTCTCGCCTCAGGTGGTGGGCAACAAGGGCCAATCCTTGCCGCAGCAGGCGCAGACGTCACTGTTTTTGATCTTTCCGACAATCAGTTAGCACAAGATCGTTACGTCGCGGAGCGCGATGGTCTAATGCTCAAAACGATTCAAGGTGAGATGAGCAATCTGTCTTCTTTTACGAATGAGAGTTTTGACATTATCGTTCATCCAGTATCGAACGTGTTTGTCGAAGACATACAACCTGTTTGGCAGGAGTGTGCCCGTGTGCTGAAAAAAGGAGGGACGCTGATCGCTGGATTTACACACCCGTTTTTAAATGTGTTTGATGATGAGGAAGAAGAGCGGGGAAGGCTCAAGGTACGGCATTCGGTCCCGACAAATTCCATTGCGCACCTTTCAGAAGTCGAGAAGAACCGCTGGTTAGAACAAAATAACACGGTTGAATACGCACATACACTTGAAGATCAACTGCAAGGGCAGATTGATGCCGGCTTCTCCATTATTGGTTTCTATGAGGATGATTTTGGTGGCACTCGGCTCATTGATCAACATATTAAGAGCTTTGCAGCGACCCGGGCGGTAAAAAATGGTGTATAAGGGAATTATACACGAGTGAGTGGGAAGGATGTTTAAAATGGATGCGATAGCAAGTAAAAAGCACCATAAATAATTACGAGCTCCTGACTACGTTCGGGGGCTCGTAATTATTTATGTGAATTAATTGTTTAACAAAAAAATCGGTTTACACAACGTCAACGATTGTATCATCGAGTTGTGATGTGGGAGGAGGGGAGATCATCTTCCGCTCTTATTCCATGAATTGAAATTTTATGCTATAGAGCGGTGGTACTGTCCCACGAGATGAAGCGCGTTGTGCAGGAACCAAGCTTCTCTATGCTTACGGTGACGGTATCACCTGGTTTCAAGTATTCTCGTTGTGATTCCGGCAGTCCCATCGCCACACCTTCGGGAGTTCCAGTTAAGATGATGTCACCTGGTTTTAAGGTGAAATGCTTTGAGATGTAACTAATGATTTCTTTACATGTAAAAATCATATCTGATGTGTTGGAGTTTTGGCGAGTCTCACCGTTCACTGTAGTTGTTAGTGCCAACTGTTGTGGGTCGGGTACTTCATCTTTTGTAACTAAGTACGGGCCGATTGGATTAAAATCGTCAAGTGTCTTACCGAGCAACCATTGTGGTGTGCGTAGTTGCAAGTCTCTTGCTGACAGGTCATTTGCAGTCGCATACCCGAGCACGTAATCAAGTGCGTCGTCTTCAGACACGTCACTCGCCGTTTTGCCGATGACAATCCCAAGCTCCACTTCGTAATCCAACTCATTCGTCACATTGGGAACGACAACGTCATGGTTATGGCCCGTGAGGGTATTATTAAATTTATTAAATAGAATCGGTACTTCAGGATATGGAGAACTTGTCTCATCTGCATGTTTGCGGTAATTTAATCCGACGCAAATAATCTTTTCAGGTTGAGGTATAACTGGACCAAATGTAACATCCGATTCAGCTATATTAGATGAGCTTGTCTTTGAAAGCGTCGTTACAAAATCTTGAAACGCATGTTTCGTATCGTCGTCTGCTTCAATATAGTCCATCATTGACTTTGGCAAATCTGTGCGTTGTTCGTTTGCTAACGTTTGAGTTACGTCGAATACGGATTCATTGATACAAACGCCAAGATGCGGTACTCCGTTTGTTTGTAAGTTGGCGAGTTTCATATATCTTCATCTCCTATACTAGTAATGTTTACGCATCCTTACCAAAGACGACGCCGCCATCTACATAAAGTGGCGAGCCCATCATAAATCTTGCGTCATCTGATGCAAGAAAAAGTGCAGCATCTGCGACATCTTCAGGTTTTCCTAAATCACCTGACAATTGCCGAGTTTTGATCTTAGCAATCGCTTTGTCTGGATCAACGGCTCGTGATAAGTAATCCTCCACAAAGGGTGTCATAATCGTGCCGGGTAGAATTGCATTGACACGAATGTTGTATTTGGCGTAGTCCACTTGCATTTGTTTCGTTAAAGATAGAACAGCACCTTTTGATGTCGCGTAAGATGCTCGTTCTCCAAGGCCAATTTCTGCGATGCAAGAAGACATATTAATCACTACGCCTGACTGTGCGTTCATCATGTATGGAATGACTGATTTTGAAGGTAAGAATACACCTTTGACATTGATGTTCATCACACGGTCCCAGTCAAATTCATCAACTTCATGCAACCGACCAACGCCGCTAACTCCAGCATTGTTAAACAAAACATCGATCCGTCCGTATTTTTGAATGACCTGTTCGACCATGTCGTGTACAGAGCTTGCTTCAGTCGTGTCGGTCTCGATAAACAGGTGATCTCCTTTGAGGGCATCTGCAGTTTGTTTGCCTTTCTCGCAGTCAATGTCTGCGATCACGACAGTTGCACCTTCATTTGCAAAGCGTTCAGCGGTCCGTTGACCAATACCTGAACCGCCGCCAGTAATAATGGCAATCTTCTGACGTAAACGCATACAAATTCCTCCTCATTGTTCATGATGTGCCTACTTTAGCACATCAAAATAGAGAATAGAATTGCGTAATCTAACGAAAAGATACCTTAATTTAAGCTCATTTTGCGGTAGGCGGAAGGAGTCTTTCCGGTCGTGGCTCGAAATGTTCGAAAGAAATGGGGCATGCTCTTATAGCCACACTGCTCAGCAATGTCTTGTACGCTGCAAGACGTATTTCGAAGTAATTCTTTCGCTTTTATCATTCGTTTTGATTTAACAAAATCGCTAAATGTTAATCCGATGGTTGTCTTAAATCGCTTGCTAAAATAAGCTGGATGCACACATGCAGCTGATGCGAGCTGTGTAAGTTCAATCTCTTCATTTAGATGATTGTTAATGTAGTGAAGGCTGTGATGAATCCAGTCTGGCATACCTGTGGTCTCATTTGATGTCGTATGACAATGGCGGGTTAGAAAAATCACTAGCGATTGGATGAGTATGAGAGACATTTCGCCAGTGAAACGATCCGATTTGGAAGTCTCGTACTTGAGCTTATTTAAAAGTTCTAGAAATTCATTCTGCTTTTCTTCGCTCAGATGGTAGCGATGTTTTCTTTGTAACTTTGAAGATGAAAATAAATCAGCGAGCACATCACTGTTTCCACTAAGAATTGATGGACAAAAGAACAAGGCAGAACTCGTAAAAAGAGAGCCATCAGCTGGTTGAGTACAGTGAATTACATTACTCGGGATAATCACAATGTCTCCAGGTTCTAAGTCATAAAATAAATCATCAATAAAAAAGCGGCTCTTTCCTTTATGGACGAAAAATACTTCATGCCATTCATGTAAGTGATGTGGAAGTTCCTCATACTTTGTTTTTGTATGGTGGAAAGCCATGTGAAATGGAACAACATTGAATTCATCAAATTCTTTCACAATCGCATCCATAAAAGCCCCTCCCTTCATAGATTAAAATACGCAAGTTTTTCACCACAAATCGCAATATCATTGCGTAATGATTTCATGATAGCATAAATAAAACATGTTGAAAGCGTTTTCTTATGAAGGGGGATTAATTGAAATGAGAAGAGGGATCGTCAGTGTCTTAGGTGCTATACTCCTTGTCAGTTCAGGTTGTTCCTTAAGTACATCCGCAGCAATCGAGCAAGATGTTCATACGATTAACATCGCTTACGGAAATCAACCAGGTGAACCGCTAGATCAGCAAGCACGAAAATGGGCAGAGCTTGCTGAAGAAGAGAGTGACGGTCGTTTGATTTTGAATGTCTATCCAAGTTCTCAACTTGGAGGTGAGAGCGACATGATTGAACTTGCTATGAGAGGCAACAATGTGATTGTGTTTACGGCTTACGATTTTCTTATGGATTATGTACCTGATCTAGGAATTCTAGCAGCCCCTTATTTGGCCGAAGAGTTTGAAGATCTTCTTTATTTAACAACGACGGATTGGTACAAAGATTTAGAGAATGACATGAATGACATGGGACTCGCACTGTTAGGAAAAGAAACGATCTATGGTGAGCGCCATCTGATGACGAAAACACCCGTCACGACACCAGAAGACTTGCAAGGTATGAAAATACGAGTGCCGAACAACAATCTTTATATTCGTGCATTTCAGGCACTTGGAGCCTCACCAACTCCTTTACCCTTGGGTGATTTGTATGCATCCCTTCAGCAAGGTGTAATCGATGGTGCAGAGAATCCATTGCCTGTTTTGCAAGGGACAAGAACCAATGAAGTGACGAATCATCTAACATTAACGGGACATATGAAGGTGATGAGCATTTGGGTAACAGGTACCGGCATGATGGATGAGTTGCCTGAAGATTTAGAACAAATTCTTTCGGAAACGAGTGAAGAGGCGGCAAGGTATACGCATGCTATTACAGAACAAGAAGAGCAAGAAGCGCTCGAAACATTTAAAAATGAAGGCATGACCGTTCATGAGGTTGACCAAGAGTTGTTCCGAGAAACGGTTGAACCTTTTTATGATTCAATGCCTGCCTGGTCACCTGGTTTATATGAACATGTATTGGAACTAATGGAAGAGCGGCCAAAGGAGGAGTGAAAATGAAGATAAGAAGCATGTTTGAAAAGATAGATGATGTTATCGCAACCGCTGCTCTAAATTTAATCATCGTTATTATTGCTTCCAATGTCTTCTTTCGTTTTGTATTGTCTCAACCATTAACATGGAGCGAAGAGGTTTCACTTGCGTTGTTCGTATGGCTCACGTTTATCGGCGTAAGTGCAGTAATGAAGCGTAATGAACATGTAGGTATTGATTATTTTATTAGAAAGCTTCCTAAAGAATTGTTTCAATTCATTCAGTGGGTACGATGGGGTGTTCTTACGCTAGTAACATCAGTGGTGTTTATCTATTGGGGATTTCTCCTCATGATTAATACGCATTGGAAAGTAACGCCTGTACTTGGCATTGACTTCAAATTGATTTATGTAGCGATACCTTTAGGGGGTGTGCTTGCACTTTACCACTTACTTACGGTTGCTATAAAACGTGACAAATCTTGGTTTATGCAAGAGGAAGGGGCTGTTCAAGATGACGATTCTTCTCATCGTTAGTCTTATCCTTTTGTTAATTGTATTAAATGTTCCAGTAGCATATGCGATGCTCGGAGGTTCACTCGTTTACTTCTTAACGAACGATAGTTTTATGAATGAGACATTAACGCAACGAATGATTAGTGGGGTTGAATCATTTCCATTGCTAGGCATTGTGTTTTTTATTACAGCAGGTGTGTTGATGAATTATACAGGCATCACTCGCCGGATGTTAACCTTTGCCAAACTAGTCACGGGTCATCTTACTGGTGGACTTGCAAAAGTAAATGTCATGATGAGCGTGTTAATGGGCGGTTTATCTGGATCTAATGTTGCTGACGCTGCCATGCAGTCGAAAATTCTCGTACCTGAGATGGTGAAGAAAGGGTATGCACCAGGGTTTTCTGCAGCACTAACAGCGACGAGCTCATTAATTACACCGATATTGCCACCAGGAATTGCCTTAATCTTATATGGATATGTCGGAAATGTCTCGATTGGTGATTTATTTATTGCGGGAATCATTCCAGGGTTATTGCTCGCCGTATTACTATTAATTTATGTACATTTTGCTGCGAGAAAACGTGGGTTTGAGCAAGTCAAGGAAGAACGACCAAATTTCATCGATGTACTGCTCGCTTCTAAGGACGCACTGCTCGCGTTGCTTTTGCCAATTATTATTGTTGGCGGCATTCGATTAGGCGCTTTTAGCCCAACCGAGGCGGGCGCAATTGCTGTCGTTTACGCATTACTAATCGGCTTCTTTGTTTACCGAGAGATGACATTTAGAGATTTATGGCTCGCTTTAAAAGAATCAATCCAAATTATTGCTACAGTCATGATTATTATTGCTGCAGGAACCGCTTTCGGTTGGATTTTGACGTTGGAACAAGTTCCTCAAGCGTTAACATCAAGTATAACAAGCTTAATTGAGCACCCGATTTTGTTTTTACTTATTATCTTTGTCTTTTTATTTATTGTAGGCATGTTTATTGAAGGAAATGTGATGCTCATTATTTTAACACCAATTTTTATACCGATGCTTGATATGTATGGAATTGACCCTGTTCATTTCGGAATATTCTTCATTCTATGTTTGAGTATTGGTACCATTACGCCTCCAATTGGAACCATCATGTTTACTACAGCTGCGATTACAAAAGTAAAAATTGAAGTGTTTATCAAAGAAGTAATCCCGTTTTGGCTACTGCTCATCGTTTTAGCGCTTGTGATTATTTTTATTCCAGCCATTTCACTGTGGTTGCCGGCACTACTTTCTTAAACTAAAAAAAGGAGTGAAGAAAATGAGAATTATACGCTTTTTGGAGAAACAGACCGTTCATGTAGCTGTTGTAGATGGTGAAACGATAAAACTCGCGCCATATGATACGGTGCGCCAGCTGTTAGACATAAGCGGGGGTTCATCTATTTGGATTCGTGAAAAGATGGCGAGTTGGGAAGAAATTCAAGATGAACTTGAGCAACTAGATTTACTCATACCATTTGAGCTTTCAGAGGTGTGGGCAGCTGGTGTCACGTATCAACGTAGTCGTGAAGCTCGTAACTATGAAGCGACGGGTGGCATGGGGAATCAGGCAACATTTTACGATAAAGTATACGATGCGAAGCGCCCAGAAATATTCTTTAAAGCGACTCCTGGAAGAACTGTTGGACCTGGTAAAGCAGTTGCATTGCGTACAGATAGTACGTGGCAAATTCCAGAACCTGAGCTCGGACTTGTTATGAATCGTGAAGGCTTACTGATTGGCTATACGATTGGAAACGATATGAGTTGTCGAGATATTGAAGGAGAAAATCCTTTGTATCTTCCTCAAGCAAAAGTGTGGAAGCGTTCTTGTGCCATTGGACCAACGTTACTTCTAGCAGATAGCGTTACGGATATTAGCGACTTTACGATTCATTGCAAAATAACCCGCAATGGCGTCGTGCTATTTAATGATTCTGCAAGTCTTAAGCAATTAAAACGAACACCTGAAGAACTGATTTCTTATCTACTACAAGACAATGAAATTGAAGATTTTACCGTTCTCTTAACGGGGACATGTGTCGTTCCTGATAACGATTTTACTCTTCAAGAAGAGGATCAAATTGACATTGATATTACAAAGATTGGAACGTTATCAAATAAGGTAAATAGCCATCAAAGAACAAACAAGGAGCTGGTTTAAGATGACACAAATGAAAACAAAAACAACATTCCAAAGTATAAACCCTGCTAGACCAACTGAGATCGTTGGGCATGTCGAAGATGTATCCATCGAAATGCTTGAGAACATCATTGCACGTTCAAAGCGAGCACAACCTGGATGGGCGAAGCTTCCTGCACCAGAGCGAGGAATGTATCTACATCGAGCGGCTGACGAACTGCAAATTCAATTAGAAGAAATTGCTACGACGATGACAAAAGAGATGGGCAAAACATTAGCAGAAGCAAAAGGGGAAACGGCACGCGGTATTGCAATTTTACGCTACTTTGCCGGTGAAGGCATGAGAGAAATCGGTCAGGTTATTCCGTCAACCGATGCGGATGCGTTAATGTATACGACCCGTTGTCCACTTGGCGTCGTTGGCGTCATAACCCCATGGAACTTCCCGGTGGCGATCCCACTATGGAAGATTGCTCCGGCACTCGCCTATGGCAATACAGTGATATTAAAACCAGCAGAAGAAGCCTCTGTTACGGCCCAAAAGGTAATCGCTTGTTTTGAAGCTGCGCAATTTCCTGAAGGTGTTGTCAACATAGCAACGGGAAAAGGAGCAGAAATCGGTAAAGCACTCGTCGATCATGCTTATGTGTCTGCAATAACTTTTACAGGCTCTAATACAGTAGGGAAACAAATTGGTCAATCAGCACTTGAGCGTGGTGCGAAGTACCAGCTAGAAATGGGGGGTAAAAATCCTGTAATTGTAACAAAAGATGCCGATTTGGAAGTCGCTGTAGAAGCAACAATTAGTGGTGGTCTCAAATCAACGGGACAAAAGTGTACAGCGACAAGTCGCGTTATTGTGGAAGATGATGTGTATGATTCGTTTAAAGATAAACTTCTTCATGCCATCGGGGAAATCACGGTGGGAGATGGCATGCACGAAAGTACGTGGATGGGGCCGCTCGCGACGAAAACGCAATTTGATCGAGTGTTACAAGCCATTGAAAATGGAAAAAAAGAAGGTGCCACATTACTTGCCGGTGGAAATCGTGTTTCTTCCTTAGAGGGGTATTTTGTTGAGCCGACCGTTTTTGAACATGTCGATCATTCAATGTCCCTTGCTCAAGAAGAGATTTTCGGGCCTGTTTTAGCTCTCTTTCGTGTATCCAGCTTAAAAGAAGCGGTAGAACTTGCGAATGATTCCAATTATGGATTGAGTGCTTCGATTTTTACGACAAACATTCAAGAAATGCTTGCGTTTACAACCGATATGCAAGCAGGGTTAGTTCGTGTCAACGCAGAAAGTGCAGGTGTTGAATTGCAAGCGCCATTTGGAGGTATGAAAAGTTCCAGCTCCCATTCAAGAGAGCAAGGTCGTGCAGCGATTGAGTTTTTTACATCTGTGAAAACGGTTTTCGTGAAAGGGTGATGGCGATGCGAACACACGTCATAATGAGACCAACCGACAACGTCGCTACAGCGATTACAACCTTGAACGCATCGGATATAGTGACAATTGATGGGTTTGATGAAGTTACGATTCTTACGAATGAAGGCATTGATTTTGGCCATAAATTTGCGATCGTAAACATTAACCAAGGTGCAGATATAATCAAATACGGGGAAGTCATCGGAATTGCATCATGTGCTATTCAAGCAGGTGAGCATGTACACGTTCATAACGTCGATGGAAAACGAGGAAGGGGAGATGTGAACGATGAATTACAAACTAAGCGGATACAGAAGAACTGATGGTACCGTTGGGATACGCAACCACGTATTGATTTTGCCTACGATTGTATGCGCCACACAAGCGGCAATGAATGTAACAAAACTCGTCGACGGTACGGTATCCGTAGTCCATCAACATGGTTGTGCACAAGTCGGCGTCGATTATGAGCAAACCTTCCGCACGTATGTAGGAATGGGTCTAAACCCAAACGTTTACGGCGTTGTAGTGATGGGGCTCGGTTGCGAAACACATCAAGGGCGAAGTGTGGCTGATGAGATCGCGAAACGAACAGACAAACCTGTGGAACTCGTCTCAATTCAAGATCATAGTGGAACGTTACAAGCGACTGCTGAAGCGGCAAAAATTGCTACGCGAATGGTTCAAGATGCGTCAATGGTTGAACGAGAGCCGATTCATTTTTCGGATTTAATTGTCGGAACAGAGTGCGGAGGTTCTGATGCATGTTCTGGACTATCTGCAAATCCTGCTGTCGGATATGTGAGTGATCGAATTGCTCAAAGCGGGGGAACGTCAATTTTAGCAGAAACGACTGAATTAATTGGTGCCGAGCATTTACTTGCTGAACGTGCAAAAGATGATCATGTCGCAAAACGAGTGTATGAAGTGATTGAAGCAATGGAAAATCGCGCATTCAGTATGGGTGTTGATATTCGTACAGGTAATCCGAGTCCTGGTAATCGGGAAGGAGGTCTTACAACCCTTGAAGAAAAATCACTTGGGGCAGCTGCAAAAGCAGGGTCTTCTCGTCTTAATGAGCTCGTTAGTTATGCAGAACGTCCAACTGAAAAAGGGTTAGTCTGGATGGATACCCCAGGTCATGATATTGAGCAGCTTACAGGCATGACAGCAGGGGGAGCACAACTCGTATTATTTACAAGCGGTAGAGGGACACCAACAGGATCACCAATTGCACCGGTAATAAAGATATCTACGAACTCACAAATGTTTGAAACAATGAACGATAATATGGACGTGAACACAGGAACGATTATCGAAGGGAAAGAAACAATTGAAGATGCAGGTGAGCGACTGATGCAAGAAATTGCAACGGTTGCATCGGGGAAACGTACGAAGGCAGAAATCTTTAAGCAACATGATTTTGGAATTTGGCGTATTGGCCCAACGTTCTGATCGTATATTAGATGAGCATTCCCTTTAATAAGGAATGCTCATTTTTGAATAAAGCCGGATTCATAAATTCCAGCGAAATCTCCGAGGTTTTCACGTCAAGATAAAGGGTGGCCTCTGAACATCAGTCTGTCGAATCGCGTGTACATAGCATCAAAGATTGCGTTCATAGAATACGGAAAGGTTTAAAGGTTCAACTCGAACGTGGGTTGTGCTATCCGATCACATCAGTAGCTGTAAAGAACGGGGGCAAAGATTCAAGCTTAAGCGCTTGTTTAAGCGTTAACGATACAGCAACCATGAAGGCAACATATATTCAAGTGCAGGATCATGGACTACCAAAGGAGGAGTCAAACCGTCCATTCTGTCCACAAAAGTAGGGATAAAGTGGATAAATATGTGGAAAAGCACACGCCTGTGTACAGTTACCCACATATCTGAACATATGTGGGTAACCTCAATTAATTTGAAAGTGAAGTTATACACAAGAGCCTAAAGGCTACATGTGGTAATCTCACCATGCTAGTAAATATGAAATGCCCGTGTTCGGGTAAACATCTTTATGCTGTAGTGAGCGGTAACGATTCATCTTTCACCCATTCGGTCATGGAGCCGTCATAAACAGCAACGTCTTCTCTGCCGAGCATATACATAATGAAGGCATTCCACGTAGCGGCAATGCCACCACCGCAATAGGTGATTACTTTTTTATTCTCATCAAATACACCCATCGGTTCAAAAATCTCGCGTAGTTCTTTTTCTTTTTTTACGAGTAATGACTCTTCGTCAGACAAGCTTCGGAAGTACACGTTTACGCTGCTTGGAATGTGTCCGGGCCTGCCGTACGTGTTCACCGTTCCGGAAAATGTATCCGGAGACAGGCAATTCATTAACACCGTGGATGAATCGGTCATTGCATTCTTCACGTCTTCTTTCGTTGCGAGAAGTTCTGGCCTGCGTTCGAAAGTAAAGTTCGCCCGAGGGTTCGTTTCTACCCCGGAGCGCATCTCGCGGTTTTCACGTTCCCATTTACGGATCCCACCTTCGAGTATGGAAATGTCGTCGAATCCTTCAAAACGCAGCATCCACCACACTCGAGTAGCCCAGTCTGAAGCCGCATTGCTTGATCCCACTTCCGCGACGCGGTCATAAATGACAACGTGTTTGCCTTCACCAACACCTAGTGCTTCGATCTTATCAACGAATCGTTCTCTTGAAGGGAGTGTGAATGCTTTCTCGTCATCAGGGTCAGCAAGTTCGTGCAATACATCTGCGTGTACAGCGCCAGGAATGTGCGCTTCTTTATAGGCGTCGATCCCGCTATTAATCGAGTACAAACCGTCTCCTTCTGGTAACTTGAGAAATGTTGTTGCATCTAGGATCACAAGGTTGTCGTCATGTAAATGTTCTGCTAGCCAATCAGTAGAAACGAGTGGTCCGATGGTTGTCATCGTAAATCCTCCTTTTTTTAAAAAAATATCACTATTCCTAGCGACTTACAAGGAATTTGACTTTTCAATGGATTGGAGAAGTGATTATGAAAAAAGTATTCCCATGTCCCTAAAAACTATGAATGTCCATTTTACCGAGTCGTCAAAGGAATAGCACGACCAAATAACGGGACGAAGCAAAAGTACATTGTTTACCAAGATTCGAATGTGACGGTCTTCGTTGCAAGTAAATGGTGGCCGAACAATCACGGGCACGTGCTCGTTGTTCCTAACGAACATTATGAAAACCTGTATGAGCTCCCCGTTCACCTTGCGGGACCAATTCATTACGTTACCCAGCTCGTCGCCCATGCCATGAAAGAAGCATATGGATGCGATGGCATCTCTACTCGTCAACACAACGAACCCGCCAGCAACCAAGACGTATGGCATTATCATTTGCACGTATATCCAAGGTACAAGAACGATCAGCTCTACACAACGAAAGGCAGTCAGACACTGCCGGGGTGGGGGAGGCTCTTGAGAAGTCGTTGCGAGAAACGATCGAGAGATTAAATCGTTGAAGGAAAGGAAAGCGATGCGTCGAAACGTTTAAAGGAAAGTGAGGTGGGACCGAATGTCTTCTATACTGCATAATGATAAGGTGCGTATTTTTGAAAGCAAACACAAAAACTTTCAAGAAGTACACAAGCATTTTCATGAGACATTTCAGATTTTATATGCACTTGAAGGGCACGGAAACTGTCAGCTCGGCAATGATGACTATATCATCACCAAAGATGATGTACTCATCATTCCTCCGTTCACTTCCCATTCCATAAGTGCAAATACAAAACTTACCATATTGGTGCTAGAATTTGACCAAAAATATTTAAATACCCATATCGAAGATGACCTGCTGGAGCGGGCATTTATACAACCTGAGCGAAGGACATTGTATCCATTCGAAAGCAGTGAGTTTAGGCAACTACTGCGTAAAATGCTGTACGAAATATCACTGCAGGATGATTTGCAGGACCATATCCTTAAATCTCACTTAATTGAGATATTGTGTATTCTTATCCGCTCTAAACGATCAAAATCCACGAATCAATATCAAAGTGTGGTTCGGCCAGAGAGCATTAAAGAAACCATTGACCGCCGTTATTATGAACTACAAAGTCTCGAAGATTTATCAAAAAAAGTCAACGTGAGTAAGAGTTATATACAAAGAATTTTTAAAGATCAGTATTCCCGGACCCCTATGCATTATCTGTCTGAAGTAAGGATTGGCCGTGCAAAGCAGTTACTTACTGAATCGGATCAAGAAATTTCATCCATATGTTTTGAAGTTGGCTTCTCATCATTGGCGACGTTTTATCGTATTTTTAAAAAGCATGTGGGAATCCCGCCAAACACATATCGTTCGACATACAATAAAACATAAGTCAACGCCTTTGCGCAGGCTTATGTTTTTTATTTGAAAAATCAGTTCTTTTTTTGAGAAATTCAGAATGAATGGGTGCGATTTAATAAGAAAGCTTCTCCAATCTGTATTACGTTATATGCATAGGCGAAAAGGAGGGCTTCATATGACGAACGTGTATAAATATGGAATCATTATGAACGGGGTAACTGGGAGAATGGGGACAAGGCAACATCTTATTCGTTCCATTAAAGCGATAAGGGAACAAGGAGGAGTTACATTAGAGAATGGAGATATTGTCTATCCAGAACCGATTTTGGTCGGAAGAAACGAACATAAATTACAAGCATTATGCGAAGCGCATGGCATTGAGAAGTGGACCACAAATCTTAATGAAGTGCTTTACGACGGCAACTATCCAATCTATTTCGACTCTCAAACAACGACGAGACGCAAAGAGAGCATTGAAAAAGCAATCGCTGCGGGCAAACATATTTATTGTGAAAAGCCGACCGCAACATCGTTACAAGACTCTTTGAAGCTTGCTCGGCTTGCGAAAGATTCGGGTGTTAAAAATGGTGTAGTTCAAGATAAATTATTCCTTCCAGGAATTATCAAATTAAAGAAACTCATTGATTCAAAATTTTTCGGTAGAATTTTATCGGTCCGGATGGAATTTGGGTACTGGGTGTTTGAAGGAGACTGGCAAGAGTGTCAGCGTCCTTCATGGAATTATAAAAAAGAAGAAGGTGGAGGAATCATTAGCGACATGTTCCCACATTGGCGGTATGTCCTCGATCATCTGTTTGGATCTGTGGAGGAAGTTAGCTGTACGTATACAACGCACATCGAAAAACGGGTTGATGAACATGGCAATGCATATGAGGCAACCGCGGATGATGCAGCTTATGCAACGATCAAACTGAAAGATGATGTAATCGCTCAAATTAATTCCTCTTGGGCAGTACGGGTCAATCGTGATGACCTGCTTACAATTCAAGTTGACGGGGAGTTTGGAAGTGCAGTGGCAGGACTTAGGGAATGCAAGACACAACATCGTGTTAACACACCGAAACCAGTTTGGAACCCTGATCTTGAGAATACGATAGCGTTTACAAACCAGTGGGAAGACGTTCCGAGTAATGAAATCTATGAGAACGCATTTAAGCTTCAGTGGGAGATGTTCTTAGAACATGTGCATAGCGATACGCCATTTCCTTGGGACTTCTTAGAAGGTGCAAGGGGAACACAATTGGCAGACCTCGCGGTGCAATCTTCAGATGAAAAGCGATGGATGAAAGTTCCCTCACTTGAAAAACAAGAGGTCACTTCATGACACGAACATCAATTTTTTTACCAACAAGTGATCGACAAGTGGTCGAATACGTGTTGCAAACTAAAGAGATAAAGCAAGCGGAAAAAGTGACGTTTCATAAGCGAATTGCGTTTTCTGCGGCTCACGTCGTGGCAGATCCATTCTCGACTGGTGACCCATTGAAAGATACAGGTATTGATTGGGAAGCAACGCTTAACTATCGACATTTTTTATGGAATCAAGGGTTTGCTGTGGCAGAGGCGATGGATACTGCACAACGTGGGATGGGCCTAGAATGGAGTCAAGCGAAAACACTGATTACTCGTTCAGTAAAAGAAGCTCAAGCAGTGAATGGGAAAATAGCTTGCGGTGCAGGCACCGACCAGCTTGATCCGAATAAGCCTGCCACACTCGATGAAATCGCAATTGCTTACGAAGAACAGTGCGAACATATTGAGCAAGCTGGAGGTCAAGTTATACTAATGGCCAGTCGTGCATTGGCGCGCACAGCCAGATCTCCGGAAGATTACGCGTATGTATACGGGCGTGTACTAAGTCAAGTATCGAGTCCTGTCATCCTTCATTGGTTGGGAGAAATGTTTGATCCTTCTCTTTCCGGTTATTGGGGCAGTGCGAACCTCAATGAAGCGATGAGTCATTGTTTGGATGTGATTAGGGAGCATCAACAACGAGTAGATGGAATTAAAATCTCTTTGCTAGACAAACAGAAAGAAATCGTCATGCGTCGCCAATTACCGGAAAGTGTAAAGATGTACACGGGCGATGACTTTAATTATCCGGAGTTAATCGAAGGGGATGAAGTTGGCTATAGCCATGCACTGCTCGGAATCTTTGACGCCATTGCCCCAACAGCGGCAGATGCATTGAATGATTTGGATGCAGGAGATGTGGCGGGATATCGCAGAAAAATGGAAAAGACATTGCCATTGGCACGACATATTTTCCAAAAGCCAACGTTCTCTTATAAAACGGGCATTGTATTTTTAGCCTACTTGAATGGGCATCAATCCCATTTTCGCATGGTCGGTGGTGCAGAGAGTGCACGTTCTCTTTTACACCTTTCTCAATTGTTTACGTTGGCAGACCAAGCAGGAGTCCTGACAGCACCTCAATTGGCTACCGAGCGAATGCAGCAGTGGTTAAAGTTGTCTGGTATTCAACAAGGAGGCGAAACATGCAGCAAGTACAAGTTGAACGTGTAAGTTTAAATCAAATTACAACTGAACAGTGGGATGTACGACAGGCCATTGAAGGTTGTGATCGGCATGGCGTGTCATGGATTTCATTATGGCGCCACAAAATCCAAGAAGTAGGAATTCAAGAAACGAAGCGAATGCTTCAGGCTCATGGGTTGCAAGTCTCTAGTTTGTGCCGCGGCGGAATGTTCCCTGCACGTACCAAAAACGAGAGAATAAAACGAATTGAAGACAATAAACGAGCCATTGACGAAGCAGCAGAATTGGGTGCAAAAGTCTTAGTGCTTGTGTGTGGTGCTTCTGGTGACGATGATCTTGAAGTGAGTCGACAGTGGGTGCTTGAAGGTATCGAAGCAATCTTGCCATATGCAGCCTCACGAGGGGTTCAATTAGGTATTGAACCGTTACATCCAATGTATGCAGCAGATCGTTCTGTGATCGTTACTGCTGGTGAAGCGAATACGTTAATAGAACATTTCAATTCAGCCCACCTCGGTATTGTTCTTGATGTGTTTCATATTTGGTGGGACCCAAACATTATGAAGGAAATTGATCGTGCACATGGAAAAATCCTTGGTTTTCATGTGTCGGATTGGAAAGTACCGATGAAAGACATGTTTAAAGGCAGAGCCATGATGGGTGATGGGGTGATTAACATTAAAAAATTAAGAGAATCAGTAGAAAAGAATGGATATTGCGGACCGGTTGAAGTAGAGATTATTAATCAAGATCTTTGGAATCAACCAGGAGATGATGTTCTCGTTCAGATGAAAGAACGATTCATTGAGCATGTATAAGAAATGAGGTGAGCACATGAAGACATACACCCCGAACCTTAAACTTGGCAGAGCGGTGCAACAGGGAGAGTTCAACATTGCAGCAATCGGTTTGGATCACAATCATATTTATGGAATGTGCAAAAGACTTGCAGATGCTGGAGCATCTGTGAAGTGGGTGTATGACCCAGATCCTCATAAAACGCAATGGTTTAAAGAGAAGTTTCCTGAAGTGGAGGTGGCTCCTTCAGCGCAAACAATTTTAGAAGATCAAGAAGTTCACATGGTTGCGGCTGCGCCGATTCCTTCTGAAAGAGGAGAGTTAGGTCTAAAAGTCCATCGGCACGGCAAGCATTATTTCACCGCAAAAACACCGTTCACGTGCATCCAACAGTTAGAGAAGGCAAAAGAGATGGTTAGGCAAACAGGCAAGGTTTGGGCGGTGAATTACAGTGAACGCATTGCCGTTGAAAGTGCCGTTTTTGCCGGACAACTTATTGAAGAAGGGGCCATTGGCAGAGTGGTACAAGTCATTGGCACAGGCCCTCACAAGCTGAAAGAGGGAGAGCGTTCTTCTTGGTTTTTTGAAAAGGAGAAATACGGCGGAATCCTTTGTGATATTGGCAGTCATCAAGTAGAACAATTTCTAACCTTCTCAGGAGCTAAACGTGCTGAAGTGGTGTTTAGTCGTACGGAGAATTATGCACATCCAGATTATCCGGAACTTGAAGATTTTGGGGAAGTGTCCCTAAAGGCAGATAACGGAGCATCGAATTATTTCCGTGTCGATTGGCTGACACCAGATGGGCTTCATTCTTGGGGCGATGGCCGGACATTTATTTTAGGAACAGACGGGTATATTGAATTGCGCAAGAATCTTGACCTCATGCGTAGTCGAGAAAGTGATCACCTATTTCTTGTTAATCATGAAGGAGAACAATACTTTTCATTAAAAGGTAAAGTAGGACTCCCGTTTTATCACCATCTTATTGGAGACTGTTTGCATGGAACTGAGAAGGCAATGACTCAGGAACATGCTTTTCTAGCATCTGAGTTAAGTCTGAAAGCACAGAATATGGCTGAGCGAGAGAGGGGTGGTTGAGATAAAAGAAGTATCTATCTTGCTCGTCGGTATCGGCGGTTACGGAAGCACGTATGTGCGTGAACTTCTTTCAATGGATCAATTCTCATTGGTGAAAGGCGTTGTAGATCCTAACCCAGAGAGGAGTCCATTCTACGCTGAAGTAAAAAAGGGGTCCATTCCAGTCTTTGAAACGGTTGATGAATTCTTTGCAAATCACTCGGCTGATTTAACAATTATTTCGAGTCCTATACCTTACCATAATGAACAAACTCTTGCCGCTCTAAAACACGACAGCCATGTTTTATGTGAGAAACCATTGACAACGGACATTGAACAGATTTACGACATCATTGCGCTTAAGAATGAGAAAAAACGATTTGTTGCTGTTGGCTTCGATTGGTCTTACTCGCGTTCGATACAAAAATTAAAGACCGAGGTCATAAGCGGAACCTTTGGTCGGCCCATTCAATTTAAAACGTTAGTGCTATGGCCAAGGGATGACAATTATTTTCAGCGAGCCGTATGGGCGGGGAAATGCAAAACTGATGACGGCATACCGATTTATGACAGCGTAGCCAATAATGCAGCGGCTCATTTTCTTCATAACATGTTCTACTTGCTGGGCAGCACCCCTTTTGAAAGTGCACATCCGCTAAAGCTAGAGTCGGAATTATACCGAGTTAACCCAATTGAAACGTTTGATACATGTGCATTGAGAGTCAAAGTAGAAGGAGGAACTGAGCTTCTTTATTTAGCGACGCACGCGGGAGCCGAACAAAAAGGCCCGATCTATGAGTATGTTTTTGAAGACGCTGTGATTCAGTATGAGCGGTATGGTTCAATCATCGTTACGATGCGGGACGGGACGATACGAAGGTACTCGGATCCTGAAGAGGAAAGAAGTCAAAAGCTATTTTCATGCATTGAAGCGGTGAAAACTAAAGACTATACACATGTTTTATGCGGTCCCGAATCGGTAATCCCTCACGCAATGTGCATTGATGCCTTGCATACAGCGATGAATGACACCATTGTGTTTCCAGATCAATCCGTAATTCGTGAAGACAAACGGAGGTCAGTCAAAGGTTTAGACGAGATCATGAAAAAATCATTTGAATTGTGGAAGCTTCCAAGCGAGTTAGAAGAAGCTGATTGGGCAGTGCGAGGTTATACATCAATATTCTCACACTAAAGGAGGACGCAATGAGTGTTCAAAATATCAAAATACACGATAAAGACAATGTCGCGGTCATGCTCGGCGATGGAAAATCTGGGCAATGGCTGAAAGTCGGAAACGAAACGATTGTATTGAAGGAAGATATTGCAGCAGGTCATAAAGTAGCTCTCCAAGAAATGGCGACAGGTACGGAAATTATAAAGTACGGCAATGCGATCGGGTCAATTACAGAGAATATTATGGCAGGCAGCTGGGTGCACTCACACAACTTAAAAACAAATTTAGATGGAAAATTAACGTATTCATACAATCCTCTGCAAACAGATCGTGAGAATAAACAAAAGAGCTCTGTAACGTTCAAAGGGTATCGACGAGGCAATCAAGATGTGGCCATTCGAAATGAGATATGGATTATTAACACGGTAGGCTGCATAAACAAATCTGCAGAGCTCTTAGCCAAACTGGCAACGAAAGAACTAACTACTGCTGATGAAGTAGATGAGATTCGCAGCTTCCCTCACCCGTTTGGATGTTCACAGCTTGGTGACGACTTGAAGTATACGCAGCAATTTTTAAGCAGTCTCGTACAACATCCAAATGCAGCTGGTGTACTTGTTATGGGGCTAGGGTGTGAAAATAATACAATCCAATCATTTCAATCTATGGTAGGAGAAGTAAAAGATAAGAAAGTCATGTTTTTTAGTGCGCAGGAAGTGGATGACGAGCTTGAAGAAGGACTTCAGTGCATCTCTGAATTGGTGGAATATGCGAATACTTTTCAGAAAGAAGACATCCCTATTTCTGAATTGAAAATTGGTTTAAAGTGCGGTGGGTCCGATGGGTTCTCAGGAATTACGGGCAATCCACTGGTTGGGCGGTTTTCTGATCGATTAATTGAAATGGGCGGGACTGCAATTATGACTGAAGTTCCAGAGATGTTTGGCGCGGAGACACTGCTCATGAATCGTGCAGAAAGTGAAGACGTATTTCATAAAACCGTTCATCTCGTTAATGATTTTAAGGATTATTTTATCCGGCACAATCAAGTCGTCTATGAAAACCCTTCCCCAGGTAATAAAGAGGGTGGTATTACAACGCTGGAAGAGAAATCTTTAGGGTGTGTGCAAAAGGGTGGATCTGCTCCGATTGTGGATGTATTAAGTTATGCGAGCCGAGCGGAAAGAAATGGTCTAAACCTTCTTCAAGGCCCAGGGAACGACCTTGTGTCTGTATCCAATCTTGCAGCGGCTGGTGCACATATTGTCTTGTTTACGACAGGTAGAGGAACGCCGTATGGCGGTCCCGTGCCAACCGTGAAAATCTCGACAAATACAACGCTTGCCCGTAAGAAAAAACGGTGGATTGATTTTAATGCCGGTCAAATTGTTGAAGGAGCGAATATCGAAGGCGTTGCAGAAGAGCTGCTTGAATACATTATTAAACTTGCCTCCGGCGAAGTTCAAACGCAAAACGAGAAGTATGAATTTAAAGAGATAGCCATTTTCAAAGATGGCGTGATTTTGTAAGTGAAAGGGTGCAATGTTTATGGCTATATTAGATCATTCGCTTATCCGCGCAAAAGAACTAGCACCAAAAGAAGCGTACGAACCTCATCCGTTTCGAATTATGCAGTTTGGAGAAGGCAATTTTATACGTGCATACTTTAATTGGATGATTCATCAGCTCAATACAACCGGAGAGTATCGAGGACGTGCGGTTGCTGTTCAGCCGACTCCTCACGGAAAGAAGATGTCAATATTTGATAGGCAAGACGGATCATTTACTGTCATGTTAAAAGGATATATGAACGAAAAGGTCATCGATGAATCGGAGGTAATTACATCCATTGGCGAAGGGATCAATCCGTATGAAGATTGGGAGCGATTTTTGACGTTTGCCGCATCTGAAGAGTTGCAAGTCATTACGTCAAACACGACAGAAGCAGGGCTCTCATACACTTACGAACGTTTGGAAAAGGATCGTGCCTGTTTATCTTTCCCGGGCAAAGTAACACAACTATTGTATGCAAGGTATCAAGCTTTTAAAGGATCAAAGGAGGGTGGATTACATATTCTTCCCTTAGAGTTGATCGACAATAATGGGAGTCTGCTAAAAGAGATTATTTTACGGAAAATCCATGACTGGGAATTAGGTGGAAATTTCAAAAATTGGGTGTTGAACCATCAATTTTTTTATAATACACTCGTTGATCGAATTGTAACCGGCTATCCAAAAGAGAACGACGAACACTATTTTCATCGGTTAGGGTATGAGGATTATCTTCTCACAGTTGCTGAACCGTATCATCTGCTTGTTATTGAAGGGAACGATACCATTAAGGATATTCTGCCTTTGCACAAGGTTAGTGGATTGAATGTGCAGTACGGGGAAGTGAAAGCGTATTCAGAACTCAAAGTGAGACTTCTTAATGCGCCGCATACGATGATGTTTGCATTGGCACAGTTTGTCGGTACAACGACTGTCAAACAAGCGATGAGTAATGACCAACTCAGGCAATTTATCAAGGAAGTCATGCACTCGGTCATTCGCCCGGTACTTCCTCAAACTGACGAAGAGAAAGAGGCGTATATTGAGGGGGTCATTGAACGCTTTGACAACCCTTATCAGCATCATCAACTTTCGGATTTAGGCCTGAATGGAATGCAGAAATTCCGCTCTCGGGTAGTGCCCATTTGGCGCAAGTGGAAAGGTGAGGAAACTGCAGCTGAACATTATCTTAGCTTGTCACTTGCGGCGTTGATTTATTATTTCCGACCGACAGAGCCCGATCAAGAGAGTGGGACAACGGTCATTAACGGTATCGCAGTGCCTTTGCGAGAGGAACTTTCCACCATGAATTTTATGTACGCCGAATGGAACAACGTTTCACAGCGAAAACAAACCATGCAAGAGCTCGTACTGAATGTGATGAACAATGAACAGATTTGGAAAGAGAGTATGGAATGTGTGAATCCTGCAGTTGTTGCTTCGTATTTAACGATTCTATGTAAAGAAGGCGGCAGTGCAGCCATTGAAACGCTAATGAAGCATACAAACAAGTAAAAGGAGAGGTTGAATGCTAATTTCTAAAGACACGTTTATAGATGATCATTTCTTATTAAACTCAGACGCCGCAAAACAACTTTACCATGATTATGCGAAAGAGATGCCGATTATTGATTATCATTGTCACGTTCCTCCCAATGAGATTGAACAGAATCGTAAATTTGAAAACATCTCGGAAATATGGCTACATGGAGATCACTACAAATGGCGAGCGATGCGAATGCTCGGGGTAGATGAATCCTACATTACCGGAGATAAAAGTGATAAAGAGAAATTCATGAAGTGGGCAGCGTGTGTTCCGAAAACAATTGGAAACCCATTGTTTCACTGGACTCACTTAGAATTAAAGAGATACTTTGATGTGAATGACATGTTGTCAGAAATGAATGCTGAGAAGATTTGGGACAAGGTGAATGCTGACTTGCAAGGAGCCGACCTAACCACGAGAAAAATTATTGAAAAATCGAATGTCGAGCTTATTTGTACGACAGATGATCCTATCGACAGCTTAGCAAGTCACAAGCGCTTATCTCATGATAAAGAGTTCGAAGTCGCAGTGCTGCCAGCGTTCAGACCTGACAAAGTTCTGCAGATTTCTTCACCTGCATTTCAAGAATATGTTCAATTATTAAGCGAAGCATCAAACGCAAGGATTGAACATTTGGACGATCTTATAATGAGCTTAGAAAAACGAATGACGTATTTCCACGAACATGGATGTCGTATATCTGACCATGGAATTTATGGGATTCCGTTTTCTCCGTGTTCAAAAGAAGAAGCAACCCGCATTTTTCTGAAGGCTTTGAATGGTGAACAAGTGTCAATGGTTGATGAGGAAAAATACCAAACGTTCGTATTGCGAGTGCTCGGTCAAATGTATCACGATCATAACTGGACGATGCAACTGCATATAAGTGCGATGCGCAACAACAATTCCAAGTGGTTTGAAGTGCTGGGGGCTGATACAGGCTTTGACACAATTGGTGACCAGCCGATTGCTGCCAAGCTCAATGGTTTCTTAAATGAGTTGGAAAAAGATAATGCGCTCCCAAAAACAATTTTATACAGTGTGAATCCTCAGTTTAATGAGGTGATTGCTTCCGCGTTAGGTGCCTTTTCTGCGAATGGGCAAGTAGGTAAGATTCAATTCGGTTCAGCCTGGTGGTTTAATGATCACAAGGAAGGTATGACAAAGCACATGAGTGACCTTGCAAATATTGGCCTGTTAAGTACTTTTGTCGGTATGCTGACGGACTCAAGGAGCTTCTTGTCATACACAAGGCACGAATACTTTAGGCGCGTTCTCTGCAGATTGATTGGTGAGTGGGTGGAGAATGGGGAGGCACCAAAGGATTACAAATATTTAGGTGATCTTGTCCAAAACATATCATATTGGAATGCAAAACATTATTTCAAATTCCCTATGTGAAAGGAGTATTAAATGAAAGGAGGGAACGAAATGATCATGTTCAAGAGGTGGCTTCCAGCCGCCTTAGCTTTTTTACTTGTCGCATCACCTTATGGTTCTGTTGCAAAGGCGGTTCAAGATCAAGGGTTTATTAATCCCCCTGATCATTATAAAGCGAGTGTTTTTGGTGATCTTGGAGGACAGAACAGTATAACCGCTGAGAATTTTGAGATTGATACGAACGATGATGGCACGCTATACATGAGGAGCTCCAATAACCAAGGGAAAATCGCGAGCAACAGTGAGGGCATCGCTTACACATACAAACAAATATCAGAAAGTTCAAATTTTAATTTAAGCACGACTGTGACGGTGGAGGATTGGACACCGAACAATCAAGTGAGCTTTGGAATCATGGTA
Organism: Geomicrobium sp. JSM 1781026; assembly: GCF_041949955.1. Classification (NCBI taxonomy): domain Bacteria; kingdom Bacillati; phylum Bacillota; class Bacilli; order Caryophanales; genus Geomicrobium; species Geomicrobium sp. JSM 1781026. Next base: position 379,727 of record NZ_JBHFQF010000003.1, on the reverse strand, counting down.
AGAGATGAGATTCTAAAAAATGAGAATGATGAACACTTTACGGGTGATTACTTGGCTGTTGGCGCACTTGATCAAGAGATGAAAGGGTTTTACAACAAGAACGACAGGAGCAGTATCGAAAAGGATCATTGGTCTTTTGATGATTCTGATCCCCCACATGGGAATAAAGAATACTCACTCGCTCTCATCAAAAGCGGAGATGTGTATCAACTTTCTGTGAATGGTGAGCATCAAATAGTAGAAGATTTTGATGCAGCACTTTCCTATGGAGGTTTTTTTACGGCACGTAATACAGCGGTGACTTTTAGTGAGTATAAGGTGGATGTATTATCTGATGAAGCAGATGGTGCTTCCCTTGTTGTTGATGATCAACGGGTGAAAAAAGAATATTTGAAAGGGGAAGATTTAAATTTAGAAGGGCTTCGTGTGCATGTTGAAAGCGCCAATGGAAGTGAGCGAAGGGTCAACGAAGACGAGTGGATCGTTACGGGTTATGACCCACAAGAGACCGGCGATCAGCAAATTAATATACATTATAATGGATTGACAGAAGAGATAGAAGTGACTGTTCATCCTTTATCTGTAACCGATTTGACCGTGGAATATGCACCCGCAAAGTCAACGTATTATGTCGGCGATATATTGAACACGGACGGGTTGGAGATCGAGGCAGAATACAATGACGGTTACAAACATGGACCGCTCGAGCATACCGAGGTATCCTTTCAAATTCAAGGTAAAACGGTTCACCCGGGTGAAGTACTGACGAGTCCAGGAGAAAAAACGGTCTGGGTAGTTTCAGATGATTATTTCAGAGCTTTAGATTCTTTCACGATCGACATTCGTGACGAGGCGATCACTGAACTGGAGATTAGACAAGCTCCTGTTAAGACGTCGTATTTTATTGGAGAAGAATTTGAGCCCGCAGGAACGATGGTTTATGCCCATTATGAGGACGGAGAAGAAGTTCGAATAGGTCTTCAAGAGGTAGAGATTGATGATGAGAACACCGATCACATCGGGAGAAAAACCGTTGAAATTAGCTACAAAGGTGAAGTAGCAAGTTTCGATATCGAAGTTAAAGAACCTGAAGTCACACATATAGAAATTGTGGAATATCCAAAAACGACGTATGAAATTGGCCAACCATTCGATCCTAACGGTCTGGAAGTTGTATACGCATATGATAATGGAGATCAAACTACGGTGGAAGAAGAAACATTGTCGTTGGACATATCGGAATATGATGAATCGGAACCGGGGAGGTACGAGATTGTTATTGAGGCAAACGGGAAGGCGTTTGAAGCGATAAAACTTCCTGTTATCGTCCAAAATCCGCGAGAACATCTATGGGAATCGATTGTATTTGGCCAATCAATTGGTGAAGACACCAACAGTATTAAAGAACATGAGGGTGGCAACATCGAGTTGTATGCCCATGGAAATGCCGGGAAGGTGACGCAAGACCATGATGGCATTTCCTATTACTATACTGAATTAAATGCAGAAGGCGACAATTTTGACCTATCTGCAGATATTGAAGTTATTGAGTATGCGAAGGCACCTCACGATGGTCAGGAGTCATTTGGGATTATGGCACGCGATGCGATCGGTCCAGCGTGGGATTCAAGCGTATTTTCATCCAATGTTGCTACAGTCGGAGGCTTTAGCGGTGGAACTAGCGAAGCCAATGGAACGCAATTGTATGTAAGAAGCGGGGTGATATCTCCTGATGGAGAAGGCAGTGAAGGTATTCAGAAAAACATGATACAGGAAGAGCGCCCCGGTTCGTCAAACACTTTTCCTGCAATGGAGTACAGATTACAATTAACAAAAACCAACAGTGGGTTTAAAGGTTCACTAAATGGCGAGAATGAGACCATAATCTTTGAACCAGATATTCTTAACGTACAAGATGATAAAATGTATGTAGGTTTCTTTGTCGCAAGAGAAGCTACAATAAATGTTCATAATATTGATTTGTCGGTAACCGATGCTAATGTAGACCCACCAAAAGTTGACCCCCCATCTGAGCCAGTTGAGCCGACGTTGAACATCGTATCCTTAGAACGGACATCAGACACAGAGACGTATCATGTAAAAGCTGAATCCAATACTGAGGGGACTCTCCGGCTCATTCAAGAAGGACAAGTGATTGAAGAGGAAGGAAAAATGTCCCCTGGTGTGGTCCTGCCCATTCATGCACCTCTTAATGATAATGAACAAACACGATTTACGGCTGTGTTTATACCCGATGACTCGAAAAACTTATCAAACGATCAGCCGATCATCAAAAATTTCACGGTTATAAACCGAACATTCCAAGACGAAATTCATGTGACACCTGAAGGCCATCATACAGGAGAGGGTACAAGGAATGATCCAGTTGATGTTGATACTGCCATAGATTTTGTCAGCCGAGGACAAACAATCCTTCTCCATGATGGGCACTACATTCGGGATGAAAAGCTGAACATTCGTAAGTATAATGATGGAGCAGAAGGTGAAATGAAAACGTTGAAAGCAAAGAAAGGCAGTCACCCGGTCATTGATTTTAACTCTGTATCAGAGGGTGCGGTGCTGAGTGGAGATTATTGGCATATCGAGGGCATTGATTTTGCCCGTTCCGCAGGTAATACGAAAGGTTTCGTCATCGGCGGCAGTCATAATATTGTAGAGAATAGCAGATTCTATGAAAACGGCGATACGGGACTACAGATCAGTCGTACGGACCCTTCTGAAGACGATATATCTATGTGGCCGTCACACAACCTTGTCTTAAACTCGACATCTTTTGATAATCGAGACCCTGCAGAGAACAACGCGGATGGATTTGCAGCAAAGCTAACGTCAGGGGAAGGCAATGTGTTTCGAGGAGCAATTGCTCATAACAATATTGATGATGGTTTTGATTTATATGCAAAGGTAGGAACCGGTGCAATTGGTGCTGTTGTCATTGAAGACAGTATTGCATATAGAAACGGCACACTTACTAATGGTAGTGCAGGTGGTGGGGATAAAAATGGCTTTAAACTGGGGGGGGAAGGAATCTACGTTCCTCACATCATTCGCAATAGCATAGCTTTTGAAAACGGATCGACAGGTTTTACGAGCAATAGCAACCCGGGTCTGATCGCTGAAAACAACATCGCATTCAATAATGAAGGCGGGAATTTGGATATGTCCACATATACCAACATACAGGAGGATTTTGAATTAGACCGTTTTATTTCCTATCACACCCGTCCTGCACCAAGAGATCGTTATCCTTACAGGTTGGAATCAAACAGCAACTATTTGTTTGATGGTGACGTATCAGAGAATAAAAAAAGTATCCAAATTAATGAACAGCATTTCAAGAGTTTACATCCTCAACTTCCATATAAACGAGATGAGAATGGAGATATTATTTGGGGAGATTTCCTCTATTGGATTCCGCCGGCAATATAAACTCACCTAGTAAAAAAAGCGACTATCGCGTCTTGTTGTGCTGTGCGTGCCGGTATTCCTCTCTTTTGGAGGCGTAATCGACTCCTCATGCAGCACAGCTTGATCGCTGTTGCTTTTTTGTTTTGTTTCAAACATGTCTGTTTTTTGAATGAAAAGATCGGGTTTTTAAATTTAAAATTTTCAGAATAAAAATTAGAATGAAGATATAAAGGAAAGCGCTTTCAAAACTGCATTTAAGGGAGTGTGAAGGGTGTGAAAAGGAACTATCAAGTGCCATTATATTCGGTTATGGCAGCTGCACTGCTTGCCGCGTGTGGAGGGGACACTGATAACGGAAGCGAGACGGAAGCAACTGCAGGTGAAGAGGAAATAGTGCTACGCATGTCGTGGTGGGGGTCACAAGAAAGGCATAATATGACAAATGAAATCATTGAAATGTATGAAAGTGAGAACCCTCACGTGTCAATTCAGCCAGACTTTGCAGGGTTTGATGGGTACTTTGAGAAGATGGCAACGCAAGCAGCTGGTGGGAATCTGCCGGATATTATGCAGCAAAATCATGGGGAATTCGTAAATCAATATGCTTCTCAAGGGCAGTTAGCGGATTTGCAGCCTTTCATTGATGACGGAACGATTAATGTCAGTGCAGTCAGTGAAACGGTGTTAGAATCTGGTGAATTTGATGGGGAATTGGTCGGGCTTCCGACAGGTATGAACGCATTGGCGGGGCTATATGATCCGGACATGATTGAATCTGCAGGTGCAGAGCTTCCGAATGAGGACTGGACGTGGGAAGACATGATTGACATGGCTACGACGGTCCATGAGTCTACAGGGAATTACGGGATGCGGTTAATGGAGCCGGGAAATATGTTTGAATACTATCTTCGAGATAACGGTAAGCGTCTGTTCAATGAAGATGGGACAGACCTAGGGTATGAAGATGACCAACTTTTTGTGGAGTATTTGACGATGAATAAGCGAATGGTGGATGACGGAGTGGCTCCCGGCTATGATGTTATTGGAGAAATTCAAGGGCTGGAAGACGAACTACTTGTACACGGTACGGCAGCCATTAACTTTCGGTGGACAAACCAATTAAATACCATTGCGTCTGCTGCAGGGGATGATCGAAATATTGAACTTGCGATTTTACCCGGTGATAACAATGATGAGGCAATGTATTTGAGGCCTTCCATGCTCTGGTCAATCGCTGAGAATTCTCAGCATAAAGAGGAAGCGGCAAAATTTATTGATTTTTACACGAACCAAACTGAAGTTTTCGATGTGGTAGGATCTGATCGCGGTGTGCCTATTAATGAAGACATTCAAGAGGAGATGAGAAGCGATCTTAATGAGACAGACCAAAAAGTATTTGACTTTATTTCCTACGTGACGGACCACAGTACACCCGTCGATTCAAATTATCCACCACAAGCCGCGCAAGTCTTAAATGCTCTTGAGGATGTTGATGAGCTAGTAATTTATGGGCAAATGACGCCGGAAGAAGGCGCTGCCCAATTTAGGCAAGAGGCGAACGCAATTCTTGGGAACTAATATAAAAAGGTGCGGTTCTGCTCTTTATAGCAGGATCGCATTCAATCAATCTCGTGAGCTTGGTAGTTAGACAATGAATTTAATAGGCTAAGAGGTGAACAACGTGTCACAATCTCACATGGACGACCAAGCTAGATTACAAGAGAATACCGGCCTTCCTCCAAATCGGAATTTAAAAGGGCGGTTCGGTTTAAGGAAAAATAAGAGACCTAGAAAAGACTTGCAAAATGGTGTAGGATACATATTCTTATCACCGTTTGTCATTGGAACCATCTTACTTACGATGTTCCCAATATTGTATTCACTGTATCTCTCCTTTACAAATTATTCGATGGGCGGAACTCCGGAATGGATCGGTTTTGGTAATTACGTCCATATGTTCAACAACGACGCGATGTTTTGGCAGTCAATGGAAGTTACGTTTTTCTATGCAGGCACTGCAGTTCCACTTCGTCTTATATTCGCTTTGTTTGTGGCCATAATTCTTAATAAAGTCATCGAAATGGTAGGAGTTTATCGGACTTTATTGTATCTTCCGTCCGTTGTAGGCGGAAGTGTTGGTGTTGCCATTATGTGGCGTCAGCTGTTTGGAAATGAAGGGGCAGTTAACGGAGTTTTGTCTATGCTCGGCTTGCCGACACATTCATGGCTAGGTGATCCCAATACAGCGATTTGGACACTCGTGATTTTATATGGCTGGCAGTTCGGGTCTTCAATGTTGATCTTTCTTGCAGGTTTACGCAATATTCCGACGAGTTTCTATGAAGCCTCTGCTGTCGATGGTGCAAGGCCCATTCAGCAGTTCTTTAAAATTACTTTACCAATGTTGACACCCGTTATCCTCTTCAATGTAATTATGCAGACCATTCAAGGGTTTATGGCATTTACACCGGCTTACGTAGTAACTGCAGGGGACCCTATAAACAGCACACTCTTATACATCTTGTATATGTATCGCCAAGCGTTCGAATATTTCAACATGGGTTATGCTGCAGCACTTGCATGGGTAATGCTTATCATTATTGCAATATTAACAGCGATTATATTTAAAAGTTCTCAATACTGGGTTCATTATGAAGATAAGTAAAGGAGTGGAGCTTAGGAATGGAGCATAAAAAAAAGGTTCGTTTAAAAAAGATCATTCAGCACACTCTGTTAATTGCCTTTACAGCGGTTATGCTCTATCCAATTGTCTGGATGGCCGGCAGTTCATTTAAAGAGAGTTCGCAAGTGTTTATCAATCCACATCACATCATTCCATCGGAGTGGAACTTTGAAAACTATATCGTTGGTTGGGAAGGGTTTGGCGGCATAACGTTTTCAACCTTCTTTATGAACTCGATTTTCATTGCAACTGTAGCAACTGTGGGAAGTGTGTTATTCTCCGCAGTTGTCGCTTACGGGTTTACACGGATTAATTTCAAAGGCAAGAGGTTTTGGTTCGTTGTAATGATGCTGACGATGATGCTGCCTTTCGAAATGGTCATGATTCCGCAATACATTATGTTCAATTGGTTTGGGTGGATAGACACTTATTTACCACTCATTCTACCCTCGTTCTTCGGCGTTCCGTTTTTCATCTTTTTAATCATGCAATTTATTCGTACCATTCCGAAAGAATTGGATCAGGCTGCAATGATAGATGGGTGTAACAGTATTTCAATATTTTTTAGGATCATCTTGCCACTGGTTGTGCCGGCAATGATGACAGCGGCAATTTTCTCGTTCTACTGGCGTTGGGATGACTTTATGTCTCCGTTAATTTATTTGCAAACACCGCAAAAGTATCCAGTATCACTTGCGTTGAACTTGTTTGCCGATCCTGACTCCGTGACGAACTGGGGAGCGTTGTTTGCCATGACAACACTCAGTTTATTACCTATCATTGTCGTTTTCTTCATATTCCAACGTTACATTGTGGAAGGAATTAGTACAAGCGGTCTAAAAAGTTAAACGATGCGAAATAGGAGTGTCTAATAATGAAGAGATATGTAGTGTGCGGTGTTAGCAATCGAGCAATTTCCATGTTTATAGCTCCGATGATTTATCGGTTTGCTGTTCACTGCCAGTTGGTGGGTTTATTAGATATTGATGCAAAAAGATTTGACGTGTGTGCAGAGAGGATACCTGAAACGAAAGCGATACCAACCTATGAAAATCATCAGTTTGAGTTCATGGTACAGGAGGAAAAACCTGATGTCGTTATCGTTTCCGGCAGGGATGATACACATGTGGAGTACATTTTAGAAGCTCTATCGCTAAATTTGGATGTTATTGTTGAAAAGCCGCTTGCCACAACGGCGGAAGATAGTGAGCGAATTGTCAAAGCAGAGCAACAAAGTAAGGGTAAGGTAATCGTGACGTTTAATTATCGATACAGCCCTTATCATTTAAAGATTAAGGAATTGTTGCTTGAAGGAAAAATTGGAAAGATTACTTCAGTAGACTTGAACTGGTACATTGATACGTTTCATGGATCAAGTTACTTTCAAAGATGGAATCGCTTACGTGAACGCTCAGGAGGTTTATCGATTCACAAAAGCTCTCATCACTTTGATCTCGTTAGCTGGTGGTTGGACCAGCGCCCGTTGCAAGTGTTTGCTTATGGAGATCGCTTCTATTATGGCGACAATAGCGAATACAATCCAGCGAAAGAAGATGGCAGGTTTTGTGGAACGTGTCAGGTAAGACAACGATGCACGTACTATACACGCTGGAATTCAAGAAGTAATTCTCAAGAAGTTCAAGATGACCACATATCAATGAATAAACGATCACGTGATGGCTATTCGAATTATCGACCTGACCAGTGCATCTATGATTCTGAGATTAACATTGAAGATGCATATACAGCTACAGTGAAATATGATCGTGGGGCAATACTAAGCTACTCCATTAATTTCTCGCTGCCATATGAAGGCTATCGACTGGCAATTAATGGGACAAAGGGCAGAATTGAAACGATGGAGTATCACGCTCCGTCCCGTGTCCCTTTTCCAACGCCAAGGCAGACGATCGACTATTTCCCGCTATTTGGAGCAAAAGAGACGATTCATGTAGTCGAACGAGAAGGTGGGCATGGAGGTGGTGACCCTGTCATTCAAGAGGACTTATTCTTAGGGGAAGATCCACACAGACCATATGATGTCTTGTCGGGCAGTGAAGATGGTGCTTATGCTGTTGCGACAGGAGAGGCGGTCTGGAAATCAGCCACATTGAACCAACCAATCAACGTCGATGACATTCTGACAATCAATTTGCGAGACGTGCATCAAAAATAGGAGGTGGTCCCATGACGGGGGGCAGGTTGTTTGTATTTATCTATACACTTTGTCAATGGATTTGTTATTTCTTCTATTTAAACGTCATGTGGTTGTTTTGTTCGCTACTCGGAGGTATAATTTTTGGTATCGGTCCAAGCACGGTTGCGGTGTATGCCATTGCAAGGAAAACAAAGCTTGGTGAAGAGGATTTTCCGTTATTTCGAACCTTTTGGAACGTGTATAAAGCAGAGTTTATTAAGGCTAATGCTCTGTTTCTAATGCTTCTTGCGATTGGTTTTGTCGTCTACTTTAATATAAACTATTTTAGGTTATTTGATGATATGTTCCATATGGGAATGCAAGTTTTCAGTACGATCATTGCATTGATGTTTATTTTTATTGCTTTATACATCTTTCCGGTTTACGTACACTACGATTTAGAGTTTAAGAAGTATATACAATATGCTTCGGCACTGAGTATCTTGCATCTCGGTCAAACAGCACTCATGATTTTGTCGGCTGTGTCTGTATACTACTTTTTTATAAGCTTTCCGGGTTTTATTCCTTTATTTGCGGTCAGTTTCATCATTCACCTTAATGTATGGTTGGCATTCAGAACGATAGAGAAAGTTGAAAGCAAAGGTGAGCAACTAAAGGAAGTGGATTACGTAAAAATCGGCCAGCAAATCTAACAACAAGGAAGAGCGATACACCATGGTTTTTGCATTTGATCGTTGGCTAATGAAATTTATGCCTTATATGATTCCGGTGATTGTCATTCTAGGCGTGACAGGATTGCAAGGAGCCGCTTCGTTATCGGTGGCAATTATGTTTATTTTTGCATTTATTTGTTTTTCGGGTTGCTTAGGAATTCAATATCAAGACATTAAATCATCTGTATTAAATCCTTTACCTATTATTATATCTCTTGTCATTATTCAAGTGATTATGCCGCTTATTGCCTTCTCAGTAGGAACGCTTTATTACAGTCACTCTGTTGATCTGCTTGCGGGTATTGTGATTGCCTTTACGATTCCTACGGGCGTTGCGACCATCATGTGGGTTCGAATGAGCGGAGGTAATATCGGAACAGCTCTTTCTATCGTACTCATTAATACGCTTCTTTCTCCAATATTACTGCCTGTGACTATACTTTTATTGTTAGGGGCTCGCGTATCAATTGATGTTGTCGGCATGGTCGGCAGTCTCTTCTTAATGATTGTCTTCCCGTCCATTTTAGGTTTGTGGGTAACGAGAAGGTTGCCTGCAGCTACAAAGCAACTTTCAGTCTACACTTCACCTCTATCCAAGCTGGCAATGCTATTGTTAATTCTAATTAACAGTGCAGTCGTATCTCCCTATTTATCAACGATTGATCTAAATACCATTCAGTTGTTCCTTTCGGTGCTCGGCATTGCTTGCCTTGGGTATACAATTGGATTCTTAGCATCCATCCTTTTTAAGTGGCATTCATCCGTGCTCGCTGCGGTAACGTTCTCTTGTGGGATAAGAAACACAGGGGTTGGTGCAGCATTAGCTGTCGTTTATTTTCCGCCGGCTACTGCCCTCCCTATCGTTTTAGCTATCGTGTTTCAGCAATTCTTGGCATCCATCATTCAACAAGTGATTCGAAGATATATAAATGATCAAGAGGGGAAGCTGAGAGCAAAGGGTAGGTTTGTACGTTCGTGAGGTTACTAAATTATACAGGATGATCTTTATGGGAATGAAAACGTGGCGATGGTTAAAAAAATTGCTTAAAAAGCTCCATCCAACAAGCTTATTTAATCAGTTTACGCAAATAAGATATAAGCTCTTTTCCATTAGTGTTGTTTTTATGATTATTTTTGGTGTGTGTGGACTTGTTATTTTTCATCTTTTATCAAGTTTATATAATGATAAAGTGTATGAGGAAGCCGAAAATAATCTTAGAGTCTCTGCGAATGTTTTGGATAGAGAATTGAATTATATTGAAGATTTTACATTTCAAGTTGCTACCGATCCGACGATGCAAGTCATCATGGATCGAATTGATATACCTATCCGTAACTATAATTATTTCCGCACCCGGGAGAACCTCATTGAAAGGCTTACCTTCTTTATTAATCAAGAACATTATTTTAATTCTGCTCAGATTATGGACTCAAACGGCCGTCTAATTTCAGCTGGGATGTGGACGAATCTGAATATTGATTACCAATGGGTAAATCACGAAATCCGCAATGTCGGTGGTAGAAATGTTTGGCAAGGTGTAGATGATCAAGGTTTTTTAATTTCCGCTAGGGAAATTAAAAAACGTGAGAATCTATCATTAAACCATCTAGGGTTTTTATATGTATATATTGATGTGGATGACCTCATCTCAGCAGCGCTGAACTTTGCGCCGGAGCAAAACTTTGTTATTGCAGATGATAAAGATCTTATCTATTCCAGCACGATGGAATCAGGAGAAATAAAAGAGCTGTTAGCAATGCCTCCAATTGAAAGTTACGAGATTGCGACGATTAATAATGAGGCATTTTTTATTATTGAACTCTCTTCAAAGCATTCTAACTTGAGTTATTTTAATATTGTGGAATTGGATAACATCAATGATCAAAAAGCGTACATATCATTGATGATTTTTCTATACATCTTTTTTATGGTAATTGTCACGATCTTTATTAGCCGGCAATCAGCGAAAGCCATTTCGAAACCTATTGAACGATTAACAAAAAATGTAAAAAAAGTACAAGAAGGTAATTTCGAGGTGGTTCCTGACCATAACCAAGAATTTTTAAAAGATGAGATTGGTGATCTTCAAGAGAATTTCTATGTGATGGTTGATAAAATTAACTCATTAATTAAAGAAAATTATGAAAAGCAGCTAATTATTAAAGAGACCGAATATCGTGCTTTACAGGCGCAAATTAATCCGCATTTCTTCTATAATACGTTAGACTCCATTCATTGGATGGCGAAAGTGAGTGACCAGAAGAAGATAGCTGAGATGGCAGAAGCGCTTGGCAGCATGATGAGAGGAATGGTTAGCAAAAAGGGGCCTCTAATTACAGTTGGTGAAGAGCTTGCCATTGTCGAAAGCTATATTACAATTCAGCAATCAAGATACAATGAGCGCTTGGTTTTTCGGCTTTACTGTGAAGAGCAGTTGAAGAAAGCTTCCATTCCAAAACTGACCATTCAGCCAATCATTGAGAATGCCATTAAGCATGGGTTGGAAGAGATGATTGAACCTTGTAAAATTCAGGTTTACATTGAGAGGTATGGAAACGACTTAATGATTTATGTGAGGGACGACGGACTGGGAATATCTGCTAAGAAAATCGAACAAATCCTGAATGGGACGGTAGTATCAAAAGGGACAGGCATTGGCCTAAACAATATTCATGAAAGGATTCGACTCTTGTATGGTGATGATTACGGCATTACTATCACAAGTAAAGAAAGCAAAGGGACTACCTTGTTCGTAACTATTCCATTCATTGAGGAGTGAATTGTACATGTATGATGTGCTTGTCGTTGACGATGAGGTTCATATTGTAGAAGGAATTACGAAGATGGTGGACTGGGAACGCTGCGGAACAAAGTGCAAAGATCAAGCGTATCACGGGCAAATGGCTTTAGAGATGATTGAGTCTGAGCGTCCGCGCATCGTAATTACTGATATTAAGATGCCTGGGTTGAATGGTCTGGAATTGATAGAGAAAACATATTATTTTTTTCCCGAGGTTCAATTTATTGTTCTTTCCGGCCACGATGATTTTGCCTATGCCAAACAAGCGATGAAGTATGGTGTAAAACACTATCTATTAAAACCTTGCAATGAACAGAAGATTGAGGAGGCGCTTCGACAAGTCGTCATGGACCTTCAAGAGAAGGAAAAAGTACAAGAATACATTGATCAAATCACACCGAAGGCAAAAGAGCAGCAAGTGCGCGAACTCTTACTAAATTCCGCCTCTTTTGATCATGGTTTATTAAAAACTGCTTCCCGAAATGAGAAGTTTAGAATCATATGCAGTGAGATTCTTTCAAAAGATGCTCATACTGAACGCCGAAAATTAAAACAACTAATGGATAAGCAATTCGCAGACAGCACATCTTTTTATGCATCAGCAATTGTTTCGGGTAAAGTAATTGTTGTGATTAGCGATTGTCCTGAACAGCATTTACAGGGGGTCATTCGAACTTCTAATAAAGAGTGGGAAGTTCAGGTTGAAAGTGCTGTAATTTCTGTAATTAGTCAAGTGAGTCGTATAGAAAGGCTAGCAATCGAATATAACAAGGTTTTGGAAGCGTTTTCTTACCGGTTTTACATGAACAGCAAAAGCAGAGTGATTCTTTATCATGAGTTAACAAGTGCAGCAGTAACGAAGTTTGATCAGCAGCAAGTCATTTGGGAGTATGAAAATATGATAGAAGTGGTACGGGCGATGGATATAAATAATGTCAAACGCGCGATGCACAAATTTTTCCATGTGCTTAGCACGTCTAAGTTTTCCGACCGGTTCATTCTCATGAAATGCAAAAGCCTGCTATGGTCAGTATCATTTCGTTCCAGCCATGATGAAAAAGAAGAATTGTTGACGACGATTAATGGCATTGATGCAATTGAGCGTGATGTTATGAAAGTAGAAGAGTACATGATGGAACATGTCATGAAGGTTGTTCGTGAGAACAGCTTGACGAAAAACCATCTAGTGAGGGAAATCATTGCATATACAGAGCAGCACCTTCAGGATCAATCATTATCGTTGCTTAGAGTCGCTAAAGAAGTGTTCTTCATGAATCCAGATTATTTAGGGAAAGTGTTCAAAAGAGAAATGGGGATGAACTATACGAATTATCTCATGGAACGGCGGATGGAGATGGCAATGGAATATATGAATACAGATCGGAAAGTGTTTGAGGTGGCAGAGGAAGTTGGGTTTGGAAATAATCCGAGATATTTTAGTCAGATTTTTAAAAGGTATACAGGAAGCACTCCTACGGAATATAAAAAGGAAGAGCGGGTGTAATGCGAACTGTTTTGTATTGAAATGAAAGTACAAATTCATACATTCTAAATGAAGAAACCGAAAAGAGGCATACCATTTTCGGTTTCTTTGCACTATACCCAAAGTAAAATAGCGAGGTAACATGCTGTCCCGGCGGCAATAAACGGTGCAAGAGGAATCATAGTTACTTCTTTGTTTTTAAGGATAAACGACTGATAAATTAAGTATGGAATCGCCCATAAACCAGCGATCAGGTACGTGGCAAACACAACACCCATTCCCGCCTTTAATCCTAAAGCTAACCCGATGACAGTAAATAACTTAATATCTCCACCGCCAACTTGACCTCTGCTCACAATGGCTAGCAGGAGGTGAATGCCTCCGAGAAGGATCCCTCCTAGCACATACATATGTACGTTTGAAAAATCAAGAATGGCATTCGCCACTAGAAAATACACCATGCTTGGCAACGTCCATTTGTCGTAGATGAGGCGGTACTTCAGGTCAGTGTAAACAGATACGATAAGTACAATGAATAATGGTAGATAGATGAATGCGATGTCCAAACCTAGTACCTCCTCTTATATGGTTTACGAAAAGAGTAAAGTAGCGACCCAAGTGATGAGTGGGATCGTAAAGAGCGACAAGAGTGTCGAAACGACGGTTGTCATTGCGGCTGTGTCCTCTTCATTCGTATAGCGACTATAAATGACAGGTGCAAGCATAAATGTCGGCATTGCAGAGAGAATCACAAACAGTTGCCGTAAGAACGGATCCATGTCTAACAAGGATAAGAGTAAAATCATGACGCTCGGAATGAACAGCAACCGGATAAAGAGTGGATATTGAATGCCGCGGTAAAGAATGCGTTGATTTTGGCGAAAAAATGGCGGTAATAAAAACCCAATATAAAGCATGGCCAGGGGTGCAGCCAAACCAGATAACATTCCGGCTAGATCTTGAAAAAGCCGAGGAGCCTCTAACCCAGAAACGGCGAAAGTGAGTCCAATGGCAATCGCAATGACTGGCATATTAATCAGCTCTTTGAGCTGACGAAGTGAGAACTTTTGGTTATCGCTTTGGAGAATGAATACACCTAAAGTGAATAAAATTACATCTAAACCGGCATCGAATACAGCAGCAAGTAGCCCGCCAATCGGTCCGAATATGGCAGCGCACAACGGGATGGCAATGAATCCGGTGTTGCCAATTGCGGCAAGGAGCGACAGCTTTTTTGCCTTAGACCATTGGAACCTAAACATTCTCAAAACGATAATGCTAAAGAGAATGGCGGAACTATTAAAAATTATTGAAACGATAAAAACGATCACTACTTGTTGCAAAACTTCGTCAGTAATTTCAGTGTTGAATACACCATTCAAAATGATGAACGGAACGGCAATGTTGATAATGACAGCCATCAGTAATTTTTTGGTGTCTTCTGTCACGGTCATACGAATGGCGACGAGCGTACCAAAAAGAATGATCAGGCCCATCATCGCAATTGTAAGTGTAATGGTAGCGACGTCCATTGCGATCAGATTCCTTTCAAGTGGGCATTATCGCCATCATACCATGTTTTGTAATCTTCGGGTCCAAGCTCGTGACGGTTTTTTATTACAGAAATAAAGGATATGGATTGGATAGCTAGAATAAATAAGGTATAGGTATTTGAAAGCGATTACAATTTAGGAGGTTATTATAATGAAATACGCTCAACCAGGTACTCAAGGTGCAGTTGTCCAGTTCAAG
Source organism: Geomicrobium sp. JSM 1781026 (assembly GCF_041949955.1). Lineage (NCBI taxonomy): Bacteria > Bacillati > Bacillota > Bacilli > Caryophanales > Geomicrobium > Geomicrobium sp. JSM 1781026. Next base: position 364,708 of record NZ_JBHFQF010000003.1, on the reverse strand, counting down.
TCGAGATACGAGAATTTTATCGGCGGGGAATGGACAGCGCCTGCCGACGGTGAATACTTTGAGAATATTAGTCCTGTTACAGGAGAAGTTTTCACGGAGATTGCCAGGTCTAAGGAAGTGGATGTGGAAAGAGCCATTGAAGCTGCACATGAGGCGAAAGCGGATTGGAGCGCTACGTCAGTCACAGAGCGAGCCTTACTCTTAAATCGAATTGCTGATCGGATGGAAGAAAATAAAGAGAAGTTGGCGGTTGCTGAGACGTGGGATAACGGGAAACCAGTTCGAGAGACGCTCGCAGCAGATATCCCGCTCGCGGTTGACCATTTTCGGTATTTTGCAAGTGCGATTCGCGCTCAGGAAGGCGGCATTTCACAAATTGATGAAGATACCGTTGCGTACCATTTCCATGAGCCGTTAGGTGTTGTCGGACAAATCATCCCTTGGAACTTCCCGCTTCTTATGATGACCTGGAAGGTCGCTCCTGCACTAGCTGCTGGAAACTGTGTTGTCTTGAAGCCAGCAGAACAGACCCCTGCTTCCATTGGTGTCTGGCTGGAAATCATGGAAGATCTGCTACCTAAAGGTGTGTTTAATGTCGTACAAGGCTTTGGTTTAGAAGCAGGAAAACCGTTAGCGCAAAGTGATCGGATTGATAAGGTCGCGTTTACTGGCGAGACGACGACCGGCCGGATGATCATGCAATACGCATCAGAAAACATTATTCCTGTTACGTTGGAATTAGGTGGGAAGTCGCCGAATATCTTCTTTGAAGATGTAATGGATAAAGACGATGGGTTTTTAGATAAAGCGGTTGAAGGTTTTGTCATGTTTGCTTTGAATCAAGGGGAAGTGTGTACGTGCCCATCTCGTGCGCTCATCCAAGAGTCCATTTATGATGAGTTTATGGACCGAGCGCTCAAGCGTGTGAAAGAGATTATTGCCGGCGACCCGTTGGATACATCAACGATGATCGGAGCGCAGGCGTCAGAAGAACAGCTTGAGAAGATTTTGTCGTATTTTGATATTGCGAAGCAAGAAGGGGCAGAGCTCATTACTGGCGGAAACCGCATTGAAGTACAAGGGGAACGAAGCACCGGCTATTACATTGAGCCGACGATCTATAAAGGTCATAACAAAATGCGGATCTTCCAAGAAGAAATCTTTGGTCCGGTTGTGTCCGTCACCACATTCAAAACAAAAGAGGAAGCGTTGGAAATTGCCAATGATACGCTTTACGGACTTGGAGCAGGCGTATGGTCAAGAGATATGAATACGGCGTATCGCTTTGGTCGTGCAATTCAAGCGGGACGGGTGTGGACGAATTGTTATCACGTCTATCCTGCTCATGCCGCGTTTGGTGGTTATAAGAAATCGGGAATTGGTCGAGAGAACCACCAAATGATGTTAGAGCATTATCAACAAACGAAAAACCTGCTCGTAAGCTACAGTGAACAACCTGCAGGTCTATTCTAAAAGGAGGGGTTCTTCGTGCACGTTGAGAAGGTGAAAGCGACAGAAGTGACGCTAGACCTCATCAACCACTTGAAAAGCAAGCACGGACCTGTCATTTTTCATCAATCGGGAGGTTGTTGTGATGGCAGCTCTCCAATGTGCTTCTCACAAAAGGAATTTAATCCGGGTAGACACGATATTTACCTTGGGGATTTAGGAGATGCCCCGTTTTATATTTCTAAAGACCAATATGAATACTGGAAACATACACAGCTCATCATTGATGTGGTGAAAGGGAGAGGTGGCATGTTCTCTTTGGAAAACCCTGAAGGAAAGCGCTTCCTCGTCCGTTCACGGGTGTTTTCTGATGAAGAACAAGCCCATTTAACTAACAATTAGTTAAGCTGAGGTGCTCTCAGAAGAGAGTGCCTCCCATCATAAATCTATAGTGAGCGAGCGCTCGCTTGCCAAAGACGAGAGGAGAGAGAACCGATGTTGGAGGAATTAGGAATCCAATCGCTACGATTGAATTTACCGCTGCGACTAAACCATGTGAATGTATTTCTTGCAGAAGGAGTAGAGGGGTGGACAATTATTGATGCAGGGCTTCATAACGATGAAACCGTTGCCGCCTGGGCTCCTTTACTGAAAGGGAAAGATATTACCAATATCATTGTTACACACTATCACCCCGACCACTTCGGATACGCAGGTGCGCTTCAACAAAAAACAGGGGCGCAAGTGTGGATGACGGAGACCGATGCTAAGGCTGGGTTGAATGCATGGACGCCGGAATTTCTTGATGAAATGTATGCGTACTATTTGCTTGCAGGAATTCCAGAGCACGATGCACAAGAGATGAAAGAAAATACCGCTTCTTTTATCCCAAGAATTAACCCTTTGCCAACGATCAATCATCACATTGTGGAAGGACAGCGGTTCGTGCTCGGTGGGTTTGAGTATGAGGCGATCTTTACGCCGGGTCATTCAGATGGCCTAATCGTTTTGTACAATCGTGAACGAAATGTGCTGTTATCCACTGATCATCTGCTACCAAAAATTACGCCGAATATTTCGTATTGGTTTCATGGTCGAGATAACCCGCTGAAAGACTATCTCACATCATTAGAAAAAATAAAGAAACTAGACGCAGATTTGGTTGTTCCATCACACGGGAAGCCGTTTCACGGTGCCAACGAGCGAATCGATGAAATTGCTGCTCATCATGATGAGCGGCTAGAACGAGTGTATGAGTATGTGAAAGAGCCTGTCGTTGTACATGATGTTTGTGCGAAGTTATTCCCTAAAGTACTCACCGTTCACGAAACAAGGTTCGCTATCGGTGAGACACTTGCCCACCTTGAGTACTTGCGCGACAAACAGCAGATCGCTCGTCACGAAGAGAATGGCAGCTGGAAGTATTACCGAGTGTAAACCAATATCGCCCCTGATCTTTAGATTGAAATTCTTTTGTACGGGGTACAGAAGAATAGATTTCTAGAAAAAAGGGGCGTCATAACTTGAAGAAATATACGATGATCTTCGGTGCAAGTGTACTAATGTTAGGTGCGTGTTCACCAGAAGAACCGCAAGAGGAAGAAAGCGAAGAGACGACAGACGGCGGTTCCGATGAACTCGGTGAAGATGATCCGACTGAAGGTGAACCTGAGCCTGCAGATGATGAAGACATTGACGAAGATGAAATGGCTGGAGACTATGAGACATTAGCAGAAAACTTAGCTGCCCCGTGGGGTATTACACTCGTTGATGACGGCACAGTATATGTTACTGAGCGAGAAGGCCAGATTATTGAAATTACTGACGGAGAAACGACGCCAATGAGTCTTGCGCTAGACGAGGAAGTCCACCAAGAGGGTGAAGGTGGTCTTCATGGCATGGTGTTGCATCCAGAAGATGAAGATACAGCGATCATCTATCATACGTATGTAGCCACTGATGGCATTTATAATCGGATTGTTGAGATTGAACGTGACGGTGATGAATGGCAAGAAACGGATGTCTTGATAGAAGACATTCCAGGAGCGACGACGCACAACGGCGGTAGACTCGCGATCGGACCAGATGGGTATTTGTATGCAACGACAGGTGATGCGGAAGATCCAGAGCTTTCCCAGGACACGGACAGCTTAGCGGGTAAAATTTTGCGAATGAACCTCGATGGCACGGTAGCCGAAGATAATCCATTTGATGACTCTTACGTCTATTCTTACGGTCATCGAAATCCACAAGGGTTGGATTGGACAGATGATGACCGACTGTTTAGTACAGAGCATGGTCCTACGGCGAACGACGAAATCAATCACATTGAACCTGGAAACAACTATGGGTGGCCAGAAATTGTTGGTGATGAAACCGAAGAAGGTATGGAAACGGCAGTCATGAACTCTGGTGAAGAGACGTGGGCTCCGTCAGGAGCTGCGATGGTTGGTGAGCAATCATTTTATGTAGCTGCGCTTGCCGGTGAACAGTTGATTCGCTTTGATGTGGACGACAACACAACAGATACAATCCTTGAAGGAGAAGGACGCTGGCGTGATGTCGTATATGACGAAAACGAGAACATGTTTTATGTGATTACGAACAATACGGATGGACGAGGCGACCCAATCGATGAAGATGACCGATTGCTTAGTTTTGAAGGACCTGAAGCGTAAACGTAAAGACCTGGTAGGGGAGCTTTCCCCTATTAGGTTTTTTTACATATTTTCAAATAATTGAAACAAATAATGGTGGGCAACGACAAAGAAGGAAAGAGAAGGGGGTCAAAAGATGAATTATAAAATCATGCTCGTTTTTCTATTTTTCGCCTTTGTTGTTGCGTGTAGTGATAACCAAAATGACGAAGCGGCAGATCTTTCTCAAGAAGGAAATGATAGCGGGGCAGATGTTGCTCAAGATCATGCTGAGTCGGAGGTGGAGTTGGACGAGGGGGAAACGTTAGACGACTCGGCTGCAAATGAAGCGGAAGTGGAAGCGATTGATACGGCAGAGCGAATGATCGTATATAATGGTCACCTCACAATTGATGTTGAAAGGTTTCAAGAAGCTCAAGACCAGATTCAGCAATCCATTGAAGAAATGAATGGCTTTGTTGTGGAGTCGTCTGTCCAAGATGCAGGAGACGGTGAAATGAGCGGGACGTTTGCTGTGCGCGTGCCTGAAGAGAACTTTACACCCTTTTTGGATCAGATAGAGTCCCTTAGTTTACAAGTCGTCGACCGAATGACGACAGGTGAAGACGTGACAGAAGAGTACGTCGATCTAGAGTCAAGACTTCGGTCGCACGAAGCTGTTGAAGAACGGCTGCTCGTGTTTATGGAAGATGCAGATACGACAGAAGACTTGCTTTCTATCTCGGATGATCTGGCGGACACGCAAGAGCAAATTGAAACAATTCAAGGTCGCATGAATTATTTAGACCATCAAGTGACGTACGCATTGGTGAATATTAACGTGCGCGAGACCGCAGGGTCAATGTTGACCGATCAAACCTCTTTAAACACCTGGGGGCAAGCGTCGAATATGTTTACCGACACGATTAACGTGCTCATGGCAATCGTCTCAGGCGTGGTGGTATTCGTCATTGGTCTGTCTCCAGTGCTCATCCCCTTACTTCTATTAGGGCTTGCTATTTTTATTTACTGGAGAAAAAATAATAAGACGAACGGGGCAAAGTAAAGGGCGGTTCATTTGCGGCGGGGCGCATTGTCGAAAGCGTGCACATCGGTGTCGAAAATGTGCACACCGGCGTCGAAAACGTGCACATCACCGAAACGGCCGCAAAAACGCAAGAATCTCGCGTAGAAGCGTCCCTTCCCCCCTTGCGTAATCGGAGTAGAATGAGTCGGTCGGATTTGAGTGCTCGCAAAAAGCCAGAATGGGTACATTACCCATTCTGGCTTTCCTCAATTATATTTGTACGGGCCACTTTTCTTCGGTAAACGCCATTTGCCAGAACTGCCATTCCAATTGACAGCTCTTTAGAAAGGCATCACGCATCCTTGTTTTTTCTTCATCGGTAGCGGTCTTGGCGTATTCATCAAGACGATTACGAAAGGCCATCGTAACGCTGTCACCCATTTCTTTATAAAAAGAGATCCAATCATAAAAAGGATGGTTTTTACCCGGCTGTTTCGTCTTGTCCAAGTGAACCGCAATTTCGTAATACGTCCAAGGACAAGGAAGGAGGACGGCAATCATTTCGCCAAACGACCCTCGGTGAGCCACATCCAACATGTGCCGAGTATAGTGATGAGCGGTTGGTGCGAGAGGCTCATACTGCAAGTCTTCGTAGTTTACACCAGCAACTTGACAGAAATTGTTGTGCGGATGGACTTCATCATTGAGTACGAAAGAAATTTGTTCATTTAATAATTGCATATCTTCTCTTCGTTCTGAGCGGCTGATCGCCAGTCCGTAAATTTGCATAAACGTATTCAAATATTCAAAGTCTTGTTTTACATAATGGGTCAGTTGACCGGGTTGAAGGTTGCCGTTTCCAATGCCTTGCACGAACGGATGCTCAAAGATCGCTTCAAAAACAGGGGCACATTCTTTACGTAATTCTTCAGTAAATGACATTACAAAATCCCTCCATAAGTGTTTTGATTCACAGTGAGGGCACCGGCGTTCGGTTCTCTATGAGAGCAATAAAAAAAGCTCTGCATAGAAAACAGAGCATGGTTAAAACAAGCTCCACTTCCCTACGCTGGTATAATCCAGATCAGGTTCAAAGGGTCGAAACATTGCTTCTCTCAGCCGGTGCCGGCTCCCCTAGTGAATAAAAATATATTCAAGAATGGCTTACTCACTTTCTATTAAACCATACAATAGTCTGAAAATCAAAACGAATTGAGGAGGGATTATTTACCATAAAATACCAATTAAACCAACCTTTATTATAGTTCATATTACCCATTTTTATTTATGATAAGAAAATCGCACCATACAGAAGCGAACTTACGATGACGATCGCAGGGTGAACCTTAAATTTCTCTAGGAGTAATAGTGCAGCGCCGACCAAGAGCACCGTTTGCCACATCCCATTCCCTTCCCAAGACATGAAGAAAAACTGATACGTAAGTACGCCGAGGAGAACCGCAATCGGTGCACGGATATAGTTCGTCATGTTTTTCACTCGGGGGTGGTCTTTAAATTTCAGTAGGATACTCATTAAAAGCATCATGAGCGCAAGCGACGGACCGACCGTTGCGAGCAGGGTAACGAGAACGCCGGGAACACCAGCGACTTCCCAACCGACAAAAGCGGCCATTTTTGTGGCAATCGGTCCTGGAATGGCGTTTCCGAGCGCGAGAACTTCGCCAAACTCTTGAGTACTCATCCAACCGTAACGATGTACAACTTCATGTTCAATGAGTGGAATGGATGCTGGACCGCCACCGTAACCAACGATGCCCGGTATGAAAAAGGCAAGAAATAAGTTCCATAAGTCCGTGAGCATTGATTACGCCTCCTCTTTTCTAGCAGGTTGTGGTTTCGGTTTCTGTGCGAAGGCAATCGCAATCAATGAAACGATAAGAATTGCGGGATGCAAATTTAGCCATTCAAATAATAATAGACTGATGACCGTCAAAACTATGGTCAGGAAGAATCCGGCTTTCTGTGTGGATTGTTTTAAAAAGTTGTATGTTAGGGATAGCAAGAGCACGCCTACAATTGGCATAATTGCATTCGTCATGCCTTGAACGATCGGTGTTTCCCTAAATGTTGTCAGTGTACCAACAAGGATGAGCATAATGATGGCAGTCGGCATGACTGTGGCTAACACGGCGTTTATCATACCGACAATCCCGCCTACTCTATAGCCGACATACCCACAAAGTTTAGTAATGATTGGGCCTGGTAGTGTGTTTCCGAGCGCGACCACCTCTGTAAATTCTTCATCGTTCATCCAGCGATATTTTTCGACGATTTCTTTATGTACGAGTGGGATCGTCGCGGGTCCCCCACCATATCCGAGGACATTTGCCCGTGCCATTGCGATGAAGATCTTCCATTGGATTTGTAAATTCATGAGGATTGCTTCCTTTCTAACGATGAACAGCAAGGGGATGTCCCCTTGCCTTCGTTGTTGAGTATGGCCTAGCAGAAGCTTATCTTACCATATGGCAATATGGCTATCTGCGCGGGGTTCTGTACCGCCTACGAGCACGCCGGTGTCTGGGTCGCGCCAAATGATCTGGCCACGTCCGAAACTGCCCCCTTCAAGTGTCGGTTTAATAATATGTCCTTTTCTTTCTAGCTGTCTTGCAATCTCTGTAGGAAAGCTCGCTTCGACTTCTACGGTTTTTCCACCAGTCCACTTCCAGCGAGCGGCATCTAGAGCTGCTTGCGGATGAAATCCATAATCGATGCTGTTCGTTAGAATTTGCAAATGACCTTGCGGCATCATATACCCACCCATAACGCCAAATGGGCCAACGGGTACGCGACCTTTCGTTAAGAATCCCGGAATGATCGTGTGGTACGTCCGCTTCCCACCTTTTAATGCGTTGGCAGCGTCTGGGTCTAACTTAAATTCCCATCCACGGTTTTGCAAGCTAATGCCTGTATTTGGGATGACAACGCCTGACCCAAAGCCTGCGTAATTGCTTTGAATCATAGAAACCATGTTGCCATCGCCGTCGGCCGCTGTCATGTAAACCGTGCCACCACGAGCGGGTTCACCTGCAGCGGGTTCGGCCGCTTCTGGGCCGATCAACGCCCGTCTCTTTTCAGCATATTCCTCTGTAAGCAACAACGACGGGTCGATTTTCATATGTTCTGGGTCAGTAATATATTCAAAGCCATCAGCAAAAGCGAGTTTGAGTGCTTCAATGTGTGTATGATACGTTTGTGCGGTTTCTTTTGCCGGTAAGTCAAAGCCATTTAGAATATTCATAGCAATGAGTGGGACGATGCCTTGCCCGTTTGGCGGCAACTCCCAAACGTCGTACCCTTTATAATTCACAGAAATTGGATCTACCCAGTCCGTTTGGAAACTCTCCAAATCTGATTTACGAATAAACCCGTCATGAGCCGTAGAAAACGCATCAATCGCTTCAGCAAGCTCACCCTCGTAAAACGCTCTCCCATTTGTTTTTGCAATCTTTCTAAGGGTGTCGGCGTGTCCTGGCAATGTCCACACCTCACCTGGTTCTGGTGCTCGCCCGTCTTTTGTGAATGTATCATGCCACGGTTGAAACACTGGATTGTCAGCGGGGTAGGAACGCACCGCACGTTTCCAGTGATGAGAAACGACCGGGCTAACAGGAAAGCCACCTTCAGCATACGAAATGGCTGGGGCAAGGACTTCTTCTAAAGAAAGTTTCCCAAACCGCTCGGACAGTGCAATCCACCCGCTCGGTGCACCGGGAACAGTGACGGGAATAAGCCCTTTTTGAGGCATCTCTGTATGTCCACGATCTTTCACGCGCTCAATGGAAATGGCTTCAGGTGCTCGACCGCTGCTATTCATTCCGTACATATTCCCATCCATCCACACTATGGCGAAAGAATCGCCGCCAATCCCGTTGGACGTCGGTTCAACGACCGTGAGTGAAGCTGCCGTTGCAATCGCTGCATCAACAGCATTTCCCCCTTTTCGAATCATCTCCATGCCAGCCTCAGCCGCTAAAGGTTGCGACGTGCCGACCATTCCTTTTTGACTATAGACAGAACTTCTTCTGGAATGATATGGATAATACATTGGATCAAACTTCATCATACGTTCCACCTCACCATTATTGAAGCAATATACATGCTAATCTGTATTTTATCACATTTGTACTTCAGAGAAGGTCTCAGACTGATTGAAAAAAATTTAATCTTACCCGTATCTCTTTAGTGTTATGAACAGTCTATTACTTATGAGAAGGCAATTTGAGGTGAAGGCTATGGATGATTTTCATTGCGTTGAAGCGGCTCTTGATGGGGATGATGGCGCACTAAAAACATTGCATGATCGTTATGTTGATCATATCTTTCAGTATGCGTACATGAGTGCCAACAATTATCATGATGCAGAGGAAATTACACAAGATGTGTTTTTGAAAATGGCTCGTGCCTTGCATACGTTTCGTGGCGATAGCAGCTTTAAGACGTGGTTGTTTAAGATTAGTCGTCATTGCGTGATTGATTATTACAAAAAAAATAAAAACAATAAATCGGAAGCTTTATTGGAAGTCGCCTCTACAGAGGAGTATTCCATTGAGAAAGCGATTGTTGAAAAAAGTGAATTCGATGAATTGGTCATGTGTATGCGAGAGCTCTCGATCGATCAACAGACGGTGATTCACTGTCGTTATATTGAAGAACTGACTATTAAAGAAACAGCAGCCGTCATTAACAAATCAAGTTTATCTGTGAAGGCTTTACAGCACCGAGCACGTAAAGCATTGCGAAAGCGGATGGCAGAAAGGGGGAGCGATCGTAATGCGTAATTGGGATGTATCGATTAAGCAGCGGATTGGGGCGCCAGAATCGTTGAAAACAAAAACGTATGCAAGTGCGTTGGAAGGGATTAGCGATGCGCGCAAAAGACAGCGATCCCACGCGCCTAAACGACGAAGGAAGCAGATGATCTTTGGTCTTGGTGGTGGAACGGTCCTTATTGGAGCACTCGTATTTACGCTCGTTACTGTTGTTCCGGAGTCTGTTCGTCCCGAGTATTCATCAACACAACTTCCAGTCGAGCGTCCCCCTGCGGAAATACCTGCAAATTACGGTCTTTCTGAGCGCCCAGATGAACGAGAAATTACGATTGAACAAGAAGGGATGCCATCAGATGTAAGGCAAAAGCTTGTTGATGATGAAGACTTACCTTTCTCGTTTTATCTACCTGAATCGATTGATACTGACGTTCAGGACGGCGAAGAAATTCGTGCGGACCCGATCCATATTCAAATTTTTGATGGAGACGATACCGATAATTTTGATGCTTATGCGAATGAAATTGATACACCTGTAGAAAGCTATTCAGATAATCCTTTTGAAAATCTCGGAGGAACTGTGATTGATTACCAAGATTTTGAGCGAGGGTATGCTTACTTGATTGACTATGACGAGTATACGATTGCGATCACATCCATTGCAGAAACGATCGAAGCAATAGAGGGAAGATTACACATCGAAGAACAACTGGTCGATAGTTGGGAATGGAAGGAAGCAACCGTGCCAAATTAGTGTAAAGGGGACAAGCGAAGTGTGCGGAATTAACGGGATGATCTCTTTTCAAAATGAGGCGATCAATGTAAAAGATCTTTATGCGATGAATGAAAGGATGCATCACCGGGGGCCGGATGATGACCAGGTGTGGGTAAAACAACCCGTCGGGTTTGGATTTCGCCGTCTTGCCATTATTGATACAGAAGGAGCGATACAGCCACTCAAAAATGAAGATGGCACATTGCGCCTCGTTTGTAACGGCGAAATATACAACTATCGATCGTTACGGTTGGACTTGGAAGCGAAAGGTCACCAGTTCGCCACGAATGGTGATGCGGAAGTGATCGTACATTTATATGAAGAGTATGGAAGTGACTTCGTTAAAGAACTGCGGGGGATGTTCGCTTTTCTTTTGTGGGATGACGAAAACGAAGTACTTGTCGCTGGAAGAGACGCGTTTGGCATCAAGCCTCTTCTCTACACACGTGACGGGGAGCGGATGTTATTTTCATCTGAAGCGAGTAGTTTAGCGACAGTTATGGAGAGTGACGTCCAAGTGAATCATAAAAGTTTGTCTCACTACCTTACACTTCAATATGTTCCGGGAGTTGAAACGATGGCAACGGGTATCAATTCGTTAAAACCCGGGCACTTAATGCACGTCCAACGAGATGGATCAGTGAGCATTGAGAGTTACTGGCAACCGTGTACACAAAAGGAAACGGCCTCATACACTTCTGAACAATGGAAAGAACGGATTCGGACAGTGATGGAGTCATCCGTCAGTCTACACATGCAAAGTGATGTTCCGATTGGCAGCTTTTTATCCAGTGGCATTGATTCCACCATCATTACGGCGCTTATGCGAGAATTAGGGCCTCTTCATACGTTTTCTGTCGGCTTTGAAGGTGAGCAGAATGAATGTGTAGTTGCTAGAAAGACGGCAAAAATGCTCGGCACGCATCATCATGAGCGAATCATCGGTGAAGAGGAATTTTTCCAGTTAGCAGAAGAAGTAATTCAAAAGTTGGACGAGCCTGTTGCCGATCCTTCTGCTGTACCTCTTTATGCATTATGTGAAATGGCGAGTCGGGAAGTAACCGTCGTTCTGTCTGGTGAAGGAGCGGACGAGCTGTTTGCCGGTTACCGCATTTATCAAGAGCCGACGGCACTTTCCAAAGTGGATTGGTTACCCGGAGTAATGAAACGATCCGTTCAGAAGGTGTTAAGCCATTTACCTGCATTCTATGGAAAAAACTATCTTACGCGGGCGATGACACCCATTGAACAGCGCTTCGTAGGAAATGCAAAAATTTTTACCGATGATAAAGAAATCATCTTAAACAAACGTTTGTTTCACCATAAGATCGAGGATTTACTCGCTCCATACTATGAACAAGTCACGCATCTCAATCCTGTTAGACAAATGCAGTATATCGATCAAAACTTCTGGCTCCCTGGCGATATATTAGCGAAAGCAGACCGGATGTCAATGGCACATAGCCTTGAACTTCGGGTGCCGTTTTTGGATAAAGAGGTGTACGATGTGGCAAAAACCATTCCGACGGAGTTGCTCGTTACAAAACAGACGACGAAAGCATTACTTCGAGAAGCGTTTGCCGATCTTGTGCCCGACCATGTACTCCATCGCCCGAAACTCGGCTTTCCCGTCCCGTTGCGTGATTGGTTACGCAGGTCGCGTGGAGAGCAATGCCTTGAAAGAATTTACCGAGCGGGTGTTGGCGACTACGTGAACCTCACCTATGCCAAACAGCTCGTCGAGGAACATCAAGCAAGCCTTGCCGACCATAGCCGAAAAATCTGGGTATTGTACGTGTTTGCCGTTTGGTATGAGCAGAACATCGGCGTCAGACAGTCTGATGTATCTGTGGAGCAGTTCGTTTAAAACCTTTTAGAACCGTTAGCTATCCCCGTTCGTTCGTGACGAATAGGGATAGCTTTTTTCAATGATCTGTACAGGACGAAATGAAGAGTTCCACTTGTTCTTCAGGTTGTACTGCTCCTTTCAATCAGAAAAGCCAACAACATGTCAGCACAGGGTCGTTCGGTTTACCATCGGCACCTTTGGTTGCCAGCTCTTGAGTTTGGTTATAAATAAACAAAGTTGAAGTTCAGTGTAGAAGCGAACGTTCAAAAAGTGTCGACGATCAGGTAAACTGCGGTGTTCAAAGCGATCTATATAAGTTTAACGAAAGAAATTCATTGGATCCGATGATCGAGATCGCTGTTTGCAGGTGAATGTCTACCGATCGACTGGTGAAGTTCATCTCACTTCGATGTCGATCGTTGTTCGTCACTGCAAGGGTTGCAGGCAACACGGAAAACGTATGCCGAAAGGTAAAAAGACGTGACCGATGGTCACCATCTCGTGCAAGCGTGTGATCTCCTGACACGTATGTGACAATCCAGCCTTTAAACCGTGCACTTTCGGTCCTCAACGGTCACATATATCGTGATTTGTGACCGTTGACTTCGTTTATGTGCGCATCCACGTTTAAAATGATGATTTTTCTTTCTCAAGTGTCACAAAAATGAATATATGGGGCATTTGGACTTCTTTCCATACAGCTTGGCACGTAGGCAGAAACGTGAACCGTGTCGCCCTTGTGCTCTGGAGTATATAGAAAACACGGTGGGCGTCTTTTGACCACCGATGTTGCCCTGTCATCTCTAGTCGTTCGTGTCCTTCACCGGGATGATTAAACCAATGACGCCCACACATGCGAACAAGATAAAGGCAAATGGATAGGAGCTGATGTCTATGACCATACCGGCGATAAAAGATCCTAAAGATTGGCCGATTCCTAAAGCTAAAAAGGACATGCTCACACCTAGCGCTGGCAAATGGACAAAGGTTCTCGTTGCCCAAACGATGAGTAAGCCAGTCAAGAAGATATATGCTCCACCGAAAAGGGCTGGTGAAGTGTAGATGGCGAACGGAGTGTGAACCGTTAACATTGCGACGGAACTTAACAACGTCACTAAAATCATCCGATACGATAAACCGAGTCCGATTCTTTGTATCAAACCTCCAGCCACCCCTCCGAGTACACCCGCTGCGCCTACGACGATCCAAAAGAGAACACTTTCATTTGCGGTCATGTTGTATTGCTCTGTAACAAAACTTCGCGAAAACGTCCAATAGATGGATGAGCTGAAGCCGACGATGACCGACGCAGTGATCAGTGACCAACCGTTTCGCAGCGTGGACGTCCAATCTATGTTTGGTTCGTCAACATGCCGATTCTCATAAGCATTAGGAATGATACGTTTGTTCCATAAGGTCACGGCAAATGCGACGATGGCAAACATGAAAAACGATAGTCGCCAATGTTCTGTGAACATCAGCACAACAGGGCCTGTGAGGATAATACCGAAACTCGTGCCACTATTGATCCACGTATTTGCTTGGTCCACTCGTGTGCGGGTGAATGTTTGATAAGCCATTTGACTAAGCGCCGGTGATGCAAGACCGCTACCTAAACCGGCAATAAATACACCTGCGCCAAGGTGCAACAGTGAGGTAGCTGTGGCCATACCGACCAGTCCAACTACGGCGGTTAGCCCCGCAATCTGGTTAACTCGCTTAAAACCAAAACGATGGATCGCAAACGATGAAAAGAATAAAGCGATTGAGTAGGATATATAACCAATCGAACCGACTAATCCGCCGTCACTCGCATCCAAACCGAGTGTGTTAGAGATGTCCGGAAGAAACATTCCGAAGCTAAGACGTGCAAAAGCATAAGTAACGGCAATCATGGCAAGACCGGGCACAACAATTTTCCACATGAAAAAGACTCCTTATTATATAGATCGATCACTATAATTTAAAGTGAAAATAAAAGCGTATTCCCTATGAATTTGGGAACAACGCTTGGACCGAATACCGCAACTCTTCGGCAACTTCGCTGAGCGCAAACACTTCTGCTGAGCTGGTAGCTCCTTCAAATAACAGCACTAATCGTAGCGCTTCTTGTTTCGTTAATCCGTGTTCATGAAACAGTTGAAACAGGTGAGTTTTGTGCTGTTCTACAAATGCAACAACCTCATCATTGATCGAGTTGTATTCCTCTTTTGCTCTTAGAAACATGCAGCCATTCGCTTTATTTGCACGTGTCCACTTGAGATGAGCTTCTGTGAAAGCATGCGGAATGGACAAGTCATCGCTCCGACTTGCCGTATTAAGTGACTCAAAATACCTTTTTTCTCGCCGTTTTAAAATTTCTAAAATCAGGCTTTCTTTCGAATCAAAATGATTATATAACGTCATTAAAGAAACGTCCGCTTCCTTAATGAGCTGTTTTAAACCAACAGCATGAAAACCTTGATTGCTAAAAAGCTGCTCAGACTGTTGAAGCAGTTGTTCACGTTTTTTGCTCACTGTATACACTCCCCTTATGTATATATATCGATCACTCTATTTATAATAAAACAAACGGTGGAGAAAATCAATAAATGATATTTTTGTAAAACACACTTTACGGTAAAGTGAGCTTTACTTAATCGTGTGAATAGAACACGAAAGGGTTATTTGAGATGAAAAATCGAATGAAAGAATTAAGGAAACTATATGGGTGGTCGCAAGAAGCAATGGCCAAACAGCTAAGTGTGTCACGCCAAACGATTATATCAATCGAGAAGGGAACATATAACCCCTCGTTACCGTTAGCGTTTCATATCGCTCGTTCATTTGATACATCCATTGAAAACGTATTTATTTTTGAAGAAGTAGATCAGGAGGAATGATGATAGTCATGAGAAATGTTGGAGTTCGAATCCTTTTAATCGTTTCGGGTGTCATATTTTTAGGATATGCCTTGTTACTCGTCTATGCTGGAACGCAAAGTAGCACAGGTTTACAAGGGACTGAGTTTATCCAATTTGGCGTGGCGACGATGTGTTTTTCACTAGCGTATTTGTACCCACAATTTAAAGTGAACGACGAACGCACACAGAAAATAAGAGAAAGAGGCATGCTCTTTACGTTTCTTATTATGATGGGGGTTTTTATCATATTAATGACGCTATTCATGGCAGACGTTATTCATTTTAATGGCATGCAAACCGTCGGAATCATTACAGCGACCATGATTAGCGTCGTATTTCTTTCATTTGTCGTTTTGTCAAAGAGGTATTAATGGATGGAGGACGATGATGTATAGGCGAAGTTTGTGGCTTATTGAAAAAGTAAAAATCGCTGTAACGAGTGTCGCGGTAGTCATCTTTCTCTTAGCGAGAATAGCGTATATGGCTGTTATGCAGTTCGTGCAACAGTAAAAAACTGATCATTCAAAACAATTGATATATTAGTTTCATTATACATTGTCAGGCGGGTAATTAGTTTCATGAAGTTACAAAATTAGCGTTTCAAAGGGTGGGGAAAGGGTATTTAGTCTTTATAGAGGAAATGATATGAAAAATAAACAGAATAATTTGTTACTCGTTGTCATTACAGCCCTTACAGGATTAGCTCTTGGTGTCACGGCTTTGCTAGGTGCAATGAATATCTTGCACATCCCTGGATACATGATATTTCTAAAGGCTGTTTCTGCGGTTGTATTGTTGATCACAAATCTTGACCAAATTTTTAAACTGAAAAAGCTTATTCATAGTCGAGGGCCTATAACGATCGTACTGTTATTGGTTTTATTTTTGAATACAATAGATATAAAGAGTAACGGTATGTAAAGGAGGGTTGCAATGTGAGTGAGGAATGGAAACAGAGGAGAGCATTTGCGCTCCATAAATACTTAGAAGATGGCAGCTATTACTTTGGTGATGAAAAGAGAATGATTTACAAGGATGAGCGACGTCATCATCCCGTCGTTTCAGCAAAAATGACCACGGTGAACGAATCGTTAGAAATAACGGGTGAAGGCGAAAAGCAATTTCTAGGCTCGATCCTTTGGTTCTCAAGCAACGGTGATTGTAAGCTATTTTCTGCCGATGAGGTGCTAACTGTGAGTTGCAGTCGGGACACGTACGATAGAAAATTAGCGAATACGGCTCATTTTTCTCAGTATTTTCGCACACCACCGATCATCGCCCGTAATGAAGAAGAAAAAACGATCGTTGAGCCGTACATTGAACCGACTTTACGTGCTCAGTCACACAAAAAAGCCATTTTAAACACCATTTTTACTGATTATGCAGATTACTTTACATCAATAAAAGGTGATACACGTTTAACAAAACAAACGATGAATGAGTTGCTTGAGCGTAGTGAGAATCGAGTGCACCGCCCGATCTTTCAGCATATTATTGCGTTGATTGATGAGTCATTGTTTGACGTAAACTTCTCGTATATCCCGTTGCACGGGGATTTGTGGACGGATAATCTATTAATAACCGAAGACCAATCCGGGGAGAAAGAAGTGTGGTACATCGACTATGATACGTCAGGGCAGTACGTATTTTTCTATGATTTTTTTAAGTTTATGTGGAATGAATTTGATGTGAATAACGATGATTCTAGTGTGATTGCTTATTTGCATGGGGAGTATGATGATTATTTTGCAAGGGTGTTTCGGGTGTTTAACTTGAACTATGATCCGACACTCCGGGCATCGTACTTTGGCTACTTTTTCTTAAACTACATGCTTGATGAAACAAGTATGCTGCCATTTGAAGTGAAGCGTGGAGAAATGATCGATTTTGAAAAAAAGCTTTTGCCGAGGCTAACAAAAAAGTAGAGGAAGTCCCGAAGTGGGAAGCATCCTCATTTTGAGTTCTACCAAAACAACGGTGCAAACGTCATAATGATGAGAATCGAGATACCGACGACTAGGGGAATCTTCTTATGCTCGTTGTTACGACTCAACATTAGAACTCTCCGAGTAACCGCAAACACGATGCCGCAGAGCGCAACAATAAATAGTGGAGACGAACGGGTAAAGATAGCGGCCAAGAATAAAGAGAACGCAGCGATCGGTAGGAAGCGGTCGAGCAGGAAGCTCATCGTATTCACCTCATATAGATGTTGTAAATAACGCTACATCCAATTTTTGAAAAACGCACTCTGATGCTTAAAATTCCAATTAAAGAAAATTATACCATGGAATGACGTGCAACCTTCCTCCACCTTGTTACAATGAGAGATCAGAGGGGGGATACTACATGACTATATTAAAAAGCATCGGAAAGAAGTTGCTTGCTGCGTTACTTTCTCCATTCTTACTTATGTTTGTTCTTTTTGCGTACAATCTTTTTCATCAAGGTGTACAGTCACTATCGTTTTCAGCGATCTTCAACGCCTACGCTATTATTTATTTTATATTTGCTTGGCCGATGTATATCTCCCTAGCCATTCCCGCAGCTTTTTTGATTGAGCGTATCCGATTTGGCTTTCAATGGGTGTATTACATGACTGCGGGTGTCGTCGCATTTGTGTTCATTGGTGTTGTGAATTCTGCGATAAACCGTGATCGATATTTGGAGCTAGGTTTAGGGTTAGGAGACGTTTTCTTTGCAAGTATGGCAGGATTAGCTTTTTATTTTTCTATAAAAATCATTGATCGAATATCGAGAGCGATTACTCGGCGAGGAAATCGAACAACAGTTCATCACTATCTCGTTTAGCTTCAACGTTTGCTTGGGTGGTTCCGCCGAGTGCCATACCCGCATAGTAAGGGGACATGCCAAATGAATGGCCGGCTTCTCGGTAAAGAACAACCTCGGCTTGGTTACCAAGCGCCTCGCCAATCTGCCGAGCGGCTGTGTCGCCTTGCCACATCTCATCTTTTTCACCGGCAAAAAGAAGTGC
Source organism: Geomicrobium sp. JSM 1781026 (assembly GCF_041949955.1). Classification (NCBI taxonomy): domain Bacteria; kingdom Bacillati; phylum Bacillota; class Bacilli; order Caryophanales; genus Geomicrobium; species Geomicrobium sp. JSM 1781026. The sequence continues at coordinate 346,284 of NZ_JBHFQF010000003.1, read as the reverse complement.
TCGACCGTCGAAGTTTGACGTGTTAATACGTGCGGTTTCCCGGTTATTCGCATTTTCTACGGCACTTTCATAAGTGTCACGATACGCAATCGGACTGGCGATGAGCATATCAAACATCGTCGTAAACATCGTAAATCCATCCACACCATCAAAGTTGATATACGGTAACTCTTCACCTTCCCACGTCCAAGAAGACCCAGTGTCGGCACTAAATTCCAACCCCATATACGTATACTCACTCGGTGTATATAAGACGAGCTGTTCAATTGTTGGATAGTAGTTCGTTAAGTTCAGTGCTAGCTCTGCTCCTTTTGAATAGCCAATGACTGTGACAGCTGTTTCCTCCAAATCAAAAGTTTTGAGAAAATCTGAGAAAAATTCTAGCGGAACCCGGTTAAGTGTTTCCGGCTGATTAGAGGCTCCGAAAAAGAATAGCGCATACGTCTCGTAGCCCTCTTTTGCAAGCCTAACAGCTTCTTCGAAATTGCTGCTGCCTTCAGAGCCCCCAAATAGAACAACTGGTGGAGCGTCGATTGGTTCGTCTGGCTGAAGGTGGAATCCATTTGCCACACCTTCTTCGAAGTGAGTAATCTGTCCGTTAGAGAAAGTATCCGGATAGGCTTCGTAATCATGAAGATGAACAACCTCATCTTCCTCCCACTGATACGTAGCGTGGTTGTAAACACGCATTCCAAAAATCGATAACACAGCAACCACTAGTAAAATTGTGAACACAGATAGAACCTTTAAAAAACGTTTCATCATTTTGCACCTTTCTCATGTTTAGTGACATTCTTTATCCAGCGTAGAACATCACGTTACGTGATGTTCAAGTGCAACATGATATTTTTGTTGTAGATGAAACAAAATGTCAAACTGATGCGTAAAAGACGTATGTTGGGAAAGGGAAGAAGTCCACATGGAAGATACGCTCGGTGTAACGCTCGTATGGCTTTTTGTTATTTTGTTCATGTTCCATGATTTTGAAGAGATCATTACGGTTGAAAAATGGGGAGCACACACGAAGCATTTGGCGAATACACGTCTCAAACAATACATATGGAAGTTTTGGAACATCAATTCCCACGACTTTGCAAAAAGAGATGTATTCATTTTGTTAACAACAACAGGGATCACGCTAATTAAAGTATTCTTTGCCGGTAATGGATGGGTTGATGGATTGTATATTGGCTTCTTAATTCTCGCACTCCTTCATCATGTCGTTCATGTCGTGCAAACCATCATTTTGAGAGCGTACACGCCTGGGTTGTTTACGACGATTGGGCTTTTGATCCCTTATACGCTTTATTTGCTCATATATATTGCGTGAGCAATTTGAGTAAAGAGCATGTCAATCACTACGCGCAAGTGTTGGATTCTATAGACCCGTCGCGACCCGTTTCTCTCTATTCATGACAGTGACACGTATTTGGGTGTTAATCGAAGGGTATTTGTGTCTAAATTAAAGGCATATACGTACAAACTTCTATGTAAGAATGAGATTTGGTGATTGCTTCACTTATTCAAAAGGAAGAAAGTGAGGGTGAGCGTCGGTGTTCCGATTTATGCGAAGAAGGAAGCGACAGAGGACGATGAAAAGAGTGAAGAAGGGAGACGGTCATTCATTAAAGAAGTATCAATTTTGGCACGTATTCACACATTCCTTGTTTCATATCGTTATTAAGAACAAAGAGAATAGAAAAACGATGTATGCGATAAAATCAAGCTACTTCGCTGACGAGCCTAAAGTTGATTTATACCGTGAAGGAAAACATGTAGCGTATTCAAAACTGCCAGCCGTTTTTCCTATAGAAAATGGAGTTTTGGAAATTAGTAGTGGGGGCTACGGGATTAATCGGATACATTACGCAACGGAGAAAGATGAATCCTTTTCGGTTTATCCGGACCGACGTTCCATTCGAGGTTTACGAATGTGGGTGCACAAGCAATTCCCATTGTTTAGTAGAGTGATTGGCGGTCTTGCAGCAATTGTTCTATTGGTTTCACTTGCCTTAAGCATCCCGCAGTTAATTGAAACGATAAGTGATGTCCCGTGGGTGACAGAGAATGTAGGCACCTTCACATCTCCAATCACGTTGTCAATACCAGTGAATGCTGTGATCTTTGGGGCAGGTGCACTGGCTGGATTTGAGCGAGCGCTTATGCTGCGTAGTCACTGGCTCATTGATATGGAAACAAGTGGTTGGGAGAGTGATTGATGGTCTTTTCGGATGACCAAAAGACTGGCAGCATATGTGTGAAGATCCACCTATATAAGTTGAACAAAAGAATTTCTTTAAGACCCAATGGTAAGCTTGGTGAAGTGAAAACTGTGCTCGAGTTGCGACCGATCTGTTCTCAAGTTGGGGAAGATCGCAGCAAAAGCAGTATATTCTCATAAACTAGGGAACAGAATGAGCAAACTCGGTAACAGATTACAAGGTCATGTGTACATCCCGGCCCTGAAGTCCCCACATTATATCGGCGCGAGCCGCGCCGAACCGAGTGCAGTTTTGTTTCGGCCCCGGCGGGGCCGACGTGTCGTTGGCACTTCAGCCTGGAATCTCCGCTCCAGTTGGGACAAACTGCGCGCAAGTTTGAGGAAGTCGGCGCTTAAATCAGAGAAAAGCGCAATCTTGCGCGCAGATAGGGGAAACTAGCGTGCAGAACGGTTGTTCGTCTTGCCCGCATATGACGCCATCCCCTGCGGCAACGGATTCAGAGAACCATCTTTTGCATTTCCAAGCCAAAAACCTAGCATATTGTCGGCGCGAGACGCGCCGAACCGAGTTCGATTTGGCTTCGGCCCCGCTGGGGCCGACAGGTTGCTCGTTTATGGATGTTGAATCTGTGCCCAGCGCGCAAAATAGGAGAATCTTAAGTTCATCCTATATAGAATGCGAAAGATGCTGAGCACGTGCCTTACACGTACTCAGCATCTATAGAAATTGCGAGTTTTTAATCATCTGTGCGCGAAGAAGATTTGGATGCTCGTTTGTTTCGCTGTTCCTTCTCCTCACGATTTACTTCATCAAGTGGTACGGGGTCTTCGAATTTATTGTCTTCCACATTATTGCGTTTTTGGGGAGGTTTTCGCTGGAATTGTATCGGATCGTTTTCTTTGCGATTCTTCATGAGAAATCACCTCTTAGAGGCACATTTCCACAATATAGCTGAGGTTAAACGTTAGGCTGTTTACTACGAGATGATGTGTCCCACGCCAGTAACTTTCTCGGTGCTGTTTATATGCATATTAATGGAGGTTCCGATGACGTTTAAATCACGGGTGAATTACCCATATGTTATTACTGTACACTTCGGGCTTTTTTTATTGTTGGGCGGAGCTGCACTTCATTTATATACTAATTTTACGGTTTGGGGAACGGTTATATTTGTTCTTCTTTTTTCCTCGGTTCTGCTCATCGTGATGTTAATCTGGGCAACGCGCTATGATTTTCATGAGCAATATTTAGAGATTCGAGCAGGTTTAATTAAGATTAGGGTTGTATACGATGATGTTTATATGGTTCAACGGTTCAATGGTTTGGGATTGTTTTCTGGCGAGTTTAAGTTACATCTAGCTGGCGATGGCATTGAAATGTTCATAAGGAATGGATCGTTTGGAAATGTTAGGGTTTCCCCTCGAGACGAACAGAGTTTTATCAGTGAGCTACGTGAGCGAGCTCGTCATGCAGCTTTTGAAATAGAGGAATTGTAATACTTGATCGGCGTAGCGGGATAAGTACGGCTCGAGCTTAGAATGGCAGTGATGTCTGAGTTGATAGGATCGCTCGTTTTTCGGTCTTATGCGAGAGGAACTTCGCTGAAGAGCTTGGTCCTCCTCAAAAATAAAGAGTTCACTGAAAAATGCTGTCTCACTTTCTAAGTTACTCGTTAACACATTTCAGGGGGTGCGATCCGTGTGGGGATTTCAACAATATGGAGCGTTGAAATCATAAATTATCCCATCATAGAACCGTCTATGTGGGAATATGGCCTTTCTAAGTGGGGATTCCTGCTAAAAAGCGTTCCTCAATGAAGAAAATCCCCTCATAGACAGGGTCTACGTGGGATTTTCCATTGATAGCAAACGAAACAAAGGTTTATGTTTTTCAATTTCCCTTTCTCAGTGCCTTCCCATCACCTAGGATCGGGTACTGATCAAGGCGTAGGGCGAAAATTCCACCATAGAAACTGAAAATCCTACCATAACAGGAAGCCATTCATAGGAGTCTCGGAGTTGAAGTGCGAGTTCACTGAAAAAAGTGCCTCACTTTCTTGCGCTACTCGGTAAAACCAATCATCTGATCTAGCCAATTAGAAGTTTTTAATCTCCCTTTTTTAGCCCCCTCATAAAAAAACAGGAGGGGATAATTCCCCTCCTACGAGTCTTCGGATGTGTCTTCTTCTGTGAAGATGATCTCGAGTTTGCGGTAACGAAACTCGTCGCGTTTGATGACGCGGATGTCGAGGTCGTCGGTTCGCCAACGTTCCCCTTCTTGAATGCTTGGGTTTTTGGCAAAGAGCCAACCACCAATCGTGTCAAATTCATCTTCATCAATCTTCGTCGGGATGAATTCATTTACATCATCGATGAGGGCGATGCCGTCGACAAGCATATGGTTGTCGGCGATCTGTTCGATTTCTGGAATTTCTTCTTCATCAAACTCATCGCGTATATCGCCAACGATTTCTTCAAGAATGTCTTCAATTGTAATCATGCCCGCTGTCCCGCCGTACTCGTCAATGAGTATGGCAAGATGCGCCCCTTCAGACTGCATCTTCTTAAGCAGTCGCTTGATCGGTGTTTGATCGGATACGGTGAGCACTGGGCGAACGATTTCATTTATATCGACCTGCTCATCTTCAACATTCAAGAGCAGGAACTGTTTCGTATTTATAAATCCGATGACTTCATCTTTGCTTTCACGAATGATCGGGAATCGTGTGAAACGACTCTCTTGTATTACCGCCATCGATTCAGCGAAAGAATCATGAAGGGAAAGGCACGTCATATCTGTTCTGGGTACCATAATCTCATGGGCTTTGCGCTCATCAAAGGCAAAGATGTTACTCACATAACCAAACTCAGATTGATTGATCTCTCCGTGCTTCAAACTCTCTGTGAGAATGATCTGCAGTTCTTCCTCTGAATGGGCTTCCTCTCGCTCCGCTGCGGGCTGGATACCGAACAAGCGGACGAATCGGTTAGCAACACCGTTAAGGACGAAAATAATCGGGAAAGCCAGTTTGTAGAACAATCGAAGCGGTCGTAAAATAAAAAATCCAATCGCTTCAGGTTTCTGGATCGCGGCCGTTTTAGGTGCAAGTTCACCAAAAACGACGTGTAAGAATGTGACGATCGCAAAGGCAAAAATAAAGGACGTTGGTGTAATGAGTGTGTCAGGAATGCCGACGGCTTCAAAGATCGGGTGCATAAACCGTTCGACAACCGGTTCACCGAGCCACCCAAGACCGAGCGCGGTAATCGTAATTCCTAACTGACAAGCCGCCAAATACCCGTCTAACTTGTCTACCGTATCTTTCATAAGTGTTGCTGGAACATTACCTTCTTCGATCATTTGATTCAGACGACTGTTACGGATCCTAACGATGGAAAACTCAGATGCTACGAAAAATGCGGTAGCAATAAGCAATAGGAAAAACAGTGTCATACTAACACCGGTACTCAATGAAACATTCTCCTCTGTTTACAGTATGTTGTTATAGATGTTGAATAATGAACCTCGATATGATGAACGATTATAGGCCTCTGAAAACAGGAACATCACCCCTGTAATCGAGTGCAACTCATTATTCTAGATCTTCACTCACCTGCCTCAAAGGAAATATTACGAATTATTATAGCATGAATCCATCGAAAGAGGGATATATGTTTTTCGTTATCGAATGAATTCAATGAACAATCAGACTTCCGCTAAAAGCACCTAGAGTCCAAAATGTTACAACTCAAGGTGCTCTTGAAGAGACTCGGATACGTCAGCAATTTGTTCATCGCTGACGAGCAAATAGTAAATGGAATCAATATAAGTGGCTGTGCCTGTGAGGGTTTGTTGTTCAATTTGATGTCGTGCTGATTGATAGGCAAAAAGATCGGTCATTTCTTGGAAGGTAAGGTTCGTTTCTACGTTTGTGCCAATTGCTGAAAGAATTTGATCCATTCTCGTGACCGAAGAGATGCGGGCTCCTTCTTGTAAAACGCCTTCAATCACTTGTCGTTGACGAATGTTTCGGCCGTGATCGCCTTGGGGGTCTTCATACCGCATTCGGACATATGCGAGCGCAGCTTCTCCGTCAAGCTCAACCGGTCCCTCAATAAAATCAAATCCGTCATACTCAAAATTAAACGCATTATTAACGGTCACACCACCTACGGCATCAACCATTTCTTGAAATCCGTCCATGTTGATTGTGACGACATAATCAATGGGGATGTCCAGCAGGTTCTCAACCGTATCCATCGCCATCTTTGCACCGCCAAAGGCGTACGCATGATTGATTTTATCTTCAACGTTACGACCAATAATTTCCGTTCGCGTGTCCCGGGGGATGCTCACCATCTGTATCGAGTCCTTCGTTTGATTCACCGTTGCGACAATCATCGTATCTGTTCGCCCAGACGTTTCCTCTTCTGCATCCAATCCGAGTAAAAGAAACGATATCGGGTCACGCTCATCCACGTCTGCAGGCTTTGGTCGGTATAATGATTGCGATTCACGTTCTACAGGTTCATAGATGTCGTCTGCTGTAGACGAGAGGGATGAGTACACATATAGGAAAAGTGCACCACCTGCAACAAGTAGAATTGCCAGAGCTATACTAACGATCCACCAAATTCTCTTCAAATGGGTCCCCCCCTCACAGTACTTCTATGTCATATATTTATGGTCCAATCATTATTTTAGACCGACGACTGTTTTCTAATACCTAATTCCGTAGCAATGAGTTCGTAGGAACGAATGCGATCAGCGATATGATGAAGTGGGGTATGAATCATCACTTCATTCACGCCAAGCCGTTGAATATGACGAGCGACTTCTTCAGGGTTGCCGACGATCGTTTTCTTTTTAAACGTATCGAACTTCGCTTTTTCATCGGCGGTAAGTTGCCGATCGACCTGAGCAGGAATGCCGTCGCTTCCGTTGCCAACATTCGACTGTTCCTGCCAAACGAACAATGTTTTTGCGAGTCGTTCTGCTTCTTCAGTCGTTTGTGCGCAAATGGCGCCAACCGTCATTAAAGCTTGTGAAGAATCCTCCGGATTTCTAGGCGCATACGTACGATAATAGTCTTCGATGACCGGCAACCCATCGGTATCACTCATCCATTGGCCAAACGCGTACGATGTTCCTTTCGTTGCTGCCATCTGTGCACTTTTTGCACTCGTACCTAATATCCATGCTTCTGGCTTTACAGGTGGAATCGGCGAGGCGGTGACCGATTCATCGGTTAGATCTATAAAGGATAACAGTTCATCAATGAGTTCTGGCATGCGATACACTTGTTGTAAGAAGTTGTCATTTAGCGCATTCGTCACTTCGGCAGATCCACCCGGTGCACGGCCGATGCCTAAGTCAATGCGGCCGGGAAACAATGTCGCTAACGTATGGTGAAGTTCAGCAACTTTAAACGGCTTGTAGTGAGGGAGAAGGATTGCCCCTGTTCCGAGTCGAATCGTAGACGTAGCGGCACCAATATAGGCGAGCAACACTTCAGGTGCAGATGCAGCAAGGCCATTAAGGTCGTGGTGCTCGGTCACCCAATAACGCGTATAGCCAAGCTTCTCTCCGGCGACGGCCAAGTCTTTTGAATCTGAAAAAGCATCTGCCGACGTTTTCCCACTCGCCAACGGTGAACTATCAAGAATGCTAAGCTTCATTCGGGTCGCCTTCTTTCAATTCTAGGGAGTAGAGCGCCGTTTGATTTTTCTCGTAAAGGTTCGTTAACGAAGTTGAGTAGCGGACAATGGTACCATAAAAAGCAATATCATCCTCAGGTACTCGGACGTGAAACGCTCCTTTATATAATAGAACGGCCGTATCGTGGTACATCTCGGACGTCACTTCAAAATCTATAGAAACTTTCTGCAAGCCGTCCACAGATTCCTGCTTATACTGAACGACCTGAATCGGCGTATCATCCAAATAAATGTGCGTAGCCATGTTTGTGCCTCCTAACAGTAGTATGCTCCAACCTTATCAAAGGGAGTGATGGAAAGTGAACTGGAATGCTTTAGAAACTTATGTGAATCGATTCGTGCATGAAGAACGGATTCCTTCGGCCTCGATTGCTGTGATGAAAGACGGAGACCTCATCTATACAGGCGGGTTCGGCAAAGCGTGTCCGAATGAACATACCCTTTACGGTACCGCCTCAATTACAAAATCATTCGTAGCAGCGGCTGTAATTAGGTTACATGAAGAGGGGAGGTTGTGTGTGCATGACCGGGTTCAGGATTATTGTCCCGAGTTCTTTGATCGGGAGGTGACAATTGAACAGTTGCTTACGCACAGTACGGGGGTTCCGCCTCTCGAACGTCGGGTAGATTTGCAAGGGTTTGATGAGCATTTACAGTATTTACGTGACGGGTCGTTCTCGCGTCTCGGTGCGCCGGGGGAATATATGAGCTATTGCAATGACACGTTTTTACTTCTCGGTGCGATTGTCGAAAAAGCAACCAATATGTCGTATTTTAGATGTATTGAGGAATTCTTTTTTAAACCTTTAGGAATGAATCGATCAACCTTTCATGTAGAAATGCTGAAAGAGATGACAAATGTGTCAACGCCTTACGTACAGGATGCAGGGGAAGTTGCTGTAACGGGTTGGCCCGAGCTCGGCAATTATGCGGTCGGTGGTGGCATTCGGTCGACGGCATACGACGTCGTTCAATTTGTGAATGAGCTCGCGCGAAATGAGGAGCGTTACGGAGGGATGTGGGCACCGCGATTTCCACTGGATCGCTATTCGCAGTATGGGTATGGACTCGTCGTTACCCCGGATTATGATGGGCGAACGGTCGTCGGTCATGGTGGCAGTCAGCCTGGGGTTTCGTCGCAGTTTATGTTCGTGCCCGAGGAGAAGCTTTCTCTCGTTGTGTTGACGAACCTTGCCGATGTGGATGTCGGGAGGTTGGCAACGCCGGTATTGCATACTGCGTTCGGTTTACCTTTGGACAAACCGGTAAATGAGGAGCCACGTATGGAGATTTCGAGACCGACATTGGAACGGCTCGTTGGCGCGTATCGGACAGAGGAAAGCGCGGGTATGATTCATATTTGGACAGAAGGTAATCAGGTTGTTGCTCAGGTGAACGGCGAACGAGAAGAGCTTCGCGCAAGTGGAGAAACGACACTTGTCATCGTGCGCAGCGGCAAACCGTTGAATTTCTTTGTGCATCGAACGGAGAACCGGGCGTGGGCGGTGCGGCTCGGGATGAGAATGTACGTGCGGGCGTGAGTGGAGAGGAGCCGAAAAAGCGACGGTGTTAGGTCACTCAGATCGTAAAAAAACCAGGCGCATCGGTATTCGACCGATGCGTCACAGCTAATAATTTATTGAAAAAGTTTAAGCAACCGATCCTAGCGGGTAAAGCTCACGAAATTTAACTAAACAAGTTCACTAATAGGATCTACATTGCTTTTGGCCGATCGTTGTTCATCACTGTAAGGGTTACGGGTAAAGCGGAAAGTTTGTTCGAAGGGGTACACCTGGAGCAAGGCGTGATCCAACCTCTCACTCTTTTAAGTGATCATTCAACGCTCAATCCAGGCGCTTCTTGCCTTCAACGGCCACGTAAAGGAAAGTATTGAAACAATAAAAGTTTGTCAGCTTCATAAAACTCTCTACTATTATGCAAAAAGTGCTCACTTTATTTTGCGGTTCCTCCAGGCTTTTCTAAGGTATGAGTACAAGCAAATCCACAAGAAGTGTGTTCGGTACAAAATGAATTAGACGCTGTTAAGCTGTTGTAAGTAATAAGTATCAAAATACTTTCGTCTGAAAAAAGGTTTTTTGGTTAAATTGCCATCTTTTCGGTTATACCATTCATATTGATGTATATACTTTTGAATATACAAATTTCGTATGAGGTGATATAATCATGGAAAATCAAGGAAATGAAAGAGATGACTCTGTACAAGGGAGGAAAAAATCGATGACGACAAAGATGCATCCGTATGGTGGAAGTCATGCACTCACGGTTCCCGCTTATGTGAAAAAAGCGCTTAATATTGATGAGAGTACAGAATTGGAAATTGAATTAAAAGATGGAGGCTTTTTTGTTAAACCAATTAAGAAACAAGAATCAAATGTAGATCAAGAGTTTTTAGATTTCCTAAAGCAATCGGATGATACGTATGGTGAGGCTACAAGGAGATTAGTTGACCGATAATGAATTATGTCTCTGAAACAGAAGTGAAACGTATCAATGCATACGTCATAACAAAGTACTCACCTGGAGAAGAAATTGGAATTAAAGAATACGGCAATCTCGATTCTGCTTTAAACCGTCCTAAAACGGATGTTTTTGGGTATGAGGCTTATCCTACATTATATCTTAAATGTGCGGCACTTTTTCATTCGTTGATTAAAAACCATGCATTTCACAATGCGAATAAACGTACAGCTTTTTGGTCATTGTTGCGTATGCTGCAATTGAATAATCAAACGTTAACAGCCTCTAACGAAGAGGTTGTTAACTTCATAGAAGAAATAGCAGAAAATGATGATAAAACTGTCGATATGGAAAAGCATATCCTGTATATAGCGGAGTGGATTGAGGTACATTCTAGACAAGGTGATTAATTCTGTGTAGTAGAGACTGTCTTAAATAAGTAATGCCCTTTTTTCCGCTACCGTTGCACTAATTGAACGAATTTAATAACTGCCAACCTTAGTATGCCAAGGTTTTCACACCACGAGAAAAGGATCACCTCTGATTTGCACTATTAGTTGTTGCTTTCCACTACAGGTGGGGGCTTGTCACGAAGGGGTACCTCTCCTTCACAATCAAAAGTATAGATCGTAAAAACCAGGCGCATCGGTATCCGGCCGATGCGCCTGATTTACTAATCTATTGGAAAAGCTGAAGCAGCCGATCCCAAAATGAGTTGTCTTCGTCTTCAACGGGTTCGTCTTCTTCTTCAGGTAATGTGAGTGACGCCGTTTGGATGACGAATTGCACGCTGTTTACATTGCCTTTCTCTGGTGCTACGAAAGAGACGGCATCGTAATCGGATTTGTCGTACTGGGAAATCATTTCGTCGATTTCTTCTTGCATTTGATCAGGAATTTCTTCGGTGGCTTCTTGTAGTTCACCCATGCCGGCATGGATCTCTCCGATGCCGTTGCTAAGAGCAGGCACCTCTCCCGCTGTCTCAGCAATGCCGTCGTTAATTCCACTATAAGAGGAATTTAGCTCGCTAACGCCATCGGTATATTCAACGAGACCGGAATGGAACGTGCTGTACTCATTTGCGAGTGTATCAATACCGATTGCTAGCTCATTGAGCCCCTCAGCGCCATCAAAACTGCCAAGTTCTTGTTTGAGTTGGTCGTTTAGTTCATCAATGCCGCCTGCCATATCACGAGCGGCGCCTCCCATCTCTTCGGCTGCCGGTTGGATGGCGCTTAACCCTTCTTTGACAGCTGCGTGTGTCGCTTTTACGGTTTGCGCGGCTTCGTATTGCTCCACGAGTTTGCCGACGGTTTCAGATTCAGGGTTTTCCGCGAATAATGTTTGGAGTTCTTCTTCAGAGATATTTGCTTCTGGAATGCCGCCAATGGCGGACTCTAGTGCCTCATACGCTTGACTATGGCCGCTGCCGAGCTCATCAAGCCCATTCGACAATGAACGCATGCCTCCAGACAGCTCGTCAAGTGCGCCAAACAGTTCATCTCCGGCGCCAAAGTCAACATCCAAATCTGCGCCACTTAAAGCTGAATTTAGTTCTTGTAAACCTTGCTGAATGTCTTGTGAGCCGCCGGCTAATTCACTACCTGCATCGGCTGTCACTTGCATGCCACTCGCATAATCAGAAGAACCATCACTTAACTCAACCAATCCAGACGTGAGATCTTCGGTTCCTGTTTGCACGTCAGATAAGCCAGAGCGCAATTCGGATATCGCTCCGGTGAGGGAGTCGAATCCTTCAGTTAGTTCGTCTGTATCCGGAGAGTCTATGGAAATGGATGCAGGTAACGCGGCAATTTCGATCCCATCAAACTCAAAATTTGAAATGTGTGCAGATAGTTCAAACTGCTCTTCTTCTTCAGGCATGACGGTGTAGGTTAACTGCTTATCTTTACCTGCATGGGCAACGGTAGCGTCGGGTGCATCAATTTGATCGACCCGCTCACTTTTGAATGGCACTGAAATTTGAACCATGTAGTTCTCAAAAAAACCACCTTCCACATCTTCATTTTCTGATACGGAAATCGACATGCCGAATTGTCCAGATTGCCCGATCAGGTCGTGAGGTTCTACTTCTTCGCCGTCTAATTCATACTGAATGTCGATTTGCCAAGGCAATGGTGTATCCCGATGTAAATTGCCTTGATAAAAAAACGGATCATCTGAAGCTTCTACGTGAATCTCATCTCCTGAATGCTCAATGTCCGACACGTCGGTCAAGTTAATCACTTCTTCATAAGACCCGTAATCAGTCACCGTTCCAGGTTGTTTAATGTCCAAACTGTTTACGACGTACATCTGTTCCATTGACCCGTCGGCGAACAAATTTGCGTACACAATCTCATCTTTTCCTTCAATTTCCCCTTGCCCACTCGTCGGCGTATCCGTGTTGGCGGTGAGCGTCTCGCTTGAACCGGCAAGTACAGTGACCGGTGTTGTACTTAGCAACAATGCAGCGGTAGCGGTCGTGAATCGTTTAAGCATCGGTCTTCTCCTCCTCATAATAATTCGGTTTATATGTCGTTTTCTTAATGAAGCGATCCCCTACGAGCAACAATGCCGGTAGCAAGAAGATGACGAGTACAAACGCTAGCAATGCTCCTCTTCCAAGCAATAATCCAATCGAAGACACGGTCGGGTTGTCTGATGTGAACCATAGAATAAACCCAACACTAGACAGGATGGTTGCGGAAACGAGAATGGAAAACAGCTTTTCGTCAAGCGCACGTTTCATCGCCGGCATCGCTGGCATTTCTTTTCGGTACTCTTTGTACGTTTCCTTTAGCAATATCCCGTAATCAATCGTCGCGGCTAATTGAACCGTACTTACAACGAGGTAGCCGACAAAAACGAGGGAATCATCGGTGAAGTACGGAATTGACAAGTTGATCCACACCGCAGCTTGAATGGTCACGAGCAGGATGATTGGGATCGATAAAGATTTGAAGGTAATCATGAGCACAATCGCGATTGAAACGATCGTCATCGTGTTCACCACTTGATTATCAACCGTCACCGTTTCTTTCATATCGTACAACGTGGCACTTTCCCCTAAATGGTGGGTCTTGTCGCCGTAATACTCGGATGAAAGAGAGCGTACTTGCTCCACGAGCGCGAACGGCTCATCTCCTTCAATGCCGATGCTCGTAAAAATCATCATCCGACTGTAGTTTTCTGAGAGAAACTCTTCGGTTACCGTATCTTCCAGAAACTGAGAAGGAATCGCTGTGCCGATCATCGTCGCATAGGACATGACCGAATCCACATAGGACAAGTCCTCGATTTCCTCCGCCAACGCTGCTTCTCTTGCAATGTCATCGTTGGGTACGAGTAAAACCATCGGCGTGGATTGCCCGAATGTCTCATCAATTTGCCGCGCATCCGCACCGGCCCGTGTTTCCTCCGGAAGTTCCCCTAAGCCGTAGATAAAGCTCGTGCTGCTTTGTGCGAGAAAACTTGGCACGATTAAGATGGCAACGAGAATAATGGCCGGAATACGAAACTTAACAATCTTTGCACCGACCCCAGTAAAATCAGGAATTAAACTTCGGTGCTCGGTTTTTTCCATCCAACGATAGAACGTAAGTGTGAGAGCCGGTAATAGCACGGTCACAGAGATGAAACTGAACACGATTCCTTTCACAAGGTTCAAACCGAGGTCAGCACCAATCTCAAAGTCCATTAACATGAGTGACATAAACCCGAAAAACGTCGTTAGCGCACTCACTAAGATGACGGGGAATGACGCTTTCATCGCTTTTGCCATCGCCTCTTCAGGTGTGTTGTTTTTCTTTCGTTCATCTGAAAATGCGTGCAGTAGAAAGATCGCATAGTCTAATGAGACGGCAAGTTGGAGGACAGGGGCAACCGATTGGGTGATAAACGAGATTTCTCCGAGAAAGATATTCGTTCCAAGGTTAATGATCACACTCACACCGATGGCGGTGAGAAAGAAGATCGGTTCAATCCACGACTTCGTCGAGAGGACGAGAATGACAATCATCGTTGGCACGAGCAGGAGTGCTGCGAACAGCGCTTCATCACTTGCCATCGTTTGTTGGGTCGCAGTGTTCACCGCTTCTCCGGTAATCGCATTATTCTCACCGATGAGCGCATAGATGTCTTCGGTTGCATCCACTTCCATTTCGCTTTCGATCGTAATGGAAAAGAGTGCATTCCCGTCCTGGTAGTACGATTCAATCACACTCTCATCTTGCATTTGCAATGGTGTTTGCAAATCAACCAAGTCATCGAGCCAGGTGACGTCCGTTACGCCGTGCACGTTTCCTAACTGTTCTTTATAAACGAGGGCTTCTTGAATCGAGACGTCTTCAATAAGCACCTCAGCATTCGGCATTGCCCCGTCAAATTCATTCTCCATCACTTCCAAGCCTTCAGTTGAAGGCGCATCATCTGGTAAATAGTCGACCATGTTGTAGTTTGTGGACACAAACAACGTAGACACTGCGGAGATGAGCGTTAAAATTGTGAAAAAGAATACAACGGATTTTTTGTACTTAAGTATGAACTGTATGAACAAATGCGTTCCCCACCTATATTGACGTTTAAAATGTACATTTCATATTATATATACACAGTGTTGTCTAAACAACAAACAGTTGTGTAATGTTTGTTAAGAAACCAACACAGTCGAATAAATCTGTTGGAGAACAACGAAAACGAGGGGATTGTAATGGACCGAAGAAAGAAGTATACGCGTAGGGTGCTCGCGGAATCTCTCATTGGTTTACTGAAAGATAAGCCAGTGGCTAGTGTGACGGTAAAGGAGCTTTGTGAAGCAGCAGATGTGAATCGCTCCACATTTTATAGTCATTTTAATGATCCGTATGACCTTTTGAATCAGATTGGTGAGAAATTTGAGAGTGACCTTTATGAAACGCTTCATCAGTATGACTTTGCTGAAGAAGAGGAGGAGCTTCTCATGACAGAGAAGATCTTCGAATACATTGAAGAGCAGCGTGAGTTGTGTATCGTGCTTCTTAGTAGCCATGGAGATGTGACGTTTAAAAGACGGGTCATGGAGGTGGCTAAAGATTATGTTCTTGGGAGGTGGAACGTAGAACGGCAGGCGAATATTCCTGAGTACATTCCAAGGTTGATGATTAGTGGAACGATTGATGTGATTGAACATTGGTTAAAAGACGAGAGGCATGAGTCTCCAAAGGAACTGGCTGCGATGCTTCACCAGTTCAAAAACTATGGTCTTAGAAGCTTTTCATAAGTCGTCATGTTGAGGCATAGTCTATGAGTGAATGGAGGGGGTTTTTATCCGTTTACGAGAATTGGACAATACGGACCGAGTCATCCTTCAACCAAGTGACGTGGAAGAAGTTCGAAGGGTAGCGCTCGATGAACGAACGATTCGTTTTTGCCTTACCGACTGTTTATTTGTCGTTTATGAGGACGAACCTATGAAAGCGATTGGGCTTCATTTCATGTTTAAACAGGAACGAATTCAATGGATTGAATATGATTTAAGCACTGGAGCGGTTCAATATCAAGCTCAGTTGGGATCGAGCTATTATAAAGACGGGACGTTTAGCATTTTGAACAATGGTTCCGTGCCAGTGACTGATATTCAGCAAGTTGCCGCGGCTTCATTTTTACTGATACGGCAAATCTTTCATTATATGATTCAGCGCCCGTCATCAGTTGCGGTCCGCACTGTGACGAGTGCCATGCAATTGCCTAAAGTGAGGACGAAGCAAGTGCGCGTCTCTGTTCGTCGGTACAACGTGTATACGAACCGAGTAGAGCGAAGGCTCGTTGACCGGCATACTGAGGCGTGGTCTCCGGACACGGTGTGGGTATGTTCAAGCGCAGGAGAACGGGTTTCACGAGTGAAGCCCAACCATCAACCTGAGATGCTATGACAGGGGCGCGGCGGCTTCCCCTTTCTCTTCATACCATCGGACCATGCGCCACACGTGGTCTTCTTCTTTTTTCCATACTTCAAGTGACAAACCAAACACTTCATAATCTGCCCCTTGGAAATGAACCCGATAACTGACAGCCGCTTGCTCGGGTGCTTGGACAATCACTTCTAGGTTCGTGTATGTGAAAGAGATGTGTTGGCTGTTGTAAAGCTGGGCGGCTTGCTTGTTTCCGTCTTTGATCGTATTCCAATCATACGTTTCGACTTTACCGGTTGTAGGCATAAATAGATAGCCGTTGAAAGCCTTTGAGTAATAGCGATTAAGCTCAGCGTATTCTCCATGCGCGAATTGGTTATGCAAATGTTGCATCCGCTTGATCTGCTCGATGACCTCTTGCTTAATGTCCACGATAACGCCTCCTTGTTCTTTTCCTAAGTATTCGATTGATCGTGTTGAGATTCCTTTGCATACACCGAAAGTCCTGATTGTTCTCGCTTGTACCCGACGATTGGATGTATTATGATCAACGTAATGAAACGTTTTCCTCAGCAACTCGTCATAGTAGGTGAGGAGTGAGGCTCATGAAGGGTTGGTTGCTCGTTTTCGTTGTCGTATTGCTCGTTAGTTGCGATAATTCAGATAAAAACAACACAGATGATGAGGTTGTGACGTCGGTAACGGTTGATTACGAAGTGTATCCGTTTCCGGAATTAATTGATCGTGCGGATGTGATTGCCGAAGTTCAAGTTGGTCGGGTTGTTAAAGAAATAGACACTGGGACTCCGAGCACCATCTTAGAAGGAGAGATTCTGGATGTGTTAAAAGGAGAACCGACCCGGCGAACGATTCAGTTTAAACAAGAAACGCAAGAAGAGATACAAGTGAACGGTCAATCTGTTTATAATCGTGACGACGTGTACGTGTTCTTTTTTAAGGAAGCATCGAGAGAGCCATACGACTATTGGATCATTAGCTTAGATTCGGGTGCGTTTTTCGCGACAGATGGCGTATATGAGCAAGGTTCATATACGTACACGGACTTGGAAGATTTAGAGCCGAGCGGACAATCGGTTGTAGAACGAGACGTGTTAAAGTCAACCATTGCAGATCAAGTCTCATCGAAGGATGATGAAGAATGAAAGAATTTGTAGAGCGACAAATGGAGAAAGCGATGGCGACGGTCTACTTTGACGAGTCGCTTGGCTTGCGGGAACAAACAGCTGACTTGGCGATAATTCACCGCGTCATTGCGGAACTAGAAACGTTGCTTTATTCGGACGAAACGATAGCCTCTGAGAAACACCAACTACGGGGCGCGTTAGGGAACTTATATCGCTTTGCCAATGAGCCTGAACAAGCGATTGATTATTTGATGTTTAATGTGTCAGAAGCGATGCACGATCATGATAAACACCGAGAGGCCGTCGCCCGCATCCGGCTAGGGGAAGCGTTCAAATATGCAGAACAGCATAAGCGTGCGTTGGAACAGTTTGAGTGGGCGCTTCGTCATAATGAGCGATACAAAGACTTTGCTTTGCAGCATCAAGGCAAATGCTTACTGGAGCTTGGCAGAATTGAAGAAGCCATTATTTGTTTTGAGACAGCTCTTTCAATCCGGCGTGAAAAAGATGATGAATCTTTAATTGCCTCAACAGAAGCGGCGATTCGCTACGCTAAGGACGGGCAGCCTCTCCGTGTTCAGCAGCTCGTACGAAACGATCGTCTCTTTGGACGAGCGGTTGATTTGTTTTGGAAAACGTGGGGAGAAGAAGGGGGGCGTCTGTTTTATGAGGATGCGATGACGCATGCTCTGACAGACGTAGAAGGGACTCCGAGCTTTTATATCGCCGTAAAAGACGATGTGATTGTCGGTACATACGCCCTTTTACGAAATGACCTAAATAGCCGGCAAGATTTGCAGCCGTGGCTTGCTTGTTTGTACGTGGACCCGGAGATGAGAGGGGGCGCCCTCGGGGCGAAGTTACTCGGACATGCTCTCGTTGAAACGGAGAAGAGAGGCTACCGGTCACTGCACCTCACGTCTGATTTGCACGGATATTACGAAAAGTACGGCTGGAAAAACATCGGAGTCGCTTACAATACGTCAGGAGAAAGCATCCCGATTTTTCATAACTACACAAGAAAAGAAGGGGCCGACCAGTCATGACTATGACACAAGGAGAAGTCATCACCTTTGAGCGAACCTTCACGCGAGCAGAAGTCGAACAATTTACTAAGTTGTCCATGGATACAGGCAACCATCATGTACATCCTGATGAACAAGGAAGGCTCATGCTGCAAGGGTTACTCACAGCAACGATGCCAACGAAGATTGGCGGAGATCAAAACGTCATCGCGCGCACGATGACATTCCACTTTAAAAAACCAGTGTACGCCGACGAGCAGATCCGCTGTGACGTCACAATAGATAAGCTAACGGTAAAAGAGAATGGTCGTACTGCACTTTTAGCATCATTCGTATGTACGAACGAACAAGAAGAGAGCGTTTTAGAAGGCAATTTTGACGGTGTTATTATCAAGTAGTGATCTAGATTGTTAAGTCGTGATCTATGTAAGTTGAACGAAAGATTTTCTTCAAGAAGCAAAGGTAAGCTTGGTAAGTGCAAACTGTGCTCGAGTTGGGGAGAGTCGCTGGAAAAGCGGTCTGTTCTCATAAACTAGGGAACAGATTACCGGGGCACCAGTACAAACTCCGCCCCGAAGTACTCACAAGACGTCGGCGCGAGCCGCGCCGAACCGAGTGCGGTTTCGTTTCGGCCCCGCAGGGGCCGACGTGTCGTTGGCACTTCATCCTGGAATCTACGCAGGAGTTTGTTCCAACGCCTGCGCAGATGGGGGGAACTCGCGCGCAAATTGACTCTCCTAGCACCGCGCTACCCCTGCCAACCAAGAGTTCAAATCAAGAAAATGCTAAGTTCACTCCATATAGATCGTTAATGTCGCGATCTAGATCACCGATCTCCTAGTAATCCCCAAATCCGAGCGACCCGTCGGCACCAGAGGTGCCGAAACCAGTAAAAAATGATCTAGATCACCCCGAAAATGGTCTATATAAGTTGAACTAAAGAATTTCTTCACGAACGAATGGTAGACCAACCGTTAAAGCCTAAAGTTCATCGACTTTGGGATCGATCTTAATCATTTACAATAGACGTAGCCATGATGGTTATCTACTGCTATTGACCTCCAAAGTGTACGGATCGAGTTGAATGCCAAAATTGAGCAACCCCAGTTCAGCAACGTCGCCTATTCAGTTCCGTTGATTGGAACGAAAGGCGGTGACGCCTGCGGAAGAAGGGCCGAGACGAGACCCCGCAGGTCTCAAGACCGAGGAGGCTCGGCCGGTCCTCCGCGGTCAAGAAAACACGGTGGGCGTACTTTGGCCACCGATGTTGCACTTATGCTCTGGAGTGCAAGCATCCGCCTGCAGTGGAAAGCAACAACAAACTGTGCAATTAGGAAAATGTTAAGTTCATTCTATATAGATCACGAATTATGAGCAGAAAATCGTGGTTTTTGTGTGATCTAGATCATTTAATCTGTGATCTAGATCATCATTCTCCTAGAATATTCAATCCCTTGCGACCGACAGCGATGCCGAAGACCGTTCGGTATAGCATCGGCACCTCCGGTGCCGATCGTGGCTGTACAAGAGTGCACCCTGTCATGCAAAAAGCGGATGCCCTGAATTTCTGGGCATCCGCTTTTACGTTTTTCTAGTTTTACGCCAAGTTCAAGGCGATGTCCATCATTTTCGTGAACGAGTTTTGGCGTTCTTCGGACGTTGTTTCTTCATTTTTGAAGATATGGTCACTAACGGTGAGGATCGTTAAGGCGTTGACACCGGCAGCAGCAGCGTTCATATAGAGCGCGGCGGCTTCCATCTCAATGCCTAGGATACCCATATCCTTCCATTTTTTCGCTGCAGTTTCATCTGCGTTGTAGAACGTATCGCTCGTAAGGACGTTTCCGACATGTACTTTTTGTCCTTGCTCGTCCGCAATTTTCTTCGCTTTTTCGAGAAGCTCAAAAGAAGCAATTGGGGAGTAGTCGCCTGGAAGGTGATATTGGCTTACATAGTTGGAATTTGTCGAAGCACCCATTGCAAAAATGACATCATAAAGATCGAGGTCATCTTGCAATGCGCCGCAAGAACCGACGCGGATTAAGTTTTTGACACCAAAAATGTTAATTAGTTCCCATGAGTAGATACCGATACTAGGCACACCCATGCCTGTTCCCATGACGGAAATACGCTGACCGTTGTATGTGCCAGTATAGCCGAACATGTTGCGCACACTATTGAACTGAACAACATCTTCTAAATAATTCTCAGCGATAAACTTCGCGCGAAGTGGGTCGCCAGGGAGAAGAATTGTTTCAGCAATCTCTTGCCCTTCAGGATTAATATGAGCAGTCTGCTTATGTGTAGACATTCGTTACGTACTCCTTTATTGAATAGATTCGTGAGCGTAATTCCCACGCTCACCCTCTATCCTACAGAACGAGAAGCCGGATGTTAAGTTATAAGGTAAAAAAGACAATAAGTTGTTGCGAAAAGGGGAGGGTTAAGTGGTGTGGTTGGTCGGATGTTGGAAGGGAGGGGACGTCTCTTAAAGAGGCGTGCACCCTTCAGCCTTTGATTATAGTTATACTAAACTTATGAAGGGAGGCTAAATGTCGATGCGTATTCGTTGTATTGTTTTTGTCACGTCTGTTTATGATGAGCCGAATGAGCAGAATACCCAAACACTTATGAAAACATATGAATCAAATGTACGCCCAGTTGCAGGAGATATTATTGATGACCCTGGCTTTGATTCGAGATTCCACAATGGCTATGAAGTAGCTAAAGTTACATTAAACTACTCGGACGATGAATGCCTCGTCTCATTGGCTCCGCTCGTCACTGATCGCGAAAAGATGCCTGCTAAAGACTACATTGACCAATTAAAAATGACCGGCTGGAAAGTACTCAAACAGTAGAAGTATGCGGCGGATCTTACGAGATCTGCCGCTTTTTTAATGTGTTGACAGTTCATTGTACCTAGTGTACTATATCGACTAATACAATTAATCCCCTTGAAGTATGGAGGAGTGCCGATGATAAACATTGATGTGAAGGGAAGAGAGCCCATCTACCGGCAGATCGTTAATCAAGTGAAGGAGCAAGTGGCAAGAGGCGTTTTGGCCGTTGATGAGAAGATTCCTTCAGTACGCGAGCTGTCTGCAGAAATTGTTGTGAACCCGAACACAGTAAGTAAAGCGTATCAAGAGTTGGAGAGGGAAGGTGTCATTGTGACGGTGCGTGGAAGAGGCACATTTATTGCAGAACCAACACCAGGCGAGATTATGACGAAAGATATTGAGAACATTCGAAAAAAGGTAAAGCAAGTCGTACTCGAAGGCCACTACGCCGGGATTGACCGAGAAGTGATGCGCGATTGGGTGAGCTGTTATTACAATCAGTTTGGAGGTAAGTCATGATCGAAGTGAAGCATCTGTCTAAAAAGATCGGAAAGAAGCAAGTGCTCCAAGATGTTTCTTTTACCGTCGGTAAAGGATCGGTAACGGGCATCGTTGGGCGAAATGGTGCTGGGAAAACAACGCTTCTAAAAACGATGGTTACTATTCTTGACCCTGACAAAGGGGGAGTGGAGTTAAACGGGCAGAGTCTGTTTTTGCATCCGGAAGCGAAGCGCACGGTGCTGTACGTGTCTGATTCGGTCGAAGTGCTCAAGAGCTACTCAATTCAACATATCGTCTCTTTGTACGCAGACATCTATCCAAACTTCGACCAAGAGTATTTCCATGAATTGATGGCGCGCTTTAACATGCCGGCTGCAAAAAAAGTAAAGCATTATTCGAAAGGCCGTAAGGCGTTGTTCGCACTCATTCTTGCTTTTTCTGCCCGACCAGAATATATTTTGCTCGATGAGCCAACTGACGGACTCGATGTAGTTGTCAAAAAACAATTGCTCCGTTTTTTACTCGATGAAGTGGCGAAAGAGGGTGTTTCCGTTCTTATCGCGACACATCGTCTTGATGAACTGGAGACGCTTGCAGACCAAGTACTCGTTATGAAAGACGGAAAAATTGCCGAAACATTCCAACTTGATGAACTGCGAGAAACGTATCGCAAGTGGCAAATTGTGTACCGAGAGGAGATGCCGACAGCGTTGTTCGATAAGTTATATATGTTGCAGCAATCCGGACGGGTGTATACATGTCTTGCGGAGGGGGACCTTGAAACCTTAGAAGCGGATATTAAACAGTCTGACCCGTTGTTATATGAAGAGCTCCCGCTCACGCTTGAAGATGTGTTTGTGGCCAAACTAGGTGGTGAACAAATTGCTGAATAAAGGATTATTAAAGAAAGATTTGCGGAGCTCTTCGCTCATCTTGACGCTGTTTGCAACGTTATTGTTTCTCATCTATCCATTACGTACGATACTGGATTTACAGCATTTGCGATTAATGGAGCAACAAGACCCTATGGTGTTCAACAACATGACGGAGTATGTTGTGCGAGATATTTTTTCGGGGAACATTCTGTCGTTCTTTCCGATTTTGCTCGTCGTCGTCCTTGGCGGTATGCTCATCGGCTTAGAGCGTAATACGAGACGCCATGATTTTAGTTTGTCGCTCCCGTTTTCAAGGCGGCAGTTGTTTCTTACAAAAGTGATGATCGGTATGAGTGCTATATTCATTATATTCACAGTTAATATGCTACTATCATACCTGCTCATTTGGTTTTCTGACTACCGAGATTTACTTGTTCAGTTTGAAGCATTAGAGATGTATGTAATCCCGGTCCTTGCTTATATGGCGACGTTTGCGTTCACGTTATTTATGGGAGGCATCTCTGGAGAAATGGTGTCGCAAATTGTACTCACCTTTATCTTTCTCATTTTTCCGTATGGGTTTTCCATGTTGTTGCTCGTCTTTTTAGACGTTCATGGTCTCGGTCACGTTCAGTTTGCTGATGAATGGATCTACTTGTTGCTTCCTGCACAAATTATGGGCATCGGCTATTACATGGATATTCATCCGCTCGTGTATGTGTTCGTTTCCGTTACCGTGCTCGTCATTAGCGTCGGCATCGGCAGCTTGTTGTATGAACGGAGTAAGGCGGAACGAAATGGGGAATTTATCTTGTACGCTGCACTGAAGCCCGTCTTCTTCGTCGCGATTGTCATCTGCTTCGCCATGTTCGGGGGTATGATTTTCACCTTCGTCGGGAGTGTGACCGGTTTAACTGTCCTTTCATACTGGTTAGGGGCATTCATCATTGGCGGCATCGCCTATTTGATTACGAGGCGCTTGCTCGATATGAATGTGACGTTAAAGACAAATTAAAATAACCCCATCGATGCCTTAAGGCATCGATGGGGTTATTTTCGAAAGTGCAGAGTAGCAACTATAATATAGGACGCCTAAAAACATAAACACGATCATGATGAGCAATGCTTCGCCGGAGAGCGACCCTAATAATAATAGAGAAGGAATGAGAGACATCAACACACTAACGAGTAAAAATACGATGAGGCCGACAAAAAAGTTGCGGAACGTCACGAACGCACTGAGTAGTACAAATACGACGATCAACGGGATGGTTAAGGTAAAATAAATCATGGCAAATCCAGATACTACATTAAGTAATTAGAGCCCAAGGACAGAAAAAGGGCAAAGCGAATAAACCGAGCAACGAGGCTAAATAAAGAGATAATGAGTGATCGTATGAATAATCAGCTCCTTTCTGATAGTGCAATTTACTTAAGTTGAACTAAAGAATTTCTTTCAAGAACCAATGGTAAACCACCCTTTAGAGCTCTAAAGTTCAACGTCATCGGAGAGCGATGTTAATCGTTCACAGCAGACGTAGCAATGAAGGGCTTCTATGACTGCTATTGACATCCCAAGTGTATGAATCGCGTTCAGTGTCACAATGGAGAACCTCTAGTACAACAACGTCACCTATTCAGTACCGTTGATTGGAACCGAAGGCGGTGACGCCTGCGGAAGAAGGGCCGAGACGAGACCCCGCAGGTCGTAAGAAATTTACTGAAAAAGGGAAATTTGAAAAATGTATAACCGTGTTTCTTTTGTTATAAATAAAAATCCCACGTAGACCCTGTCTATGTTGGAATTTTCTTCAATTAGGAACTATTTTTAGCAGGAATCCCCACATAGAAAGGCTATATTCCCACATAGATGGTTCTATGTGGGAATAATTTGCGATTGCAACGCTCCATATTGTTCAAATCCCCACATACGTCGGACACGCTGGTTCGCGTTAACGAGTAACTTAGAGAGTGAGACGCTTTTTTTCAGTAACCTTACCGTAAGACCGAGGAGTCTTGACCGGTCCTCCGCTACATAGAAGAAAACACGGTGGCCGTCTTTTGACCACCGATGTTGCACTTATAGTCTGTACTGCCTAGAAAACACGGTGGTCGCCTTTTGACCTCCGATGTTGCACTTGTACTCCGGAGTGCATAGAAAACACGGTGGCAGATGTTTCGCCACCGATGTTGCCCTTGTAGTCTGGACTGCAAGTATCCTCCTATAGTGGAAAGCAACAATCAATAGCGCAAATCAGGGAAATCTAAAGTTTGCACTATTTAGTTTAAATATTCCGTTAAATATGAAGTGATGGATCATATTAGGACCGTTTCGTTTTTAGCGTTCGTACCGTTGCCCAAACGATTAGAGCAACAAGCGTGAGGAAGGCAGCCATCGTGAGATTTGCTGTACCGATCGAATTCAAAAAATCCATTCCAATGATTCCTCCTAATTAGAGTCTGTATATACAGAATATTCCCTTTAATTTTTGCTGTCAATGTACCGCGTTTCCTTTATAAAAATTTCTTTGTTTTCAATCAATATGCACTCATATTGTGTTACCTTTAAACTGTATGAGATACATAGA
Source organism: Geomicrobium sp. JSM 1781026 (assembly GCF_041949955.1). Lineage (NCBI taxonomy): Bacteria > Bacillati > Bacillota > Bacilli > Caryophanales > Geomicrobium > Geomicrobium sp. JSM 1781026. Next base: position 320,999 of record NZ_JBHFQF010000003.1, on the reverse strand, counting down.
GGAGTGGTTGATTTGGATGGGTTGTTTTGGATTGGCATTGGTATGATAGGGGCTGCGTACTTTATCGGAGACGGATTAAAGAACTGGAAAAACCCAGAGGCGAAAGGGCTTAAGGAGATGTTTGGGTCAGAAGAAGATTACAGTCCTCAGCCAAAACTCATTAAGCAAGGTCATGTTCATCACTACATTGGGCTTTCAAAAGAGGACTCCAAGAAGCTCATTGAAGACCATTCGGATGTTCCCCACGTCGTTGTGAACGGGAATACATATTATCCAAGGAAACAGTTGGAAACGTGGATAGAATCGTTGGATGGCACACAAAAATAAGTACAAAAGGCACTGAAATCCGTTGAGATTTCGGTGCCTTTTACGTTAACGTTACGGAATACGACACAACCTTGCCGATAATACGTGCTTCGCTTGAATCTTGTTTGCGTACTTCTTTGTATTTAGGATCATTCGTTTCAGGTTCAAAAACGATTTGTTCGTTTACTAAGCGGTACCGCATGAGTTTCATTTGCTTTTCGTTGTTCATAATGACGATATCGCCGTCGTCGACATGTTGGTCCTCTGTTTTAATGCAAATAATAAAGGAGCCATACGGAATGAGTTGGTTCATGCTTTCGCTTTGAATATGGAGTGCAAACAATTCGTCTGACGCTACATGATTGCCAATCATTTGTTTTGGTAATGTAACAAATTCCAGGTCTTGCTCAACAATTCCTGTCATGACCGAAAGTGCTGCGGCAGCAAGGTTTCGGAAATAAGGAAGCTGAACGTAAGAATAACTGGCTTCATGTTCAGCGATGAAGTGGGGATGTTTCGTATGTAGTGGATCAAATCCTTCGCGGTGCACAAGGTCTGGATCAGCCATACCCGCAAAAAAATCCTGAATATTGACATTAAATTTCTCGCTCATCTCGCTAATTTTGTTCATTCGTGGTGTATTCACGCCTCGCTCCCATGCGCTTACTGTTGTCGGCGCAACGTTCAGAACTTTCGCGAATGCACGTAATGTCATGTTTGCCTCTTTTCGTGTCTTTTTCACGACATCTTTAATCAACAATCAGCCCTCCTTAACGCACGTTATTCGTGTTTATTATATCGTGTGTGCTAGGTCGTGTACAGATTTCCTCAGAAGCTGTGTACTAGGAAACGGAAGTATTGTACATATTTTGCAGTATAAATGCACTAATTGGCAATAAATGCTTCATTTTTCTGATTTATTTGTTGTTTGTGCATTTTAAATGTAATAAAATAGTCATAGAAAGGGGGGAGTCTCATGAAGTTCACACTTGCTCAGGCTCGGAAATTAAATGCTCTTACACAAAAGGAAATGGCGAAAAAGCTTGGCATGTCAGAAAAGCAGTACATTCATTATGAGAAATATCGGTTGTTTTTCAGAGCAGATGTGGCGTATCGGTTTTCTGTATTTGTGAGGCTCCCCATTGATCAAATCCTTTTCTACGATCCCGATGAGCATGGAGACTGCACGAAGGCGAAGCGACCACAAGACGGAAAGGAGGACCAAACGGATTGTAAGTAAAGGAAAGTTGTCATTTTTACTTGTGGTGGTGATGCCGGTATGAATAACCCTTTTGAAACTGAAGTATTGACCCAAATTGGCGAGTGGTTTATAAACTTATCCCATTATGAGCTTAAAGAAGCAAGGAAAACGAAAAGCCAAGTCGATCAGTATATGTGTTTAGGCACTGTCTCAAAAAAAGTACGATGTTATTATGATCTAGTAAACTTTAAGCACCAAATTCTTAACGAAGAAATCAGTTTTCGGCCTGATCTGCAACGATCCATTGAGATGAAGCAAGATGTGTTGGAACTGACAGACAAAACGCTTACCTATTTATATTATTTCATGCAAGCGATCGTAGCTTCCAACACAGAAGATTATTTCGAAGCGTTGCAGTCGCTAAGAAAAGCAGAAAATTATATGAAACATGTAAACGCCTACGAACGAGCAGAGTTCTTTTTTCGAAAAGCCTTTGTCTATTATCGATTAGACCAGAACATATCGGCGTTGCACAATGTCGATCGATCGTACGAACTGATAAAGGTGTCAGGTTGTCATGATAAATTAAAAGCGAACCTGAACATTTTAAAGTCTGGGATTTATTCAGAAGCGGGTGACCATGCGAGCGCTAACGCTTATGCGGAACAAGGCATCCTTCATGCGAATCACGAACCACTAACAAAGGCAATGGCGATTCGAAGCAAGGCGAACAATGAATTTCGCTTTAAGAATTTTGAGAAAGCAGCTGAGCTGTATGAATGGTCATTACGTACAGGTGATCAACGGATGCGGACGGTCGGCGTAAAGACGTCGTTCAACTTGGCATACGCGTTGTTGAAGCTAGGGAAGTATGAAAAAGGAAAACAACTGTTAGATGAAGTAGAGAAATCGCTTATCGATCAACCCGAAGGACTGCTAGAGTACGTATCCCGTAGCCTGATTGCGAGAGAACTATATGTGTCGGATAAACCAAGTCATCAGGCTATTGAAAAAGCGCTCAAACTGCTACAGCGAAAAAACTTGCGATTTGAACTCAAAGAAGTGACGAAAGAGCTGTCTGATTATTACATTCACCATAAAGATTACGTCACCGCACACCACTATTTGTCATGGTCATTTGAAACGAACGTAAACGAAATCAATATTGGAGGGAAAGTATAATGAAAAATGTAAAAAGAGTTGCTACAATTGCTGTTCTTGTCGCCATGGTCATCGGATTCGGTTCTGTTCAAACAAACGACGCTCATACACTCGCTCTAGATGTGCAACCACAAGATAAAAACGAAGTCACATGACAGAGCGAAGTGTTGATGCGATGCATTTACACCTCACCCCCTAACACATTGTGAATGCATTACAGTTGGCCCCTCACCGCTTATGGTGAGGGGTTTTTAAGTTAGGGGCTTGATCCAAAAAACCAAACCATTCTCATTGCAAGTGCCAACTGCATGTCTTCACGTACGGGGTTAAAGAGAACAAAAATAATGGAACGCCGCCGGTAATGGAAATGTCTAGAAGGTTGGTGATCTATATAGAATGAACGTAACATTTTCTTAATTTGCACTGTTGGGTGTTGGGTTGGAGGGGAGCGATGTGCTGGATGTCATTTTGCGCGCGAATTTCCCCCATCTGCGCGCAAGTTTGCGCTTTTGACCGATTTTACCAAACTCATGCGCAGATTCCAGGCTGAAGTGCCAACGACACGTCGGCCCCTGTGGGGCCGAAGCGAAACCGCACTCGGTTCGGCGCGGCTCGCGCCGACAGGATAATTATATTTGGAAGATTTTAGGGTTTCGGCGATCTAGATCATGGCCTTTTCGAGGAAGTGCACGTATTCGACAAAGGAGTGCACGCTTTCGACAAGGAAGTGCACACAATCGACACCGGGGCGCACACTTTGACAGAGGAGTGCACGTAATCGACAGGGAAGTGCACATAATTGACACCAGAGTGCACGTATTCGACAAAAATGTGCACACTTTCGACAGAGAAGTGCACGTTTCCGACACCGGAGCGCTCACTTCCGACAAAGCAACAACGCACGATGGAGCGCACCCTGTCCTTTATCATGTTGCAAAGTTCCAGCATCCGAATAGACAGTTACTACTTCTTTGTATCGTTTTTCTGTAATTGGTGGATGAGGTATAATAACGACAAGAGGGGGAAAGCAGATGGAAGAGGTTTGGCAAGCGGTAGAGGCGTTTCGTAAAGATATGAATAGTGGTGATGTTGAACGGATCAATGCTTGGGTTTCGGAAGCTTTTGTTGGGTATTTCGGGTATTACGATGATGTGGCTTATCGCATTTACAACGGTGAGGAATATCGGGAAGATAATATTCAGACCTTTCAATCATATGAAGGGAAACGTGTCGAATTTCGGTATACTGATATGAAAAGTAGCCTAAGAAAGCCGGATGAGCTGATTTTAACTGCAACGATTGATTTTCATTTAGATCGTCAGTTGTTAACGACAGTGCTTGCTGTCGAAGTGTTCAAAAAGGAGCAAGCAGGTTGGATGTTGTACCGTCAACACATGGAGCACTTTGCGTGAACGATTCATACAAAGTTGAGCGTTTAACTGAAACCGATGTGAAAGCGATTCACGCGTTTATCTGTGATTTTGATTGGGACTATAGTGAAAATGACGTGCGGCAAATTCTCACTACGGGTCATGTGTTTGGGTGTAAGGACGATAAGGGTGTTCTGTTAGGGTGTGCAGCACTCATTACATATGAAAAAGAAAACATTGCGACGCTCGGTCTTGTGATGGTCGACCCGACGGAGCGAGGGAGAGGCCTGGGACGACAGTTAACTGTCGCTTGTGTGGACGCTGTGCCAGAAAGTGCGTCTACGATATTGATTGCGACAGGGCAAGGGCAACCGCTTTATGAAAAATTAGGATTTGTTCCGGTATCTGAAGTGTCGAGCTACGTATGCCAGGACGTTGGTGTGTGGGGGCGTGTTGACGAACGCAATCATCCGAATATTCGTGCGTATGATTCCGATGACTTCGAAGCGGTAGTCCGTGTTGACTAACGAGCCTTTGGGGACTCACGACATGAATTTCTAAAGAGAAGGATCGCTGCAGCAAAGCGGGCGTTCGTGTGGATCGAAGATGACAAAGTTGTAGGGTATACACTGTCGGTAAGTGCGAGAAAAAATGTCATGATTGGACCGATTGTTTGCCAAAACGTGCGCCAAGTGACACATATGATTTGTTCCCTCGTTCATGGAGAAACGGGTTCTTTTCGAATGGATACACCGCATTTTGAACCTGAACTTGATTACTGGCTACACAACAATCATTTCAAATTGTACGCCACTGCGCAAATGATGGTGAGAAATGGTCTAAGTAATAAAGAAGAACCGAGCACGCGTTACGCCATTGCGGCGCAAATTTTTGGATAAAGAAGGTTTTGAACATGAAGCAAATTATTGCTCTTGGCGGTGGGGGATTCTCTATGGAGCCTGACAATCCGTTGCTCGATGAGTACATCTTGAACCAGTCGGATAAAGAGAGGCCGAAAATTTGTCTCGTTCCGACGGCAAGTGGGGACTCAGAAGGTTATGTTGCCCGGTTTTATGCTGCCTTTGAACGTTTACACTGTGAGCCGTCGCATTTGTCGTTGTTTCGACCGCCGAAGAGAGACTTAAGAGCGTGGATTTTAGACAAAGACATTGTCTATGTCGGAGGTGGAAATACGAAAAACTTACTTGCTTTATGGAGAGAATGGGGCGTTGACAAGATTTTATATGAAGCATGGCAACAAGGAATTGTAATGGCAGGCCTTAGTGCCGGGTCAATCTGCTGGTTTGAACAAGGCGTGACCGATTCTTATGGGGATGGATTAGAGGTTATTGAAGGGCTTGGTTGGTTAGCGGGTAGTCATTGCCCCCATTACGATGGGGAAGAGAAGCGTCGGCCGAGTTATCAGAAGTTCATCAACGACCATCAGCTCATCGCCGGTGTCGCCGCTGATGACGGCGTTGCCCTGCATTATACAGACACTACACTAGCAAAAGTTGTTTCTTCTCGACCCGATGCATCCGCTTATCACGTGTCCTTAAATGCAGAGAAAAGCATAACACCAATTTTTTTAGGAGAGAAAGGATGAGTGAACAATGAAAAATAAATATGAAGTGAGCTACGCTGCACCACGTCCAGAACAATACAACGAGTTGCGTCTTGATGGGGGATTGAGCGGAAAGTCAATTGAAGCGGCAGAAATTGGGCTGGAGAATTCACAGTTTGTCGTCTGTCTGTATGATCACGAGGCGTTTATCGGAATGGGCAGGGTGATCGGTGACGGGGCGACGTTTTTCCAAGTTGTCGACATTGTTGTGAAGCCGACTCATCAAGGACAAGGGCTAGCAAAAGTGATCATGTCGGAGATTACGAATTATCTTGATGCTCATACATATCCAGGCTCGTATGTGAGTTTAATTGCAGACGGGCGGGCGAGTGACTTGTATGAGCAGTACGGGTTTCAATTTACGGCTCCCCGGTCTCAAGGAATGTACCGAAAATATTAAGGGGCGAAGCGATCGACACGAAACAAGTGTAAAATGGCCTGTTTCGCGTCGATTTGTGATACATGTGTATGCACGCGAGTCTCATATTATGACTCGTTTCCGTGGTTTTCATATGGGTTTACTTGAAGTAACTGGACGGCCATCTCGTGCATGTCCTTACTCTCAGAGGCGAGGGCGTATTCAGCGACGACGATCGCTTCTGCTTGATGCAATTGGCGAATGTGCTCGTCCATCTGCGTCCAAGTTTTGCCACCAGCGTTATCGTAAGCAGCCAGTACGTCTTGAAGCGCGGTGTTACCAAAGAGTTTATAATGCCCAACGAAGTCAATGCTCACATCACCGACACCGGTTTCTGTCCAATCGATCATTCCTGTCACTTGTTTATCCGAGTTAATAAGAAGGTGACCTGGATGAAGATCCCCGTGTTTCACGCCTGTATGTTCAGGCCAAATCGCATCATTGGCGAGCCAAGCTTGCCAATACTCCCACCGTCCAGGATGAATGGAGAAATGTTCTTTCACCGTCATCATTCTTTCTTTCATTGAGCACCTCAGTTGTCCGGTTTCAACAATGGCTACGCCAGTGTTATTTAGTGATCCTGTCGGTACGGCGTGTAATGCTGCGAGTGATCTTCCTAATGAGTCGGTAAAGCGGGAGGGATTTGTAAGGTATCGATCTGCCAAACATACGCTTGTTTTTCCATATCAATGGTGCCTGCAGGGGTGCCGCTTAACTGCTCGTAAGCAATGAGTTCATCTGAGAATATTGACCAAACTGGAACTTGAAACGGAACATGTTCTGAAATAACGTCCAACGCCATTTTCTCTTGCTCGGCGTGTCGCATCGATTCAATTTTTCTCGGTATTCTTAGAATCCAACGGCGCCCATGATTGTCATTGGCATGGGCGACCAGAAAATCGACACCGGATTGATTAAGTGTGATTGTTGACGAGTCAATGTCTAGCCCCTTGTTTTTTGCTAACGTATAAATCTCGTTTTTGTCCATCGCTAACCCCTCATTTTTATAGACGTTCTTATTTGTTTAAAATATCCAAAAGCCGTTTTCTTATTATACAATGGGAATATTGGATGGGGAGGAGGTACTATGCGGTTGATCGAACGATTATTATATCCGCGACTCGAGCTAAATGAACAGAAACTTGATGACGAGGTGACGGGAAAAACCATTGTCATTACAGGGGCGAGTTCGGGAATTGGAGAACAACTCGTCAAGGTTCTCGCCAAATCAGATTGCCACCTCATTCTTGCGGCAAGAAGACTAGAACGGTTAGCGTCGCTCCAACAATCATTGCATAAAGAACGAGCACACATTGACGTATACGGTATCGACCTTCGCGAGGAGGTGTCACGGGAGCGGTTTGTTGATTTTGCTCGTGACGTTTCTCCACAAATTGACGTGTTGGTGCACTGTGCGGGGCACTCCATTCGGCGACCAGTTCGAGAATCCGCGTCCCGCATGCACGACTTTACGAGGACGATGGTGATCAACTACTTTGCGCCGGTTCATCTGACGCTATCATTTCTGCCTGAACTTGAGGAGAGTGGGGGGCACGTGATTAGTATGTCTACCATCAATGCATGCTTGCCTCCGATGCCTCATTTCTCTGCTTATCAGGCGTCAAAATCAGCGTTTGATGCTTGGCTTAGAAGTGCAGCTGAAGAATTGGAACGTGTAGGCGTTGTTGTGACAACGATGTATTTGCCACTCGTTCGCACCCCGATGATTGAACCGACAAAAGCGTACGGTAAAGCACCGGCGATGAGTGTCGACCAAGTCGCTGTCCGGGTTGGACGGGCAATCTACAAGCGCCAGACGTCTGTGCGCCCGTGGTGGTTATCCCCACTGCAGTACATAACGCTTCATCGCAGGAATTTACGAGATTACTCAGCGGGACGGAGGGGAAACGATGCAGATCGTTAAATTGTTAAATGTACTCCGTCACCTCGGGATGCTATCGCCAATAACGATCGTTCATTTAGTCATCGCCATGTTTCGTTCAGGATCGAATCTCATGACACTTTTAGAGATCGCCGCAGCAAAGTATAAACACCATGAGGCGATGACCGATGACGAGCGGACGATCACGTACAATCAACTGCTCAACCTTTCGAGAAGGAAGTTACGAGCATTAGCCGAAAGTGTGCGGGATAATGACCGGGTGGCGTTTATGTGTGCCAATCATATCGATTTTGTGGCAACGGTGTTTGCAGTGTCCAGGCTAGGTGCCGACGTCTATTTATTACCCTCTCGTTTAAGGGAGCCGGAGTTACAAGATTTGTATGACGAACAAAGCTTTACCCTTATTATCCATGACAATACTGCGGAGCCAAATACGGAGGGCATTGCGGTTTGGAATTGTGAGCAACAGCTGAATGAAACCGCACCAGGTCGGCCTTCAGTCGGCCGCAAATCAAGTGGACGGTTAGTGTTATTTACAGGTGGGACGACGGGGACGCCGAAGTCAGCTGCTCATTCGCCGTCGCTTTTTCGCTTTCTCGATCCGTTTCTTGATTTCATATCCAAGCTAGAAATTATGAATAGAGAACGGGCATACGTTGCCACACCACTTTATCATGGGTACGGCATTGCTGTGTTGTTCCTGTTTCTAATCACAGGTAAAACGCTTTATTTTACGAAGCGATTTGACGCAACAACAGCTGGGAAGCTCATTTCCGATCACCGAGTGGATGTGATGACAGTCGTCCCGATGATCGTTCAGCGTTTACTTGATACGTGTCCCCCAGAGCAGTTAACAACGCTCCGTTGCATGGCTTCTGGTGGGGCAAGACTAGACGATTCACTCGTTAGAAGAACAGAAAAAACGCTCGGTATGGTTCTCTACAATTTATATGGAACGTCAGAAACGGGGCTAAACTTCATTGCTACGCCGAGGGATTTACAGGAGTCACCGGGTACAATCGGTCGACCAATCCGCGGTATGCGTGCTGTTGTCATGGATGGTGATAAGCAGCAACCAGTGGGAAGTACGGGTGAGATCCATATTGTAAACACATGGTCTAGTCAATCGTCGAGTAGTGGCACGGGAGATGTCGGTTGGTTTGACGAACACGGTCGCTTTTATCTTTTAGGGCGAAAGGATGACCTCGTCATTGTTGGTGGTGTGAACGTGTATCCCATTGAGTTGGAACAGGTATTATTGCAACATGAGGCGGTAAAGGCTGCAGCTGTCATTGGGGCTTCAGATGATGAGTATGGAGAGCGCCTCATCGGATTTGTGGAACTCGGTGCCCACGCAAATAACACGGTAGATGACGTGCACACGTTTTTGGAAGAACGATTACAAACATCGAAGCGCCCAAGGCAGCTCATTTCAATGGACGCGCTTCCGTACACAAACGTCGGTAAAATCGATAAAAAAACGTTGGATTCCCAATACAAAAGCTCCTGGTTTTCATAAAAAACCGGGAGCTTTTTGTAGGGTTGTGACCTACACGGGCGATCAGCGTTTCGACATATTATATAAGAGTTTGAATGTAAGGAGGAATAGGATGAAAGATGGTCGGCGCTGGATTGTCCTTTACAACAATGTAATTAATGGTCTGTCTCGTCCCACTTCCCCGCTGTTACCAACCACTCCAACTGTTCCCACAGGCTTAAATAAAGTGTATACGCTTATGCCAACCACAGGAAATACTTCAGTATTTGCAGGGCATACAGAAACACGTGTTGGAACGTTACCCGCGACCTTTTTATCACGTGCAATTGCCGTAGATCCGGTTCGAAACGTTGTGTACGTCGCCCCAGGAGAAGCGCCCAATATGATCTCTGTATATAGTGCTGAGACGGAAAAGGTGATCAAGCACATCACGGTTAAATCGCTTTTCCCAAGTCCTGAGGCAATTGCCCTTAACCTCAAGACAAACCGTGTCTATATTGGAACGTTAACGGGACAACTGTTTGTCATTAACGGTCACACGTTTACACAAGAGAAGCTCATCGGGAAAGGGCAGTTCCCGTGTCGATTAACAGCATTAGCAGTCAATGCAAAATCGAATGTCGTGTATGTCGTTAGCGGAGGGGGGCTCTCTAATGAGCTGAATATCGTAAACGGTTCGACGAATGAAGTGCTAGGCCCTTTTACTGAAGGACTCGCCAATCCGAGTGACGTGTTGGTCGATGAAAGGACGAATCTTGTGTACGTGTCAAATTATGACGGGGGAACGGTCTCGATCTATGATGGCGATTCTTTGGAGTTTCTAGATGAAATACTCGTTGGAGGCAGCCCGAAACAAATGGAATTGGACCCTGTGGGGAATGCAGTGTATGTAACTAATGGTGATGGATACATTACCGTTTTAGACGTAGTGACGAATACAATTGCAAACACGGTGACGACAAGACGTACACTCGTAAGTGTTGCACTCAATCCGTATACGAGACGCGCGTATCTGGCCTACAAAAACCGTAAATTTGTTGATGTAATGGACATGGATCAACAACAAGTCATTCGTGTGATGCCCCTGGAAGCCCATTCACTGAGGATCATCACTCTGCCTTAACGTTTTGCCTGTGGCTGGTCGCATGTGCCGAAGTGCTACCAGCCCAGGTGGATGCGTCGTTCTCCACGAAGATGAGCATTTGAGGTCGGAATTTGTTCATGGTATTATGTTGATAATGATTTTCATTTTCAATGGGAAGGAGAATCTTATGAGCAAAACGACTTTTCTACAGATGGTAAACTCATATACATTTCATTTTGTAACGGCCATCCATTTGAAAAATGGACAAGTCAGTAACGAGGATGGTTTTTACATAACGATCGACCGAGATACGTGTAGCGTAACGACTGTAGATCAATTAGGCAGTCGCTCTGCTCATTATGTATTGGTTTGTGAAGCGTATGATAAAGATAAACATAATGCATCGATGTCAAAGGTTCCATTGGAAAAAATTAGCCTGACATTTCAAAAGAATGAGCAGTTTGTCCATAAGGTTCAGCAATTGATTGCATTGGCTCATATGAAAGAAGTTCATGGATACAGACCCACATACACTTTTTATGAAATTTTATATATTATTTATGGAGAAATAAATGATGGCAATGATGACACATTGTCAAAACGGCTCGAAGTGGTTAAACAATACATTGACCAATATTTCTCAACCTCCATGACGCGAACACAACTTGCGCAAAAAGCCGGTCTAAACCGAGACTATTTTTCGAGAGTATTCAAAGAACGTTATGCACAGAGTCCGATTTCATATTTAAATCATGTTCGTCTCACACATGCGAAACAGCTCTTAGTACAAAACCGAGCAACGATTCGGGAAGTGGCCCTTAAAGTTGGTTATAACGATGAATTCTATTTCAGTCGACAGTTTAAACAACAAACAGGATACTCTCCAAATCATTATATGAAAACGAGGAATAGAACAACGAAAGTAGCCTCGCTTCATCATCTCGTTACCGGTCACCTTTTAGCGTTGGACTGTTTTCCATATGCGGCAATCATGAACGAATCTTATCCGATTTCACTCAAAGAAGCCGGTGTACTAGATATCGGTCGGGAGCGAGCGGATGTGAATAAGATTTTGGATGCTCAACCTGATGTGATTATACAAAAGGCTTCAATTTTGCAAGAGAGCGGCAACCGGCTTGATGTAATGAACAACATTGCTCCGGTTGTTAACTTACCGTATACATCGACGTGGAGAGAGCACTTTCAACAAGTGGCTGATATCGTTCATCGGCAAGAGCATGCAAAGCAATGGTTAAAGCAATATGACGAGAAGGCAAAAACCATTCGAGATCGCATCAAACTTCAAATCGGAGAGGGTACTGTCGTCGTTATTGGGGTCGGTGAACAAGGCTACTGCATCTATGGGATGAGAAATATGGGAGCCGTGCTCTACGATGACCTTCATATTCAAGCACCGAAAGAAGTCGAAAGAATTGCCCACTTACGGCCAATAGGGTTAGAAGATTTGCTACGAATGGATGCGGATTATATCATTCTTACGTTGTATCGAAGCCATGACCGATTACCTGATCAGAATGCGATCGAAAGACAATTGCATACACTCAAGGAAACCAAGCAATGGCAATTGTTGAAGGCTGTTCAAAACAATCGCATATTCGCGCTTTATGATACGAAGCATTTATACACGAGTTATAATGCCTATTCTCATAACCTCTTTCTCAACAAGTTGGTCGAGTTTTTCGTCACTTAAATCAGAATAATGCAGGGTTAAGTCACTTTCGTCTATGTTTCTCTCGTTCGTATAGTCATATAATCAGTAATGAGAATCATTATCAACGAAAGTGGAGGAAACTATGAAAAAAACATCATATATAATTTTCGGTGGGACCATACTTCTTGCAGGGTGTGGGGATGATGAGGGCACTTCTACAGTGAGTACAGATGCAGAAAGTATGTCTGCGTATGAAGTAGAACATCATCTTGGCGTTGCAGAGTTTGAGGAAACACCAGAGAATGTCGTTACCTTATTTCAAGGTGCGAACGATACAGCGGTTGCACTTGGATATGAACCTGTAGGCATTGTCGAATCTTGGTTAGAGCAGCCTGTATACGAATACTTACGAGATGACTTGAGCGAGAGTACGATTGTTGGTGATGAGATTCAACCAAACTTAGAAGAAATTGCGGCGCTTGAACCTGATGTAATTATCGCAACCCAATCCCGCCATGAAGAGGTATACGAGCAACTCTCAGATATTGCTCCTACAGTTGTGCTAGAAGAGTTGAATGACTTTAAGGCGACGTTAGAAATTATGGGAGAGACGCTCGGGGAAGAAGATCAAGCAAAACAGTTGTTGGATCATTGGGATGAACGTATTGAAGACTTTCAATCGCAAATGGAATCGACGCAAGACGAGTGGCCGATGACACGCTCTGTAATTAACTTTAGGTCAGATTCGTTGCGATTGTTTGTTGAGGGGTTTCCGGGAAGTGTATTAAGCGATGCGGGGTTTGAAATGCCTGACAATCAGCAACAGGCGTATGAAACCGATGAAACATTTATTGAGCTTACGAACACGGAAAGCATACCGGAGCTTGAAAGCGACATGTTCTTTGTCTATATGCAAAGCAACCAAGAAGCAGACGAGTTAGATGAAGCTTGGCAGTTATGGACAGACCATCCACTTTGGGGTGAACTCGAGGCCGTGGATCAAGATCAAGTAGAGATGGTCGATGAAGTGATTTGGAGCATGGGTGCAGGTTTTATAGCTGCAAACGAAATGCTTGATGACCTATATGAAATCTTTGAACTTGAAGACGGAGAATAAGGGAAGGCATGCGTGAGTTGCTACGAACGTCGAAGGCGAAAATACTAGGACTTTTCGTCTTGATCGTTTTTTTCATTCTTTCCGTGTATGCAAGCATTCAAGTCGGTCAGCAATATGTTGCTCCTGGAGCGATACTTGAAGCTGTTCGTAGCTTCGACGCTACCAATGCGGATCACGTCATTTTGTACCACCGGCTTTCTCGAGCAGCATCCGCTATTTTTATAGGGGTGAGTCTTGCGGTTGCTGGCGCACTTCTCCAAGCGTTAACACGGAATCCTTTGGCCTCTCCTGGAGTGTTTGGCATTAATGCCGGTGCTTTATTCTTTGTTGTGGCTGCCATTTCGTTTTTCTCCATTCAAGCGTTGCCGGCACTTCTTTGGTTTGCCTTTGCGGGTGCCCTCGCTGCAGCCATTATGGTTTATATTCTTGGAACCGTCGGTAGCCCAGATGTATCACCAGTTCGCATCGTACTTGCAGGGACAGCGATCACGGCATTATTCGTTTCATTAACCCAAGGGTTGCTCGTCACCAATGAAGCGAACCTTGATCGCGTTCTTCTTTGGATGGCAGGAACGGTTTCCAATCGATCAATTGACATGCTTCTTCCAATTATGCCGATTACTTTTATTGCCATTATACTCGCATTTTTAATCGCCAAGCCGATGGACTTGTTGCATACCGGAGATGATATTGCACGAGGGCTTGGACAACGAGTATGGGTTGTGAAGCTGATGATTATTGGGGTTGCTGTGTTACTCGCTGGTGGTGCTGTAGCTGTTGGAGGCATGATTGGTTTTATAGGATTAATCGTCCCGCATATCGCTCGTTTCCTAGTAGGTCATCGGCACAAGTGGTTGCTCGTCTACTGCATGGTAATTGGCGCAATTCTTATGCTTTGTGCAGATGTTATTGGGAGAGTAGCCATTCAGCCTAGAGAAATTCCGATTGGTGTCGTTACGGCGTTGCTCGGCACACCGTTCTTTATCTATATTGCGAGAAAAGGATTTAAGCAGTCATGAAAAAGGTCGTTAATATACGTTCATCGTCAGGCGCACTCTCTCTACAACTCCAATTGAAGCCGTGGCTCATGATGCTGTTGTTGTTTTGCTCGATGATTGTCCTGATGACTATTGGGTTAATGCTCGGTAGCACTTGGATATCCCCGATTACGATTTTTCAATATGTACTAGGAATGGATGTAGGATCGGCAACGTTCATTATAGAAAGTTTGCGTTTGCCTCGAATGCTCGTTGCCTTGTTTGCCGGAGCGGCTTTAGGAGTGTCCGGCTTAATATTGCAAGAAATGGTAAGAAATCCGCTCGCATCACCTGACATTATTGGGATTACAGGCGGAGGTGCACTTGCGGCTGTGTTCTTTATCACAACGTTAGGCGGTATCGTGTCTCTTAGTTGGTTACCGCTGGCCGCTATGGTTGGTTCTGCAGTCGTTTCACTGTTCATTTACTTGCTCGCATGGAAAGACGGCATTTCTCCCATTCGTCTTATTTTAATCGGGATTGGAATTAATGCACTATTGAGTGCATTAACGACACTCATGATTGTATTCAGTCCATTGAACACGAGTAGTCAGGCATACGTATGGATGACAGGCAGTGTGTACGGGGCTTCGTGGACCGATGTCGGGCATATGTTTCCTTGGGTTATCGTCTGCATTCCACTCGCTTTGCTTTTGACCCGAGCGATGCACGTCCACCAGCTCGGTGAAGAGGTGGCGACAAGTCTCGGCGCACGAATGCAAGTGCAACGGTTCGTGATGATTAGTATAAGTGTATTGTTGGCAGGTGTTGCCGTCGCATTTGCAGGTGGCATTAGCTTCGTTGGACTGATGGCACCCCATATTGCAAGGTTGTTGTTTGGCAAGTCCTTTGCCGTTCTTGTGCCCGCGGCTGCATTGATTGGAGGAATGATGGTCTTTAGTGCAGATGTAATTGGTAGAACGGCCTTTTTGCCTCTGGATGTACCGGTGGGTGTATTTGTATCAGCGATTGGTGCACCTTTCTTCTTGTACTTGCTCTATCGGAACCGTCATCAATAATGAGGTGAGAACATGATTCAAACAGAATCTCTGACACTCGGATATCGAGACAACGTGATTATTAATCACTTAAATATCGAAATTCCAAAGGGTAAGATCACAATATTTGTGGGCGCAAATGGGTGTGGTAAATCGACACTATTACGTTCGTTAGCTAGACTTTTAAAACCGATGGCAGGAACCGTTCGATTAGCGGAAGATGAACTTCAGCAATTGTCGACGAAAACAATTGCCAAGAAATTGGCCGTTCTACCGCAAAGCGCAAGTAGCCCGGAGGGAATTACCGTGCAACAGCTTGTGAAACAAGGTCGTTATCCTCACCAGAGCTTATTGCAGCAATGGTCTGTTGAAGATGAGCAGGTCGTCAACGAGGCGATGGCCTCAACAGGTGTCAAACACCTTGCAGATCGGACGATTGCATCGCTCTCAGGTGGACAGCGGCAACGAGCGTGGATCGCGATGACTCTCGCACAACGGACGGAGATTCTCCTCCTTGATGAACCGACGACTTTCCTCGATGTTGCCCATCAGATAGAGATTCTTGATCTTTGCCACACGCTAAATGAAATGGAAGGGAAAACGGTCGTCATCGTGTTGCATGACTTGAATCTGGCAGCGAGATACGCTGATCATATGATCGCACTTAAAGATCAAACCGTTTATGCAGAAGGTAAGCCAGAACAAGTTGTGACGCCAGAGATGATGAGAGCGGTATTTTCCCTGGAGTGTGAGGTGATTCCTGATCCAGTTACGGGTACGCCGATGACAATTCCGTACGGGAAAAAGGCGATTAGACGTAATGATGTACGTACACTTGCACGCTGAATTCGAAAGGGTGAGACAAAATGAGTCATACCGTAACCATAGATAACCTGTCTTCATTCGGAATTGAACGATCCACCCAATCGACGGTTGGCTTTCGTATGGACGAAATGCTCGATCCTCAACGTTGTCGTGATTTTCTAACAGAGTATATGGAGAGGATTGAAGCACCGAACATCAAAGTTGCCGCCTCACTCTTTATTAAATATTATGCTCGTGTTTCCGTCGGCTCGTTGCTGTATAGCTTAGGTAACTACCATTGTGCACTTGCGATGCCTCTGAAAGGGTGTGTGTTTAATGGCGACCGAAAAAAGCTGTGTGTCCATGAAAACGAATGTGTATGGCGGATGTGTCATTCAGAGAACCGAGAAGCATGGAGACGAACCGTTTTACAGCAATTTTTTACAGAGCATTTTACCCCTCTCATTCAAGCGTTAACGAAAGTCCGGATCTCTTCAAGGATCCTTTGGGAAAATACAGCGATTCGTATTCATTCAGTGTATAGGAAGTTGTTACAACTTCCTTTGACAGTAGAGGAGAAAATTCTGATTCAATCTGACTTTACTTTTCTAAAAGAAGCAGAAGGATCGCTCTTTGGGCTCGCACATAACCCAATGTCCCCTTACTTACGAGAAGAAGCGATTTACGGAACGTCGTGTACGCGCAAGACGTGCTGCTTATTTCATCGCATCGAAAATAAAAAAGAAGATTTAGAACGGTGTGTAATTTGTCCGTTAGAACGGTAAAGGAAGGCTTTTCAATCAGTTCGTAGTAATAGTATGACTCATTCAATAGACCCAATTATTAATGGTTGGAACAGTTATCGGTTTAACTCCCCTGTAATACGGGCATCTATTCATATGCCTCAAAATAACGGGAGGGAATCTACCATGTTATGGACGATTTTTATCGTTATACTTGTACTTTGGCTACTTGGTTTCATTAGTGGCTTTGGTGAAGGTCTCATACATTTACTACTGATCGTTGCACTCGTTGTGCTTATATTCCAAATGATTACCGGTCGAAGGTAGCGAAGAAGAAGGGAGACCTTCTTCTTTATTTGTTTACGAACAACCTTAGGGAGGAACAACATGAGAAGATGGGGTGCACTAGTTTTAGGTGTTGTTTTGTTAACCGCTTGTGGAAATGATGTAGAGGAAATAGCATCTGACAATGATGGGGATCTTGATGAATCGACGGAACCGAGCGTGGAGCAAGAAGCGATTGAGGAAGAAGAGAATCCAAACGAAGAAAACGATGAGTTTGAAGAGAATGGAGAAGATACAGATCTAGCAGTAAAAGAACTTGTAGGAGAAGAGTATGCGTCTGCCACGACGAAAGAGGATCAGTATGTGCAGGCTGGAACATTTACTGGTGGAGAAATGACAGATGGTAGAGTCGTAGGGAACATCGATCAAGGAACTCATGATGAGTATGAACGGCTTGTATTTGATATATATGAAGGGGTATATGACGAGATCGAAGATCCCGTAGACATCCCAAATGATTTTGAAGTAACGAAAGAAACGTACCCTTCACGACTCGTGTACACGTTAAGTGGCATTCGTGGTCAGCCAGCAGATGTGCCTGATTTATCGAACATGAACTTATTTTCTCAGATGGAGACCGTACCTTATTTTGATGATGCTTCGATTCAATATGCAGTGTACGTTCAAGAAGCAATTGAATTTGAAATATTTGAAATGCACAATCCAGCGAAGATCGTCACCGATGTGCGCCAGATGGAAACAGAAGAAGAATACACGACCGTTTACTCACCCCGAACCGCTTCCATACCTGAAGGTGAGACCGTCGAGGACATTCAAAGAGCGGAAACAGACTTTCAGGAGATGGGTGGAGAACAAGTGAGAATTTTGCACGCTGAAGACAGCAGTGTGTTTGTTGAAGAAGGGTACTATGTGACGTTTGAGGAAGCTGAAGAACGTAAGAACGAACTTGAAGACGACGGGTTCGACATGGGATTACACATTGAAGAACGTGGCGTATATGACATGCCGGAAGCAATTCAGTAGGGTGAACACAATTATAGGTAGCGTTTGAATGATCGGGGCGGGGCTGTAAGGCGCCGCATTTTTCTACGCTGAGGGAGTCATCCACTATGGTAAGATTTTCTCGAATTTGCTAGCGTTTTCGGCTGAGATTCGTACCATTGGTCATTCTATGGTAATTTTTCTCGTTCCTGTGGTAGGATTTTTAGTAAAACGTCTCGTAAAACAAGGGAAATCTTACCTTAGAATCATCTACGGTAAGATTTTATCCCTAAACCGTGCCCCGGCAAATGACCCAAGGATAAAGTTGAGATCTAGAACTACACTCATTATAATGAATAGTAAAATAATTAGAGGTGAGATCTATTTTTTACGTTCAAACGTTACCTGACTATCGGGTTATTGGTCTTAAACTGGACGTCTCGTTCACAAGCATTGAAGAAATTCCCATGCTCATCGAGCAGTCCATACAAAGAAAGAAGGAGCTTGTGGATATTAAAGAGCCGCACGTCAGATACGGGCTCTCTTACCATACGCGGCCGGACGGATTCGTATACTACTCAGCGTTTCATGTGAGTGAAGAACAAGAGGTGCCTCCAGGATTTGTAGAGCTCGTTATTCCAGAAATGACGTATCTCGTAACCGCCCATGAAGGTGGGTCCATTGAAGCCACGTATATGCAGGTGAACGAATGGCTTGAATCTAGTAAGTATGTGCCGTATACGAGCAATGATCAATCGTATTATGATGCGTTGCCGATCAAGCATGAGAAGTATGAAACAGATGCCGATCGGTTTGAAATTCGCATTCCCATCATCAATAAGAATTACAAGAAGGTGCTTCGATGATTGAGAGGAAAGAGCGGTACGATGGTGTGATTGAAGAGTACATGTGTGTGCCGCTTTTCGTGCGACCTGAACGAGAAGCAGTATTGTACCATCACATCGAGAAGCCTTTTCGTATACAGTCGAATCAGTTCACACTTACCGTTCCTAAAGGTGGGTGTACGTGTGCTTTTTATTGGACCGACCGTCCGTACAACGTATATGTATTTCGAGATACAAGAAACCGTCTTATTGGCACCTACATCAACATTGTCGGTCAAACTGAAATTACTGAATCCTATGTCTTGTATGAAGATCGCATTATTGATGTTGCGGTTTGTCCGGCTGGCAGGTTGGCTGTGCTTGATGAGGAGGAGCTTCCTGTAGCAATGAATGTTTTCGAGGGCGGGCGTGTCGAGCATGCGCTAAATCGTGTATTAACCGAACTGCCCACACTTGTTCCTGCTGTTATTCGAACATCTGAACAGATGCTAAAAAATATGGTAAAGGGGGAAGACAATCGACAGGGGAAATGAAAAAAGCTGTTGAGGCTGCGACTCCTGATAAATCGTTATTCGCATCACTCGGGGATATCGGTTCAAGTAGCGGGAGAAGAGGGGGCGTACGGGTTTGAGGCAATGCCACTCGAACAAGCCTCTTTGTGAATGACGGCATTTCTTACGAAGAAGCACTACAGCTATTTGCAGACTTTTATTATGAGCAGAGTAATTGGCCGATGGAAAAATGCTGAATGGAACAAAGCCCTAGAAAGGATTGAAAGCATCGTGAATGTGCCGATCAACAGTTCAGGAATCGCAGCTGTGCTGCTAAAGAACAACCACGTATTGCTATTAAAAAGAAACGACGCACCCCTTCAAGGCGCGTGGTGCTACATTGGTGGAGGTAAAGAGGAAGGGAAGCGGCTCTTCGTGAAATTGAAGAGGAAACGGGGGTTACAGACGTTTCTCTGTACACGTCCAATACATTTGATCAGTTCTATTCACCGGACCGAAATCAAATTTATCTCGCCCCGGTGTTTGTCGGGCTTGTGAAAGACTCAACACCGATTGTCTTAAATGATGAACATAGCCAATACCGGTGGATAACGATTGAAGCGGCAAAAGAGCAGGCGACGATGCCGGGCAATGATCAGGTGCTCGAGTTTATTGAAAAGCATTTTGTCCAACAGGCCCCTCGAGAACAACTGCATATTGTTACGAGGAGCGAATGAGGCTTCATCAAATCATCGTGACAATGCTTTCAATGAGTAAGTATAGGCCGGTTCCGCCGAGTATGACGTATAAGATTCGTTTGAACGTTTTTTGATCAAGCCAATCAAACAGTTTCTGTCCGGCAAAGATGCCGATCAGTACAACTGGAATGGAATAGAGGATCGTTTCCCAAACGATACGGTTCGTTCCTAAGAGTGACATGTGGGCAATGAGGCTAAACGTATTGATGAAAAGCGAAAACGCAATCGTTGTTGACCGGACCCGATTCTTCTCAGCGTCACCGCCAGTGAAATAAAGCAACATCGGAGGGCCCGACATTCCGATGCTCGTCGTAAACAATCCAGAAAATCCGCCAACGATATAATCTCTATTCTTCGTGGGACGAATGGATACACGCGTGATGAGTAAGACGGTGAGCAACAATAACACGACACTAATGCCGAGTTTAAACAGGTCAATGTTCACGGTGACAAATAAGAGGAAACCAAGCGGCGCGCCGAGTACGCTACTGATTATAATTCGTTTTAACAAAGGCGCATGCAACGACCCGCGAATCTTGCCGATAAGGAATAGAGAAATGAAGATCGTTAAGATGATATTAATTTGAATCGCTTCTTGTGGGGGGAAGATGAGCAGAAGTAGAGGCATAGCCATGATGGAAAACCCAAACCCTGTGCTCGTTTGCAACACCGACGCCACAAAGATTAAACAGATAAAAAAGAGGAGCGTCATTGAAAAGGCCTCCCAACGTTCAGTCTACATAAGCCTATCATGACTTTTTCTACTTGAATAGAAACGTTTACGCTTTCGATAGGCATCACCTAGTCCTAACTCATCATTCATAAGCGTCTCCATTTGCGCGAGGTCTTCACGTGTCACATACAAGTCGCGCTCAGACCAATCAATCATATACACAAAATAAAATGAGGCAATCGGTCGAAACGTCACCGTCGAGTCAGGAAATCGATCAAAGATCGCCCGAACTTGGCCCTTTCTCCAATACCCGTAACTCAAAAGTTTCAACACTCGCCACCTCCCGCTATCTATCGTCCCTATTCCCCAATTTTTCAAAGATTAATGATATCATTTTATAAAAAGGAGTGGTATTTCAATGTACACCGATGGAGAGATTACGATTCGGCCGGTTCGAGACGAAGATATGGAGCGGTTATGGGAGTTGTTGTATCGCGAGGAGAACCCCGAATGGAAAAAGTGGGACGCACCGTACTTCACGCATCGTACAATGCCTCTTAATAGATTTTTGGAAAGGAGAGACGAGTGGGTCAATTCCGATGACGGTTGGGTCATTGAGGCAAATGGCATTGTCATTGGCACGGTCACGTACTATTATGAGGACGAGATGAAGAATTGGTTGGAAATGGGCATTGGCATTTACGATCCAGAGTGGTGGGGTGGGGGCAGTGGTTCAAAGGCGCTACGTCTCTGGATGGATCACCTCTTTTCGACGCTACCGCTCGTACGTGTCGGTCTGACGACTTGGTCAGGGAATGAGCGTATGGTTCGTGTTGCCGAGAAGCTTGGCATGAAGATGGAGGCGCGAATTCGGAACGTTCGGTTTTATAATAATCACTACTATGACTCCATTCGTATGGGGGTTTTACGAGAAGAATGGGAGCAGCTTTGATGAGGGAAGTCCGGTCTTACTATGAACAGTTTGACGAGTGGGGCAGGTTGGACCGCGAACCCGTAGAGTTTCAAGTGAATCTTCACTATATGAGAAAGCACTTGCCGAAATCCGGAACGATTTTGGATAATGGCGCTGGTCCTGGGAAGTATGCAATCGCACTTGCGGGCAGTGGTTACACTGTGACGGTGACGGATTTGACGCCCGGGTTGGTCGTACAAGCCGAGCAACACGCAAAAGATGCAGGCGTACATGCGTCGATGGACGGGTTTTATACGAAAGATGCAAGAGATTTGTCCGGCTTTCGAGATGATACCTTTGATGCCGCGCTCATGCTTGGTCCTCTCTATCATTTGCAAGAAGAAGCCGATCGGCGGCTAGCGGTTCAAGAATTAGCCCGTGTGACTCGTATGGGAGGCGTGATTTTCGTGGCATTTATGCCGAGAACACGGCACGTATTAAATGCACTCACGAACCCGCATAAATGGCCACCACATGATGAATTCCAGGCCATCAAGTCATTCAATGAAACCGGTATGTTCAACCATGCTGAAAGAGGGCGGTTTACAGGGGCGTACTATTATGACATTGAAAACATTGTTCCGTTTATGGAATCTTTCGGGTTCGAAACGAAAGAATTGATCGGTTCGAATGTAGGTACAATGATTACCGAAGAACAGTGGGCGTATTGGCGAACACGGAAAGAAGATCGAGAAGTGACAGAGTGGCTCATTAAAGAAGCAACGAACCCTTACATGCTCGGCAGTTCGTCTCATCTCCTCTATATCGGGCAAAAAGGGGGGGTGTAACGTTGGATAAAGAAGAAGAAATACTCGAAGAAATTCGCGGGCTACGACAGGACCTTGCCGAAGAACGTAAGAAAAAAGGGTTGTCCCCCGTTTTGGCTATTGGTGCAGTGATTCTAGGCTTTACGATCATCGGACCGATCGTCGGCATGTTCATTACCAGCTTTTTTGGGTAGCCTCACACGTACAGGCGCAAGGGTCAAGTGACCTTTGCGCCTGTATACGTTTCTCTTGGGGCGTTGGGGCTGGCAGAACGTCTATGAGCTGATTTCTCCTCATTTAAGCCTCTATTTAGCGAAAATCTTACCATTAGAAGTTCTATGGTAAGATTTTCAGTTTCTATAGTGTGATTTTCATCAACTTATTTAAAGAAACAGCGAAAATCATTCCATAGACGATGCCACGGGCAGATTTCCGCTGTTTTCGGGCAAGCCAACTTGGCTTATCAAGGAAAGTGGCACACTCTTTCAAGAGTCTACGCAAAACTTGAGATACAAAAAAGGAGGCGGTTACTCACCACCTCCTGCTCAATGATTCGCCTGTTATTCGTCTTGCAGTTCTTCAAAAGAGTCAATATCCATATACGTTGGCACTGCAACACCAGTCACAGCTCCGACTGAGTTCGGGCCGAGGTCTTCAAAATCGCCGTCAAATTCTTCGAAAAGCGGTGTTTGGTTTGGGTACCAAGCGGCAAGGAGCGCGTCCGCTGAGTCAGTGGCAAGACCGCCGTACATCATGTTGACTGCAACTTCGTTCAAGTGCGGCGTATAGCCGAGGTCTTCAAGCATGACAGCGGCCATATTCGTGGCTGCTTGTGCGTCTGACCAAGCTTCAAGTACGAATCGAACTTCTTCACCGTCACCTTCGCCAACACCATCAGTCCATTCTTCTACACGTTCAGGGTGGTCTTCAAGCCAAGTGCGTGCCGCATCTTCCGCAGCCATCTCATCAACGTCCATCATTTCCATTACTTCTTGTTGTTCGTCCAATTCAAATTGGAATTGATCTAAAAACTGATGAACGTCGGGAAGATCTTCCTCTAATCCGTTACGCACAAGCGTATGCACATCGTTTTCAACTGTTACGACTTCCTCTGGGTCTTCAAGGAACTTAAGGTCGTAAGCATTAAATTTCCAGTGTGGTTGCCAAGCCGTAATAATGATCGGCTCTTCGTCTTGATATGCAGAATCCAGAGCAGCGACCATTGCGCCTTCCGAACTACTCGTTAACGTCCACTCATCCAACCCATAATGATCAAGTGCTTCCTCGGTTGTGTCCATCATCACTGAACCAGGGTCTATGCCAATAATCTCGTATTCGACTTGTTCGCCAATACTTGCAGACGATTCTTCACTATCTTCATCGGTGTCTCCACAAGCGGTAAGTACCATCGCTGTGCTTGCTGCTGCACATATGATTGCGAATTTCTTCATCCGTCGTTATCCTCCTGTTGTTTTGCGTCTAAAGTCTTTATAAAAGTTATCATGCTATACTAGATTGTACAAATCGACTCGGAGACGATTTCGTTGAGAATTCGGATGATTTCTAGAAATAAGTGAACAAACACACGAGTATTGGCAATCATGCTCATTGAAGCTGATGATTTGCACAATTTGTCGGAATTTCTGTAATTGGTTTTTTGCGCGTGTTGCAATACGTCTACACGCGTCCTAATATGTAATACATCAAATGGTTGAGGAGTAGATGCAGAGCATGCGAGCGTTTTTAAAGAGAAAAGGAATTCGAATATCGTGGCGTACATACATCATTACCGCCTTCAGTTACATGACGCTCGGTCTGTTTTCTACGCTACTTATCGGTTTAATTATTAGTACCGTCGGAGAACAGTTGGAGATCGGTTTTCTCGAAGATATGGGTCTGCTCGCCATGAGTTTATTAGGACCTGCCATCGGTGCCGCCGTTGCCTACGGCCTCGGCGCCCCTCCGCTCGTCATGTTCTCGGCAGTTGTATGCGGGGCAGCAGGGGTTGAGCTCGGTGGACCTGCCGGGGCATTTGTCGCATCACTCATCGCAATCGAGTTCGGAAAGCTCGTATCCAAAGAGACGAAATTTGATATCCTGCTCACCCCATTTGTGACGATTGCCATTGGTTATACCGTTGCCGCCCTCATCGGTCCCCCGATCGATAGTGCCATGCGTGAGTTCGGTGCGGTTGTAAACTGGGCAACAGAACAAGAACCGTTATTTATGAGCATGATTATCGCTGCTCTTATGGGCCTCGCCCTCACCGCCCCCATTTCCAGTGCCGCCATCGCCATCATGATTGATTTGGACGGCCTCGCCGCAGGGGCGGCAACGATTGGCTGTTGCGCACAGATGATTGGATTTGCCGTAAGTAGCTATCGTGAAAACAAATTGAGCGGACTCGTATCCATGGGTGTCGGCACTTCTATGCTGCAAGTGCCGAACATCGTCAAAAACCCGTGGATCCTCATTCCGCCGACGTTAGCAGGGATCCTAATCGCCCCTGTTGCCATCGTTCAATTCGGCATGATCAATAACGCCGAAGGTGCAGGTATGGGGACGAGCGGGTTTGTCGGCCAAATTATGACCTTCACATCGATGGGGTTCACCTTCGAAGTGCTCATGCTCATCTTACTGTTCCACATCACATTGCCTGCCCTCGTGGCGCTGCTCCTTTCCGAGTTAATGCGCAAAATGAAACTCATCAAGCCAGGAGATATGAAGCTCGAAGAAGAGTAGAGTGGGCGTTTTGGTGTCGATTATGTGCACATGCATCTGTACAGATGCATGTGCATGCTACGTAGGGCAAGGATCCACCCCGGATTGAGCATGGCTTTGCATTCGCAAGATGAGAAGCTGGAAGTACTATCTTGCTGTCGGCACCGGTGGTGCCGAAGAAAAAGCGAGCGAGTTGAGGCGACTGGGGTTGGCTTCGGCGCCGTAGGCGCCGACATGTTGCTAGTCTTTCGGATTTTCTTAGCGTCTGTTGCGTCTATACGGAGCTGCTCAGGGTTAGCCGGACAGAAATCGGGCGGTGCGAGGAACTGTGTCCGGAGAGCGCCCTTAGCCGGACAGAAATCGGGCGGTGCGAGGAATTGTGTCCGGAGAGCGCCCCTAGCCGGACAGAAATCGGGCGGTGCGAGGAACTGTGTCCGGAGAGCGCCCTTAGCCGGACAGAAATCGGGCGGTGCGAGGAATTGTGTCCGGAGAGCGCCCCTAGCCGGACAGAAATCGGGCGGTGCGAGGAATTGTGTCCGGAGAGCGCTCCTAGCCGGACAGAAACCGGGCGGTGCGAGGAATTGTGTCCGGAGAGCGCTCCTAGCCGGACAGAAACCGGGCGGTGCGAGGAATTGTGTCCGGAGAGCGCTCCTAGCCGGACAGAAACCGGGCGGTGCGAGGAATTGTGTCCGGAGAGCGCTCCTAGCCGGACAGAAACCGGGCGGTGCGAGGAATTGTGTCCGGAGAGCGCTCCTAGCCGGACAGAAACCGGGCGGTGCGAGGAATTGTGTCCGGAGAGCACGCCCATGTCGAAAGCGTTCACCTGCACCTCCTTCCCCATGTACCGGCTAGTTTACTGGCAGCTTCACCCACCTTCCGGCCGTATCGAAGTTGAATTTTTTTACGAATCGTCTTGCGGCAAAGCGGTCAGGGAGCTTGAGAAATGCCACGAGTTCATTCAAACGGATGTACGGCCCGAATAACCGAGCATAATCTTCGAGAACGCGAACGGGGGCACTTGCGTCGAGCTTCCCGCAAGTTTTACAGTGCCACGTCCCGTAGAAGTAGTGCATCACTACGCATGGGCAATGGGGACATAGCACTCCGGCATGAAGGTCGGAAGGCTGGATGTCGTAGCGTTTAAATGGCTGCAGAACATAAGGTTGGTGGCTACATGTTAAGAGGTGAGCAAGTTGCTCAGCGTGTGGGAAAAGGGGTTCGGAAGTAGGCTTAAGGTTGAATAGAATATCAAGTGCCGTCACCGGCCGGAGCACATGTTTGGCAAAAGGGTGGGGCGGTAGCGGATCAAGCATTGCATTTCTGTTCGTCAAAACGGTATAGGCTTCAATTGGTGGATGAGTGATGTTATGTTTTCCAAGCCAATGTTTGAGCTGTGATTTTTGCTGAAATGCTTGCCGGACTGGGTCTGCAAAAATATCCGTATGTCCATCTTTTGAGCGAATCAACTGTTGACGATCAAAGTCAAACGACAGCTGACCTGTAATGTTCTTAATTTCGAAGATGATCATGGCGTGAGGGTGAATAAGAAGTGTATCAATTTGAAAGAAGTCAGTGGACGAGTTGAGGCGAAGCTGATGGATGTAACCGTGGGACGGAGTATTTTGCTGCCTGAAGTAGTACTGCATGTGCTGTTCGCCAGCAAAGCCGGCTTGTTCATGAGAAAGGTCTCGTTCAATGAGTGGATAGGCAGGGTGGTGGAAGTTGAGACGCACTTCCAGAGCGGTGAGGGTTTGAATCGTGGGCGGTGTAATGAGAGGTTTTAAGATCAGGACAATCCCTTCTTTCTAAGAAAATAAATCTGCGTGAAAAACGCAGATTTATTAAATTTGCCATGGTCGTGGGTTGTGCTTTGAAGATGAAATCTTTTTACCTTTAAGCTGTGATGTGTTCGTGACGGTTGGTGTTGTGCCGCGATCGATTTTATTTTTAATGAGTGGGTTCATTGAAAAGGTATTTGGTTTAGTGAACACTCGCTTGGCGGTTTGCTGGCATTGTGGACATGATGATTTCGTTTTGTCCCCTGTAGAAGTTGTGTGTCTTTCTTCAAATTGCCCACATGTTGGGCACGAAAAAGAGTAAATCAATAGGATCATTCCTTTTGCGGTAAGATGTTCTTGTTGAAAATCGCTGTTGGAATTGAGACTGTGCAGCATGCGTTTGGAATGTCTACAATACCTGCGACACGCCCTTCAACGGGTGCAGTGCCTAGAATCATGTAGGCTTGTTCTGCGGTGTAGCCGACGGTTTTTAGGTATTCAATGGCGTTGAGACATGCGTTTTTATAAGCGATATTGGCATCAAGGTAGCTTTGTTTACCTGAAGAATCATCTACACTTACACCTTCAAATGTTAAAAACTCGCTATAGTTTGGATCCATAGGCCCTGGTTGGAAGACGGGGTTTTTTAGGATGCTATATTTATCCATTCCGCCTTTAATAACATCGACGTGCAATTCAATCCACCCAGGCATTTCAATACCACCACAAAATGTGATCTCGCCATCGCCTTGCGAAAAGTGAAGGTCTCCGACGGAGAGTTTGGCGCCTTCGACAAATACAGGGAAGTAGATTCGTGAACCGCGAGAAAGATTTTTTATATCACAGTTTCCTCCGTTCTCTCTCGGTGGCACTGTTCGAGCTCCTTCTTTTGCAACGCGGTCAAAATCTTCCCCTTGTAATGTGCCGAGCACGACACTTTCAGGGTTTGGAAGGTTCGCAAGCGGTGGCACGCGGTTAGGATCTTCGTCTACGAGTGCAGATTCTCTGCGGTTCCATTCCGAAAGTAGTTCGTGAGAAGGGGCTACGCCAATGAGACCGGGGTGAATGATGCCTGCAAATTTCACATCTGGAATGTGCCGACTTGTCGCATAGATGCCCTCAAAATCCCAAATTGACTTCTGTGCTTCGGGAAAATGATCAACGAGAAAGCTACCGCCATTTTCCTTGGCGAAAATGCCATTGAACCCCCATTCGTGATCTTGAAATGCCCCTACGTTAAGAATGTCGACAACGAGTAAATCCCCTGGTTCTACGCCGTTTACGTAGGCGGGGCCACTTAATACGTGCACGCGATCAAGGTCTACATGTTGAATGTCAGAAGGGTCGTCATTATTTGAAATTTGTCCATCTGTCCAGTCTAAGCACTCCATTCGGAATGATTCGCCTGGGTTAACACTGAATGCGGCTGGAATGTCTGGATGCCAACGATTGTGGCCTGGAACGGCTTGCTTGTCCATCTTTTTTGATAAGTTAACGCTAAACAATGTTTTTGGCAATCGAATCTCTCCTTTTTAAATGTGAGTATTCTATATTTTTATATTAACTATTCTGAATTGTCAATCCTTTGCATTCTACACAATTTCCGAAACTAATGGTAGACTTTCAACTATAGATAGAAAGGGGATGTTGTTGTGCCACAAATTACAGTCGAAGGAAAAGGTACGTTTGAAGTAGAAGAGGGAAAGAAGCTTGTCTTAGCATTGGAAGACAATGGCATAGACATTTTGCACCGTTGTGGTGGAAATGCGAAATGCACGACGTGTCGATGTGAGGTGCTTGCAGGCGAACCCGGCCCAATTGGTGAAGCAGAGCAAGAGGTGCGAGAGCGAAGAGGAATTGAAGAAGATCACATTCGCTTATCTTGTCAAATTCGCGTCCAGTCTGACTTGACGGTGAAACCGATACGCACAGCGAGTGCGGAAGGTTTGGATGCAGGCCCACGTCCGGTAGATTAATTATTGGCTGTTCAGCTATACGAGCTGAGCAGCTTTTTATGTGATTAAATTTAACAAATAGTTTGCAAACTAACCTGCTCTGCTATAAGATAATTCTTAATTAGTCATAAACTAGGACTAATTAAGAATCCGTTCGAGGGGAGGATTTGTCATGCATGTATTGGATTGGGTTGTGGTAGTGTTCTTTTTCGTACTCATGGTCGTTATTGGGGGATGGTCGTTTCGGAAAGTGCAAGGCTCAAAAGATTTTTTTGTAGCAGGAGGAAAGTTACCTTGGTGGTTATCGGGCATCTCTCATCATGTCTCTGGGTATAGTGGGGCAGTGTTTGTTGCTTACGCAGGGATTGCATACACTCACGGATTTACAATTTATGTCTGGTGGGCGCTTGTCATCGTTGCGGCTGTTCTTATTGGTGCATTTACGATTGCTCCGTTGTGGGCAAGATTACGTGTGAATTACAACATTGAGTCACCAACCGAGTATCTAGCTTTACGCTATAATGTTGCTTCTCAGCAAATGATGGCGTGGTCAGGGGTTATCTTAAAGCTGTTTGATGTGGGTGCCAAATGGGCAGCGATAGGTATTTTACTTAGTTTATTTACAGGGGTTCCGATTGAGTATGGCATCTTAATTTCGGGCGTGGTTTCTTTAATCTACATCACAATCGGAGGATTGTGGGCAGATGTGTGGACGGATCTTGCGCAATTGGTCATTCAAATGGTGGCAGCGCTTACAATGTTCTTCGTTGTCATGAGCATGATGGGTGGCGTGAGTTCAATTACTGGTATTTGGAGTGAACTTCCAGAAGGTCACACACAGGCGTTTAATGAGCCGTATACGTTGTTATATGTTCTTTTGTATTTCTTCGTTGTTTTCCTTAGCTACAACGGGGGAACTTGGAACTTAGCCACTCGCTATATTTCGTCGCCTTCACCTAAAGACGCGAAGAAAAGTGCATTGCTATCAGCTGGACTTTATTTAGTCATTCCGCTTATCTTGTTTTTCCCAATGTGGGCCGCACCACTAATATTACCGAACTTAGAAGATCCTCAGCAGTCATACGCACTTCTAACAATGGAGTTACTTCCGGTTGGTTTGGTTGGATTGGTGTTGTCGGGCTTGTTTGCAGCGACAATGTCAATGACATCTGCAGATGCGAACACGGTTTCAGCGGTAATTACGAGAGATATTTTACCTGTGGTCTCAAAAAAATTTCGAGGTATGGATCGAAAAAAATCTCTACGTTTAGCACGAATTACGACATTTATCTTTACATTTGCAACATTAATTATAGGAATACAACATGAGCAATTCGGTGGAGTATTTGGACTTATCATTGAATGGTTCGGTGCACTAATTGGACCGATTTCTGTGCCGATGATTCTCGGTTTGGTTCCAGCATTTCGATATTGCAACTCAAAAGCTGCGATTGCTTCTGTTATTGCTGGATTGAGCATGTTCGTCGTAACAAAAATCGTAGACGTTCCTCTATCATTAGCGGTAGGCTCGCCGGTTGTTACATCGCTAATCGTATTTATTGGTCTAGGGATTTTGAGTCGTAATCAGCCAATCAAGCCTGAAGTGGCAGAGCTTTTGAATACAAAATCTGTGAAACATTCCGATTCATATTCTAAATCGTTGTAAAAGGTTGTGAATGAAAATTGGAAGATGAGCAATTAATCAAAAAGTATAAAGAAGAACTGATTGAGCGTATGCTTCCTTTTTGGGAGCGGGCTGTAGACCGTGACTACGGCGGAGTGTTTACTTGTTTTGTGAACGATCAAGAACAGCTAGTGAGTAAAAGGAAATACATTTGGTCTCAAGGCAGGTTTCTATGGCTGAGCTGCTGGCTGCTACAATTAAAAAGAGAAGGTTCCATTTCGTTATCTGAGGCGTGGGAGGACTACGCAGACAGAACCTTCACATTTCTCATGGAGCATGCTTTGTTAGACAACGGCCACGCTGTTTTTGCGGTGGAGCAGGATGGAACAAAAATTGATGATCTTATGGATACGAGTATTTTCGCCGATTGTTTTCTGTTGCTCGGATGCAATGCCTATGCAAGGTTAAAGCAAGACAGATCCATTTTTTCAGATGTAGAAGTGATGTACACCAAACTGTTATCTCGCATTGATAGTGGAAATTTTCAAACCGATCCTTATCCAATTCCTGAAGGCAGTCGGTCTCATTCTGTTCCTATGATTCTGTTGAACGTTGTCACGGAAATTTATGAGACGGCCACTTCTCTAAAGATTTCAAAAAAAGATCATTATCTTTCTCATATTCAACGGTTTATTGATGAGATTCTTTCTTTAGTAGAAGAGAATCGTATTGTTGAGATGACTTCAACCAATCCTGAATCATTGCTAAGTCGTCACGTCAACCCAGGCCATACGCTTGAAAGCACTTGGTTTATCATCCACGGTTTAAGATACGTAAAAGAAGATGTACGAGTAGAGACGTTGGAACAATTGGAAACTCTCTGCGTTCATGCACTTAAAAAAGGCTGGGATACCGAGTTTGGAGGCTTGCTCCGTTTTGTCGATGTGGACGGTTTAGAGCCGGAGGGTGAACAATATGATACACATTATGAATGGTTAGTCGCGGCTACTTGGGATACAAAATTATGGTGGCCTCATGCAGAAGCGTTGTATACAACCCTTTTGCTCCGCAACCTTTCCGGTGATTGTATTTGGAAAGATTGGTATGAAAAATTAGAATCATATGTGTTCAAAACGTTCCCGCATCCAGATCAGTCAATTGGAGAATGGATCCAAATTCGTGATCGCAAAGGGGAACCGTTAAACCAAGTTGTTGCGCTACCTGTTAAGGATCCGTTTCATATTATTCGCGCTTATATTTTGGTGATTCAATTATTGGAAGGTGAGATGCCTTATGCGTTTAGGGGTAAGTAAAAAAAACATTACGCCAAAAACACCGGTCGAACTTGCTGGGTTTGCTCATCGGTTAGGGAATTATGATGACGTTTACCAAGATATTTATATACGTGCTTTCTGGCTAGAGACGAAAGCGAATGATGTACTTTTAATTGTTGGAGATTTCTTATGGTGGGACGATAATGGTGTTAAAACATTGAAGCGAAGAATTGCAGAAGAATACAACATTCCACAAGCGTCCATCGTATTCTCTGCAACACATAATCACTCAGCTCCTCAAACAAGTCAACGGTTCAGCATTGACCTTGGAAGGGCATCTCTAGACTACATTAATCAAGTCATGAGAACGACGATGCAATGTGTGCAACAAGCGAAATTCTGCAGTGAGCGAGTAGAGCTTTATACGTATGCAGGTGAGTCGCATATTGGTGTGAATCGGCGACGGTCGGTGGATGGTGAAGTTTGTATGATGCCAAACAATTCTGGCTCTATCGATCGTGACCTCACCGTTTCCCAATTCAAGACGTTGGATGGCAAACCGCGAGCAATTTGGATTCATCATACGTGTCACCCGACATCAACGGATGCGAATGTTGTTTCAGGAGAGTATACAGGTGTTTGTTGCGAGAAATTGGAGGAGCAATTCCCTAACGCTGTTGTAGCAATATTGCAAGGGTTTAGCGGAGATATTCGCCCGAACCTCGTTGACGAAGGAGAGTTTGTCAAAGGAACAATCGTAGAAATGCAAGATCTTGGGAAGCAATTTTTTCAAGAAGTCATCAATATTTGTGAATCAGAAGGGATGGCGTGTGACATTCAAGATGTACATACCGCCCACGAGACACTGCCAATGACGTTTGGACAACCAAGAGAAGACGTTGAGGTACCAGATTGGCCGGACATTGTTCAAGATCAATCAGCGTATAACATTGAATTACATTATATAGACTTCGGCTCGTTTCAATGGCTAGCTTGCAACGCAGAAGTCGTTCACGAGTATGGGTTATTCTTAAAACGACTGAAGCCCAATCTTCTGCCGCTAGGTTGTGCGAATGGGATGGTCGGGTACATTCCGACAGCGAATCAAATTCGATCAGGTGGGTATGAAGCAGACGAATCGGTGTACTACTTTGGCTATCCTGGTCCCCTAACGACGGATATTCAATCCCGCTTTGAAGATAAGCTACACTCGTTAATTGTGAAAATAAATGAAACAAAGGAGCAGGAGTCATCATGGTAGAGGTTTTAAAGGAAGGTAAAGTTGAGAAACTAGCATTTGCTGTATGTTCGGATCGTGACACGATGGGAAAGCAGGCGGCCATTCATGCAGCCGAGTATATTAAACAACTTCAGCAAACAAAGAAAGAGATTCGAATCATTTTTGCATCTGCGCCATCACAAGATACTTTTCTTGCCTATCTAACACGTGATGAAGCGATTGATTGGACAAAAATTGTAGGTTTTCATATGGATGAATACATCGGGTTGCCTGCAGATTCAGATCAATGGTTCAAATCCTACCTACAATCACACTTAACAACCCAAGTACAGTTTAAACAGTTTCATTTTATTAATGGAGGGGTCGATCCTTCGGCAGAAATAAAACGGTATCAAACGTTATTGGGCGAGGAAGCGATTGACTTAGTGTGCATGGGCGTAGGTGAGAACGGCCATATTGCTTTTAATGATCCACCCATTGCAGACTTCCACGACTCAGAGGCAGTTAGAAAAGTAGAGTTGGATTCAGTGAGTAGACAGCAGCAAGTGAATGATGGATGTTTTCCTCGTATCCAGGCAGTTCCGACGCATGCTGTGACACTTACAATTCCAACGCTACTCTCCGGTGCAAAAATTGTTTGTACTGTACCAGGTTCACCCAAAAAGGAAGCTGTAAAAAAGATGTTAAACGGTCCAATACACGCATCGTGTCCAGCTAGTATTTTAAGAACTCACGACGATGCTACGTTGTTTGTAGATAGTGAAGCTTTTGGAGGGTAAGTCAAAATGACTCACAATAAACATGTCATCACGGGAAAGCACTTTGAGTCGAATGTACAGATTGAGGTTGAAATCGAGGGGGGGGTTATCACAGCTATCAAAGAAGTATCCGATGAACTATCTAATGAGTCCATCATTGCACCGGGTCTTGTAGACCTTCAAGTTAACGGGTATCAAGGCGTTGACTTTAATCATAAACCATTAGATCAAACACAATGGTCACAAGTCATCAAATCTCTTGCAGAAGTTGGGGTAACTTGCTTTTATCCGACAATCATTACAAATTCAAATGAAGCCTTAACTGAGATTTTTTCTGGAAATATCCAACAACTGAAGTGTATAGAGCATCGTCATGTGGTTGGGGGATTTCATTTGGAAGGTCCGTTCATCAGCTGTCAAGACGGACCACGGGGAGCGCATGCGAAGGAGCACGTCAGGCCACCGAGTTGGGATGAGTTTTGTCGGTTGCAAGAAGTCGCAGAGGGTGAAATAAAAATGATCACCCTCTCCCCAGAATGGCAAGAGGCGACTGATTTTATTAAGAGAGCCGTTCAAAGCGGAGTGAAAATTGCCATCGGTCATACTGCAGCAAACTCAGAGCAAATTGCAGAAGCGGTTCATGCAGGAGCAACGCTGTCCACTCATCTCGGTAACGGTGCACATCCAGAGTTGCCAAGACATCCAAATTATTTGTGGGACCAACTGGCAGAAGATGAACTATGGGCATCGGTCATTGCAGATGGTCACCACCTCCCTGAGAGTGTAGTTAAAACCGTCCACCGAATGAAGGTGAGAAAGATGATTCTCATTAGTGACAGTGTTGCATTGGCAGGTATGAAACCTGGAACATACGAGACACCTGTTGGTGGGGAAGTGACGTTGACGAGCGATGGGAAATTACACCTTAGCGAAAATGAAGAACTACTAGCTGGTTCTGCCAGTCATCTTTTGGACGGCGTAAAACATTGCGTTCAGAAAGGAATTATGGAATTTCCAGAAGCTTGGTGTAGAGCGTCTGTTCAACCGGCCAAATACATGGGAGTCACGCAGGAAAAAGGGATTCAAATTGGCGCGCCAGCGGACCTTGTTGTTCTTCGAACCGTAACCAATGGCTGGGAAGTCGAGCAAACTTACAAAGGTGGAGAAGAAGTGTTTAAAAAAGGAGAGTGAAAATGATGCTAACATCGCAGTATTACACAAAAGTTAATGAAATACTTACACTGATACTGGAAACAGAAGAAACAGCGATACGAGAGGCAGCACAAGCTGTGGCTGATCAAGTAACGGAAGATAAAGTATTCTATGTGTACGGGCCAGGGGGTCATTCGAATTTGGCAGCTCAAGAAATTTTCTTTCGGGCTGGCGGGTTGATGCATGCCAGTGCAATATTAGATGAAGGCACATTGCTTAGTAGCGGTGCTCTACGTTCTATGGCAATAGAACGCACACCAGGTTACGGTCGCATTGTCATGGAGAATGAACGCCTACAGACAGGAGATCTACTCATCATTGTCAATGCATATGGAATAAATGCGGCAACGATCGATGCCGCATTATACGCTCGTGAAAAGGGCATTAAAACGATCGGTGTTTCATCGATTGACCATGAAAAAGGAACACCCGCTACACATCCAGCAAGACATCCATCAGAGCGAAATCTGCATGAACTCGTGGATTACCATGTGGACTCAAAAGTGCAAGTTGGAGACGCCGTAATTGGTATTGCAGGTCAAGACCAGAAGGTAGGTGCAATGTCAACTTTTGCCAATGCGTTTATTTTAAATGCAATGATGATTGAAGCAACAGGAATCTTATCAAGCAAAGGGATACAACCGCCGATCTGGAAGAGTGGAAATGCCGAAGGCGGAGATGAGTGGAACGCTCAATTTATCGAACGCTTTAAAAAAGAGATCCATCATTTATAGGGATATGGTACGATATGCTTGCCTCGATCAATAAGGCAAGCTTTTTTGACGGATGGGAGAGTACAACATGTCAAAAGGAACAGGTATGTTAAGGGAGCGAAATAAACGAGCCATCCTATCGCTCATTAGAAAACAAAGAGAGACGACACGTCAGGACTTAGCAGATCAAACGGGTCTAAGCAAGAATACGATTTCTCTCATCGTTGATGAATTCTTACGAGAGAAGATAGTTAAGGAAAAAGGAATAAAACCAACGGGAACAAAAGGGAGACCGAAGATTGCAATTGCAATGCATGAAGATGGCTACCGGGCAATTGGAATTGGGATTAGTAAACGAACGATTGAATATGCAGTTGTAAATTACTATGGTGAGGTGTTAGAGAGCCAAGTATTCTCATTCGTTAATCATAACCCCGACGATACGAAAGCAGAAATCATGAAAATTTTAGAATATGTTGCCGTTTCGTATAACAATATACTGGGGGCTGCCATTGGAATGCCTGGAGTTGTTAATGACGAAAAGAGCATATTATACAGCTCAACGCATTTAGGATGGAAAGATGTCTCATTTATAGATCTACATACCTTTACATTCCCAATTTTCATTCAAAATAATGTTAATATGGGTGCGCTTAATGCGATGGAAAATGCGCCTCAAGAAATGGGGCCGTATACGTTCTACGTCAGTATTGGCGATGGTGTTGGCGGGACAATGATGATTGATCACTACATTGTTAACGGTGCAAGTGGAACAGCTGGGGAAATCGGCCATATCGCTGTTGATCCAGATGGGGAGCTGTGTCGGTGTGGACAGACGGGTTGTCTTGAAGTGTTAATCAATCATGAAGCCATGAAAAATCAGCATTCAGAAAAAGGAATGCACCGGTCGGGTCAACTTCTAGGGAAAGCGCTTGTTCAAGTGATCCATCTGTTTAATCCAGACCATTTGCTAATTGACAGCAGTTATCCGATGACCGAGCCATTTATTCGTGGGTGTATGAGTTACATGGAGATGAACGCGTTAGCGATTCCATTCAATCAAGCTCACGTATTATTTAGTGAGAAAAAGTTCAGCACATCTACGGGTGCTGGGTTGTATTGTATTTTGCAGCATGAAAGCAATGTGTGACGACGTGCTCAAAAAGAACTCCTCCAAGATTATAGGAGTTCTTTTTTTGCGAGTACGCACTCTAGTTCCTTTTTTGAGAACTGCTTTCCTCTATTAGTAAGACACAGGCGGCTGAATCGAATACAGTAGGTGTACTGTAGAGAGGAGGCTTCGTAATGGCGACAAAAACGTGCAAGATCATCATGAACGGAGTAACAGGCAGGATGGGGACGAGGCAGCATTTGATTCGATCAATCAAGGCGATCCGTGAGCAAGGTGGGGTTCGGTTAAAGGATGGAAGCGTTGTAATGCCAGAGCCTGTGCTTGTAGGAAGAAATGAAGAGAAGCTAGAGGCGCTGGCGAAGTCGCACAGCTTCACGGAGTGGACGACGAATTTGGACGTGGCACTCAAAGATGTGAACAACACCATCTACTTTGATGCGCAAACGACCAATCTTCGCGCAAAAGCTTTGAAAAAGGCGATAAATGCAGGCAAACATATTTATTGTGAGAAACCGACGTCAACTTCGTTTGAGGAATCATTGGCGCTTGCGAAGCTGGCGGATCGAAACGGTGTGAAGAACGGGGTTGTCCAAGACAAACTGTTTCTTCCAGGTGTACAAAAGCTTCGTCATTTGATTGCATCAGGCTACTTTGGCGATATTCTATCGGTGCGAATGGAGTTTGGGTATTGGGTGTTTGAAGGGGATTGGCAAGAGGCGCAGCGTCCTTCCTGGAATTATAAGCAGGAAGAAGGTGGCGGTATTATCGTCGATATGTTCCCACATTGGCGCTATGTGCTCGATGATTTGTTTGGGTCGGTGGAAGCGGTGAATGCGTATGCGGCTACACATATTCCGACGCGCGTGGATGAGCATGGGAACTCGTACAAAGCAACGGCCGAAGATGCGGCGTATGCAACGTTTAAGTTGGCGAACAACGTAGTTGCTCAAGTGAATTCTTCATGGGCGGTGCGCGTGAACCGTGATGATCTACTCACGATTCAAGTGGACGGTACGCACGGAAGTGCGGTTGCAGGGTTACGAGGGTGTAAGACACAACATCGCGTTAATACACCAAAGCCGGTATGGAATCCGGATTTGGAAAATCCGTTCACGTTCCAAGATCAATGGGAAGATGTTCCGAGCAATACGGTGTTTGAGAATGCGTTTAAGCATCAATGGGAATTGTTTTTGCAACATGTGTATGAAGATGCTGACTTTCCTTGGGATTTATATGAAGGGGCGAAAGGAACGCAGCTAGCGGATTTAGGTTTGCAATCTTCAAAAGAACAACGATGGATAGAGGTACCGTCGATTGAACGTGATGGAGGTGAGCGTTAACGTGAGTCTAACGATTCAACTTCCGACGGCAGATCGCCATCTGAAGACGTACACCGTGAATAGCCAACGATGGGCAGCGCCGACGGCTCCGATTTCTATCAAAAAAAGAAAGGTGTTTTCTGCGGTTCATGTTGTGGCAGATCCGTGGGCCGTTGATGATCCGCTTCGTGATGTAGGCATTGACTGGGAACATACGCTGGCGTATCGCCATCATATTTGGGGGTTAGGGTTGTCGGTGGCTGAGGCGATGGATACGGCGCAACGAGGCATGGGGCTCGGGTGGTCGCATGCGAAGGAGTTGATTACGCGTTCGGTGAAGGAGGCGCGCGCGGTCGGGGGTGAGATTGCTTGTGGTGCGGGCACTGACCAACTGCTACCGGCGCCCGTTATTGGCTTGGACGATGTGGTGCATGCGTATGAAGAGCAGTGCGCCCACGTCGAGCGAGAAGGCGGGAGAATTATTGTGATGGCGAGCCGCGCGCTTGCGCGTGTGGCATCGTCTCCCGACGATTATGCTCGAGTGTATGAACGGGTGCTCGAACAAGTGAAACAGCCGGTCATCCTCCACTGGTTAGGGGATATGTTTGATCCGAATTTAGAAGGCTATTGGGGCAGTGACCAGCTTGATGAAGCGATGGACAGTTGTTTGAACATTATTCGTCAACATGAGAGCAAAGTGGATGGGATTAAGCTGTCGCTTTTAGATGCTTCGAAGGAAGTGGAGATGCGCAGGCGTTTGCCAGACTCTGTTCGGATGTATACCGGTGATGATTTTCATTATCCAGAATTGATTGAAGGAGACGGCAGGCATTATAGTGACGCCTTGCTTGGGATTTTTGATGCGATTGCACCGGCTGCGAGTCGAGCCCTTGTTGACTTGGATGCGGGAAATACGAGTGCGTACCGTGAAACGATGGACAAAACGGTCCCGCTCGCCCGTCATATTTTTAAATCGCCAACGTTTTCTTATAAAACAGGCGTCGTGTTTTTGGCATATTTGAACGGTTTTCAGCCTCATTTTCGAATGATTGCAGGCGCAGAGAGTCACCGTTCGGTGTTGCACTTGGCGAGGATCTTTGAACTGGCAGACGAAGGGGATGTGCTGTTAAATCCAGAGCTTGCTGTTCGGCGTATGAGGTTGGTGTTGCAACAGGCAGGCATTTCGTGAGGGGGCGATCGTCATGATTCAAAGGCTAAGTTTAAACCAAATTACGACGGAAAATTGGGGGCTTGAAGAAGCGATCAAAGGGTGTGAGCGCTATGAGATCTCACACATCTCGATTTGGCGTCACAAGCTGCAAGCGTTTGGCCTTACGGAAACGAAGGCTTTGCTTCGAGATACAGGTGTAAACGTGTCCAGTCTTTGCCGAGGTGGGATGTTCCCAGCGGAGACGATTAGCGAGCGCAAGGCGAATATTGAAGACAACAAATGGGCGATTGAAGAAGCGGCAGAATTAGGTACAGATGTACTCGTCCTCGTCTGTGGAGGTATGAGTAGTCATAATCTTAGTGAAAGTCGGAAGTGGGTGCGAGAGGGGATGGAGCAAATTGTACCTTTCGCCGAGGAACATGGTGTGAAGCTCGGTATTGAGCCGCTCCACCCGATGTATGCGGCCGATCGTTCGGTCATTACGACACTTGGCGAGGCAAACGCATTAAAGCAACGTATTGGCTCCGAACAAGTCGGTGTCGTCGTGGACGTGTTTCACGTATGGTGGGATGTGAATCTATATGAAGAAATTCAACGTGCCGATGGCTCAATTCTCGGCTTCCACGTGTCAGATTGGAAAGTCCCGCTGC
This sequence comes from Geomicrobium sp. JSM 1781026, assembly GCF_041949955.1. Taxonomy (NCBI): domain Bacteria; kingdom Bacillati; phylum Bacillota; class Bacilli; order Caryophanales; genus Geomicrobium; species Geomicrobium sp. JSM 1781026. The sequence continues at coordinate 280,722 of NZ_JBHFQF010000003.1, read as the reverse complement.
CGGATGTGTTTAAAGCGCGGGCAATGATGGGGGACGGGGTTATTGATATTCCTCGCATTCGCGCGGCTGTAGAAAAAAGCGGGTATGGAGGCCCGATTGAGGTGGAGATTATTAACCAACACATATGGGACCAACGTGAAGATGAGACGCTTCAGGTAATGAAAGATCGGTTTCTAAAATATGTGTGACAGTATAAAAAAGAGGAGCACAGGACGCTCTGCACCCCGTACTCTTCTATGGTTTGTCATTAGTATCCGCTCTCGACACCGTCGCCAACAATACGGGCTTCGCGTAAGTCGAACACGCCGTTTGGATAGTGTATGAACCCTTCAATCGTATCCGAGACTCCTACGCGGAAATCGTCGTGTACGGTAGGGACCATTGTGGCTTCGTCAATAATGATTTGTTGTGCTTCTTTATAAATGTCCATGCGCTCGTCTTCATCTGTCGATCTTCTGCCTTCTTCAAGCAGCTCATTCACGTCTTCGTTCGTATAGAACGTACGGTTTCCTGAACCGCCGTGCATGTCAGAGTGGAAGACTGAATATAGCGCGTAATCCGCATCGGCTGTTACGGTTGTCCAGCCGAGGAGCACCATGTCGTGCTCGCCATTAGCTGTAGCGTCAAGTAAGGAACCCCACTCTACCGTCTGAAGGTCTACATCGATATTAATTTCGCTCAGTTGGTCTTGAATAACGACCGCTAATTGGTTGCTTACTTGGTCGCCTTCTTCATACCAAAGTGACGCAGAGAATCCGTCTTCGTATCCTGCTTCGTCCATAATCGATTGTGCTTCTTCAAGGTCATATTCTAACGGTTCAATGCCGTCACTATACCCATTTACGAGCGGGTTTACTGGGCCGACCGCTTCTGTACCATATCCTTGGAAGATCCCTTCAATAATGGTCGATTTATCAATTGCTTTCGTAATGGCACGACGCACGTCCACGTTATCAAATGGCTCAACCTCATTGTTCATGCCCAAGTAATCCAACCGCAAGCTTTCCACAGTGGAGAGTGAAACTCCATCCATCGTCTCTAGTGTGCCGGCGTTTGTAGGGTCAACATCGTCAGCGATATGCGCCTCGTTCGTTTCTAGCATACCGATTCTTGTGAGTTGTTCACTTACGACAGAATAGGTTGCGGAATCCAGTGGAACAGAACCGCCCCAATAATCTGCATAGTTCGATAGTACAACTTCATTTCCTTGATCCCAATTGTCTAATTCAAACGGTCCAGTACCGATCGGGTCGATATCTAAGTTGCGCTCGCCGTTCTCTTCTTCTTCAATGGCAACGGCACTCATCATTCCACCACCGTCATGGGCAAGGTGGGCAGGTAATGGCGCAAATGGATATTCTGTTGTGATGTGAACGGTATAGTCATCAACAACTTCTACGTCTTCAATCATTTCATAAAGAAACACACGTGGGTTCGCCGTTTCTGGTGCAACCGCACGCTCAAGTGTTGCTTTTACGTCATCTGCAGTAAACTCTTCCCCGTTATGAAAGGTAACGCCTTCCACGAGTTTGAATTCCCAAGTAAGATCGTCAATTTGTTCAAATTCTTCTGCCAAATGAGGCTGAAGTTCTGTATTCTCATCATGCATGACTAATCGTTCATATATGTTTGTGCGAATATGGCTGGAAGACGTATCGTTAGAGCCGTGTGGGTCAAGATCGACAGCGTCAGATCCCATGGCAAGCACAGCGTCTCCACCTTCGCTTGATGATTCAGAACCTTCTGTTGCGCTTGAGTCGCTACTCGTTTCTTCTGGGTCGCTTGAACAAGCCGCAAGCATCGTTACCGCTAGAAACCCTCCAGCAATTGTTTTGTATGTTTTTTTCATCGGATCCAATCCCCTCTAGTAAATTCTTCTAAGATGTTCGTAAAGCTCCTTTCTGTGAAATCTTTCATAATATTTGTTATCATAGCATTATATTAGAATAGAATCAAAAAAATTGAGAAAATAGATAATAGAGAAAGAAAAACGAGTGCAGGTAGATATAATGTATGAAAATTCTTACAATAAACGCTGAAGGAGAGGGATTATGAAAAGCTTTCGGGAGATATTATTATCAGACTATAACAAAAAGTATGATCGTGATGGTATATCAGGAATGAGAATGGCGGAGAGACTGCACACGTTATCTAAGATTGGTGAGACAGACGACGGGGGTAGTCACCGGCCTGGATTTTCTGATGAGGAATGGGAAGCAAAGAAACAAGTTGCCGAATGGATGAAAGCTATTGGTATGGAAGTTCGTTTTGACGGAGCAGGAAACGTCATCGGGAAGGTAGTAGGGAAAAACCCGGGACTTCCAGCGGTAATCAGTGGTGCTCATTTGGATAGTGTCCCGAATGGCGGACACTTTGATGGACCACTTGGTGTTTTATCGGCATTAGAAGTCGCTGAGTCTTGGGTGGAGGCAGGGGTTACCCCTCTTCGCACATTTGAAATTATCGTCTTTACAGAAGAGGAAGGAAGCCGATTTCAAAGCGGTTTGCTCGGCAGCCAAGCAATGATTGGTGGTGCAGATCTTGATGTGCAAAAACAGCTGAAAGACGGGGCGGGGCAATCATTTGAAGACGTGCTGCACGAGCGAGGAAGTTCAATCGAACAATTTGTGCAAGCGAAAAGAGAGTTCAAAGACGGAACGACTTACATTGAACTTCACATTGAACAAGGAAAAGTGTTAGAGCGAGAAGACCTCCCCGTCGGTATCGTTTCTGGTATTGCCGGACCGAGATATTGGCGCATTTCATTTCAAGGAACAGCAGGACATGCTGGCAACACACCGATGACTGATCGACAAGATGCTTTAGTTGCTGCTTCGCAATTTGTACGAGCGGTTTATGATTTACCTACTAGAGTAAGTGATACTGCTGTGGCTACTGTCGGCAAGCTCGATGTGTCGCCGAATGGGTCGAATGTAATTCCTGGGGAAGTTACCCTTGTTGTTGATGTTCGAGATATTCACCGTGAACCTAGAGACCAACTGTTTCAAGCTGTAAAAGAGGTTGCACAACAAGCAGGGGATGAGCTCGATGTATGTGTCACGTTTACAGAAACGTTGAACATTGAGCCAGTTCCTGTTGCCGAGGAAATAAAACAAAACATTAGCTCGGCGATTGAATTGGAAGGGTATCGAGCGATTGAAATCGCAAGTGGTGCTGGACACGATGCAATGGTCATGGGTACACAGATGCCCGTTGGGATGATTTTCGTGCGGAGTTTAAAAGGGGTTAGCCACCATCCTGAGGAATGGACGTCACTAGAAGACTGTGTCATCGGTGCTAGAGTATTAAAGCGGTATGTAGACAGTGTGATGAGTGAGGAAAAAACGTTATAGGACGAGAGAGAACATTGTGTTATACTATTCTAAACTTTTAGTGTTTTCTCGGAGGGCTGAACATGCCAGAGGCATATGCACCACAAGAAGTAGGTGGCAAGATCAACAAATGGTATCAAGCCGTTTCTTCGTACCAGCTAAATAAATCAATTAAATGGAAAGCGACGATTTCCCCTTTATTAAAGCAGATGGAACAAGACCATAAGGTCATTACATTTTACCAATTAGTGTCGTACAAACACGAAATGCTCGTGAAACAATTTCAAGAAAAAAATCCATACTATTCTTTCGCCATAGCTGAGCATTCAGAGCTGGATTACTTTTTGAAATTCTTATCTGAATTTATGATGGCAGACTTCTACTACTATAAAGAACAATTTGAAGATGCTTTTGACCGTTACCGCAATGCGGAACGGATGCTCATGTATGTTGAAGACAAGATTGAACGGGCGGAATTTAAGTTTCGGTTAGGGAAATCGTATGATGCTCTTGGAATGCATCGATTTGCCAAGCGGGCTTTTCAGCACGCGGTTGCCTCTTTTGAACAAGAAAAAGCATACTTACGCAAGACGATTGAGTCAAAGCTTTGTCTAGCGGATAGCCACGTACATGTGGACGAGCACGAAGAAGCAAGTAAAGTTTTAAAAGAAGTGCTCATCGATGCTGAAAAGCTTCCTCATACGAAACCGATCGTCAGACGATCCATTGCTCTATACTGGATTCGAGTACAAAACTACGCAAAAGCAAAACCGCACCTAGAACTTGCCCTCGTTGATGATCACTATCGTCAATCAGCAGCTGGTGCGAATACGGAAGCCATGTTAGCAAAAGTTTGTTATATGGTTGATGATCATATTGTCGCTAAAGAGCGCTTGCTCGGGGCGGAAGCAAGAGCAGACGAACTCGGTTGTTCGGAAACCAAAGCAGTTTGTTCGATTATTCGTGGGCTTTACGAGCCCGCTAGTGAACCGCTCGTTGATGACGGCATTAATGCACTGAAAGATGTGTCACATACAAATGTATATGTCGATGCACTGAAAATGCTCGTTAATCATTATGAAAAAAAGCAAGCGCATGAACGTGCCTTGTTTTACATGCGGAAAGTACTTGAAGTGAGAGGTTAAAGAAGTGATATTGGGAAAAAAGAAAAACGATGAGAGGCTGTATGGTGCCTCTCATCGTTTTCAATTCGTATGATCGGACCGCTTTCTTTCATCACGGTCGCGGTTGATTTTCGTTTTTTCTTGTGTTTCGGTGTGTGATCGGTGCGCGTGATGCGTTTCGCTTTGTTGTGGATTCGTGTGATCTCCTTGCATTTGCTCATCGCGATCACGATTTTGCATCGTTTCTTCTTGCGACGCTGTATAAGAACGTTCGGCGTCTTGTTTTTTGAAATCAGACCGTTCTCCGTGCCGGATTAAATCATAGATTGCCCGGCCGTTTGTCGGCTGGCCGTCGGGCAAATAGACGGGCACGATGTCAAAGAAAACATAATAGAAACAGTAGAAAATAAATGTGCTCCAAAAGATGTTTTCTTCAAGTACTCCTTCCAGTACGAGTGCATTCAAAACAACGGCACAAACTCCTGTCGTAATAATAGGAGAGGCATAGATGAAGCCGTGCCAAAAGCGGCTTTTCAGCGTTAGTTCTTCGTATTCCATCCATGAATACATGAAGAAGTATCGCCGGACTTCTACGGTTGGGATCGTGAATAATATGGGCCCGCTTCCGATAATGAGCTTCTTTTTCTTACTCCGTAAAAGGGTCGCCGCTAAATAGTAGCCCATCTCTCGAATGGTTGTTGCAAGTGGTAGGATGATTAACACAGCCATAAACAAGCGAATCCAATCTGTTGCACTAAACATGATTCGTTCTCCTCAAATGCTCTCAACAAATGAAGATGAAGATATCGTTATGAAATTGTGGATCATGCTCAACTTCAAAAGGAGAAACCTTGTATTTCAAATGACATATGGGACAGGTTTTCTCTTTTGAGTCGTAATTGTTTGACGGATAAGTAACTTTATCTGAATGTACACATCAGTAAAAGAGTCTTTAAGACTAATCTCTTGCAACACGTTGCCGTTGATCGTTGATAAGGTAGAGGGTAATCATACTACCTATTACTGCAACAATACTTGCGAAGACAAATACCGCGTGTAGTTGAAACGCTTCTGCGACCATTCCGGCAATCCACGGTCCTAAAAAGATGCCTGCGGCATAATACGATTGGAAAAACCCCATCACCGATGTTTTTAAAGAATCTGGTGCAAGTCTTGCAACTTGTGAAAGACAAATCGGAAGAACGAACCCAAGTGCTAGACCAATCAAGAAATGGGTTGCGGATAGTGTCCATAAGCTATTCGTAAATGGCACAAGGAAGAACATGACAGCAGCTAATACCATACAAGTTAAAATGACAATACGCTCTGTGTGCGGGTTCAAATGATACGCAGTCACAATGAGTGATGCAACGGCATGTGGCAGAAAGAACGCCGTCATTAACAAGACGATGGCTTGTTCTGAAATGCCAAGGGTTGCTGCATAGTTCGGTGTAAAACCAAAGATGGAAATAAACATTAGCCCGTGTGTAATGAGAGCGATCGTGCTGATTGGGAGCAGTTGTTTCGTTTTCAGTGTACGAGTGACATACTCTCCAATCGAATACCGAACGTTTTCTTCATTAGAGGCGGGGATCACTTTAATTGATACGGCTAAAAGCAACCCGATGAAAGAGGCGGCAACGCCTACCCAAAACGGCGAAAGCCATCCGAGCGATTCAACGAGAAAGCCGGCAGTTAGAATGCTTGCAAACTGGGGAAGGACGGTAAACAGTTGCATGGCACCCATTGCTCTTCCTGCATTCTCTTTTTTCACATATTGGGCATACATGATCGTCGCCATAACCCACATCGCTGCGGTCATGCCTGCTAAAAGTCGACCGATGAGTACCATCGTAAACGATTCAAAGAATACGAGGATCAAGCCGCTAATAATCGCAATCGCAAAGCTTGATACATACAACCATTTGCGTAAGAATAACAGCCGATCTGCGAGTACCCCAAGAGGGAAGCGTAAGGCCACTTGGAGCACACCGTAACTGCCGAGAATGATGCCAATGGCTTCATATGAAAAACGGATATTTTCTAAATATAAGCTAAACACAGGTACATAAATATAAGTAGCCAACCAGAAACAAAAAACAGAGGCAAGATAAATTAGATGATCTCTTCGGTATACGGTCATGGTGAACACTCCTTCCTCACAGTTTAGCACGTATGAATTCTTTAGATGTTGAAAAAAGGAAGCAAAATTTGCACACATGTTTAGCGTTTGTGCGCACCCCATCATGGTCATAAAACGTCGATCAACCTCAGTCGGCATTGAATGTAAAGAACATCCGTGGTGTGAACGGTCTTCGTCATGGGGCGTTCGAGCATGATTATTAAAGAAGATTACTTGGCTTACGTTATCTACATAGCGTGAGCTGTAGTTTTCCTGATTTGCGCTGTTGGTTGTTGCTTTTCACTACAGGCGGATGCTTGCAGTCCAGACTACAAGTGCAACATCGGTGGCGAAGAGACACCCCCCGTGTTTTCTTTTATGCAGCGGAGGACTAGCTAGACTCTTAAGTCTTACGGCGAGGTGACTGAAAAGATGCGTCTCACTCTCTAAACTGCTCGTTAACGCGAACCAGTGGGTCCGTCCTATGTGGGGATTTTAACTACATCGAGCGTTGCAATCATCAATTATCCCATCATAGAAACGTTTATGTGGGAATATGGCCTTTCTATGTGGGGATTCCGGCTAAAAATTGTTCCTCATTGAAGCAAATTCCATCATAGACAGGGTCTACGTGGGATTTTCTATTTATAGCAAACGAAACATTGTTATATATTTTCGATTTCCTTTTTTCAGTGAAAATATGATAACCTGCGGGGGCTCGTCTCGACCCTTGTTCCGCAGGCGTTACCGCCTTTCGTTCTAATCAATGGCATTGTATGGGGGGGAGTTGTCTTACTAGAGGTCCTTAATTGTGACACTAAACGGTGTTCATAGAAACCATCCATTGCTGCATCTACTATGAACGAATAACATCGATTTCCAATGACGTTGAGCTTTTGCTGTTAACGGTTGGTTTGCCATTGGTTCTCCAAGGAATTCTTTAGTTCAACTTATATAGTTTTACGATATAACCATTACTGTTTGTTCACCTAACGGTGCAGTTTAGTTCAATAACTTGTATGATAAAAGTGAACGAAAGGGACTAAGGTGAACAGTTAATGGATATTCGTATTTTAAATAAGTCTGATTCCCAGCTGTACCAAGAATTGCGATTAAGTGGATTAAAAGTCGATCCAGAAGCATTTGGTTCAACACATGAAAGAGAAGTAAATTCCCCAATTGAAACTGTCGTAGAGCGATTAAAGCAAACGAAAGATAAATTTGTTCTAGGTGCTTTTAATAAAAGTGATTCGCTAGTTGGGATTGTTACTTTTATGCGTGAAGACAGCCTTAAAACCAATCATAAAGGGAATGTTTTCGGGATGTATGTAGCACCGGAAGGTCGAGGCTAGGGTTTAGGGAAATTACTTATGGTTGAACTTATAAGGAATGCAAAAAATTGTATTGGCTTAGAACAAATAAACTTAACAGTTGTATCTGTAAATGAATCCGCAATGAAGTTATACAAGTCCGTAGGATTCGAGGTCTATGGTGTAGAACGAAATGCCCTGAAATTTAATGGGAAGTATTTCGATGAGGATTTGATGGTTCTATATATCTGAATATTGAGCTAGCTGAAACGGGTGCCATACTTCAATAAGAAAACATAAAGGCTTTTCCGCAATCGGGGGAATTTTTCGATTAAATGTATTGAAAACTAGAATATACTTCAACTAATATGTCGGTTAGTTGAAGAAGCAAACATTCCAAAAACATAATTTCCATAAATTAGGTAATTTCTGTTTTGGAGTAATATCAACATTGAACGTTAACGGAGCCATATTTTTAAATGGAAGAAACGATCGATTAGTAGCAGACTGGATTTCAAGACCGTTGAAGCGTTGATTACCAATAAGCGAGAAGGTAGGACAAGACTCTTGGCCCGGCGGGCGTGTTAAAGCTGTCAGTTTGTCAGTAGAAGTGGTAACGAAGGTGGTATCAATGAATGAATCGAACAAACCGGACCTTGTTCTTGCGAAAAAAAGGCCATTCAGGTTGCCCAAGCTGCTTTAGCTTGTAGAGAGAATAAGAAGAGGAGGTTAGTGGGCATCCCACTCTCCTCCTCTTCTTGAATCAGCTCCGCCAGTAATAATCCCGGCTTCGTCATCGACAACGATACTTTGCACGCTGCCAAAGTAAATGGCGCTTTTCGTGTGATCAACGGTATACCCTTCTTGTTCAAGTGATTCGGTGACGTCTGGAGGGATGCGACCTTCAACAGATATCGTTGGGGAGTGAAAATCATAGAATGATCGATTCGCTTCGATGGCATCTTCAATCGGTTCATCCATTAACAAGTGGCGGACGAGCACTTGCGTAAGTGTCGACGTAATGCGGCGGCCACCAGAGCTTCCAATGCCGATTTTTGGTTGTCCATCAGCTGTTATAATCGTCGGGGTAATATAGCTAATCGGTCGTTTGCCAGGTTCATAGCGATTCGGAGACGTTGTGCTCGCTGAAAAGTTGTCCAACTGGTTATTTAAGAAAAATCCGTCCATGTATATTCCCGACCCAAAAAAGCTACTCAGTGTGTTCGTCGCTGAGACCATCATCCCATCCTCATCAACGATTACAAAATGCGTCGTGTTCCCATCCGTTTCTCCGCCTTCCATATCTTCAGGAAGCGGGTCTTTACCGGTATCTTCAAGGAATTCTTTTGCAAGGTTATCCGCGTAATCCGAATCCAAGATGTTCGTTAGCGGCACGTCTACAAATGCAGGATCACCGATCGTTTGAACCCGGTCTTCGTAAGCGGTGCGGGCAATCCCTCCGACTCTTTTTATAAATTCGGATGGGTTATCCGCCCAGGCGTCAAGCGACAAACGCTCCGCCATTTGCAAAGCGTGCACGAGCATCGTCCCCCCTGCAGGGGGTGGCGCCGCGTATACATCCATTCCAGCAAAAGTCGCACGCACTGGGTGGCGAACTTGGACGTCATATCCTGCCAAATCTTCACGACCTAACCCGTCAATGCGTGTAATGATCCGGTCCCCAATCGGCCCATGATAAAACGCACCAGGTCCTTCCTCTTGAATGGTTTTCAGTGTTCGCCCTAACTCTTCTTGGACGAGCGGGTCACCAGGCTCAATTGCTCGACCTCCTGGAAAGAAAACATCTGCGGTCTGTGGCTCAATATGGGAGTACGCATTTTGTAGGTGAGTATGAAGTGTATAAGAAACATCCACTCCGTCCATGGCGAGTTCTATTGCAGGCTCCATGAGGTCCTCGATCGGTTGTGATCCGTAGTTCGCGTTTACCTTTTCCATGCCACGGACGAACCCGGGCACACCAATGCCCGGGTCTGGTTTATTGTTTTGATTCGGTGCGGTCTCTCTGTAATCAAAAGCGACGGGTTCCTGTTCTTCAGGTGCATGGACAAGCATCAGACCGCCACCACCGATGCCTGATGCTTGAGGTTCAAGAACACTGATGGCATAAGAGATGGCGACAGCGGCGTCAGCTGCGTTCCCCCCTTGATCAAGAACTTCCATTCCAATCTCTGTCGCTACAGGGTGGTCGGTAGCGACCCCGACGCCATCTACTCGTGAATTTGATGGGGTGTCTGTTTCCATTTCGGGTACTTCGGTCCGATCTTCTTCGTGATCTCGCTCATCGCTCGTGAAATTTAAACTCAAAAGAACGACCGCAACGAGGAGGAGAACGATGACGATGATCGTTTCGGTTCGGCTTCGATTCATTACGATCCCTTCCTTTTCCTACATGAAAACGAGCAAAACGAGTAGAGTGGCGACAAACGCAATCATCGTCTGAACGGAAGCATCTTTTTTCTGGTATTTTACTGCACGCACGCACCGTTCTTTAAGTGGTAATGATTGTTGCATGGTATTCCCTCCTGTTTTTTAGACAAACAATAGTTGATACACAAGCAGAATCGCGAATGTAGCTACGCTTAATAGCGTTGTACTTGCCATCGTTGCTACAAATCCTTGTCGCTGAATGGTATTCGCGACAAGGCCTGGGACGATCAAGCCGATCGCTTGCAAATTCCCAACATCTGCAGGTGTGAAATTAAACACGGTGTCAAATGCTAGCTTGAGTATAATGCCGGTTAGAAGCATGGCCGCGAACTTTCTACGACCATAGAGAATCGTGAAGCGATTAATAATGTGCATGACAACGAGGTACGTTGCAAAGCTAATAAATAAAATAGACGTTGCGTAAAGCGGTGAGGTCAAGACGAGTGCAATGTACCCTGGGACAACGAGTCCGGCAGGAACAATGCCTGTTTTCTCAGCGAAAAATAAGCTGAGTGTCACACCGGCAACGAGGGCGACGGTTACTTCTGCGATATCCATGGTGAGTCTCCTTAATCAAACGTTTGTTTATTGTAGGACTGCGATTTTTTCTTCATTTGTTTTCTGCATGTTTCTAAGCTCTTCTGTTAGCGGCTCGGCAGCTCCGTGAATGTTGCCGACGCCATAAATGACGGTGTCTTTCATATAAGGGCGTACTTCTTCAATAATGTCGGCGGTGTCGTAGCTTTCTAAGTTCAGGAACTGGTCTGCAGGAATCTCTCCACGATCGAACGCAGCAGCGATTGGATTCGTCGTTTCCCCGATGGTGACGAGTGTTCTGCACGGCAAATACGGCAATACGTCGCTTGCGAATTGTTCTGTGCGTTCGTAACGATCGCTTCGGCAATTCATAATAATGACCGCATCATCGGTTGGGTAACCGAGTGATTTTACCCGGTCCCATATATTAATGGTTGACGCCGCATCATTGGCAGCAAAGCCGTTTACGAGGTAAGAAGGGGTTGAATCGTCAAGGTCAATCGGCATGATTTGTAATGATCCTGGATCAGGCCAAGCATTGAGCATGCCTCGAAACGCTGTTTCGCGATCAATGTCGAGCGCTTCTGCGACGGCAAGAGCAAGTGCCGCGTTCTCTGGAAAGACCATATAGTCAAACTGAAGCAAGTAGGCTTCAGGAATTTTGGTTGTGTCACACACAATGACTCGGGTGTTCCTTTTCTCGGCAATTTCTTTATACATCGGAACGTAGGGGCTGTCGTTGACGATGAGGTGACCATCGTAAGGGATGGTGGCGGTAAAGGCGTGGGCCACTTCATCTAGAGTTGGCCCCATGAGGTCCATGTGATCTTCAAGTACGTTCACGATGACACCGATGTTCGCTTGGAGCATCCGCTCTTGAAAAACGACCTGATAATCAGGAGTGACAGCCATGCATTCACTGACTATGGCTTCTGCATCTTGGTTGGCGACTTGTTTCATCACATGTTTTTGCTCTCCGATGTTTGGGCCTTCTGGGCGGCGAACAATTGGTTCTTCTTGACCACTATACCAATAAAGCATTCTTGCCTGTGTTCCTGTCGTTTTTCCTACCGTTTTAAGCCCTGCCTCTGTAAGAACACCTGTCACGAGGCGGGTGACTGTAGACTTTCCGCGTACACCATTTATATTGATGCGTATCGGAATCGAAGAAACGTTTTTGTTGTGTTTATGGCTTTCTATAATGCCAAAGACCAGTAATGATAATAAGCAAGTTGCGACGATGAGTAGCATAGATGATCTCCTTTATTCTTTGTACAATTGACATCACTCGTCAGTATACCTACCAAAGATAAACGTGCCATCACAACAACATTAAAAACCATTACGTTTGGATTAAGCATTCAAATGTTTATTATTGGTGTATAATGAAAAACCGACTAAAATAGGTTGCTCATCCTACTCTATCTGGATGATAAATCTAGAAATATCTACCAATAACTGTTTGGCGTCAAGCATGAGGATTAAGAATAGTCCCGGATTCATCTAGAAAATCACGGTGTCATCTGACTGTGATATGGCTGTAACATAACTCAGGAGCTATGACCTAAAGTTGTTTCTCTCTCTTGAAAGAAGGGAATAGAATCGCAAATAGATCGAGTATTCGGTGTGAGGTGAAGAGAATTGAAAGAATATACAAACTTCGATGCGGTTGGGCTGACGTCTCTCGTCCAAACGGGGCAAGTCGAGGCAAATGAGTTAGTAGAAGCGAGCATTGCACGTGCAGAAGAGGTGAACCCAGGTCTGAATGCAATTGTGAAGGAGCGATACGACCGGGCGCGGAAGGAAGCGAAGGAACGTCGCTTTCAAAATGAAGCGTTTGCCGGAGTGCCGTTACTACTTAAAAATCTATCACATACGATACAAGGAGAACCGATAACGGCTGGGTCAGCGTTGCTTTCACACCGGATCGCGCAAAGAGATAGTCACTTTGTTAGTCGACTCAAGCGAGCAGGTTTTATGATGACAGGCTTTACAAACACGCCAGAATTCGGCTTAAAAAATATTACCGAGCCTAAGGTTTATGGACCGAGCCGCAACCCGTGGGGAGAGGCATTCTCACCAGGGGGATCTAGTGGGGGTGCTGCAGCAGCTGTTGCAGCACGGATTGTACCGATTGCTGCAGCGAGCGATGGGGGAGGTTCGATTCGAATCCCAGCATCGTTTACAAACCTTGTTGGTTTGAAACCGACAAGAGGGAGGATACCCGTCGGTCCAGGGGTAGGAAGGCAATGGCAAGGGGCGGCCATAGATTTTGTTTTATCTCGTTCTATGAGAGATAGCGCACGAGTGTTGGATGAGCTTCAGGTATATCAAAAAGAAGCCGCATTTCATACGCCCATATATGAAGGAAGTTTTGAGAAGCAAATGGCAAAAACCGAAAAGCGAAACCTTCGGATCGCTTGGAGCGATCGTTCCCCTGTCGGGACACCAGTCTCAGAAGCCGCGAAACAGGCTGTACGTCAAGTTGTACGTTGGTTAGAAGCAGAAGGTCATTACATTGAAGAATGCGGTCCGGACATTGAAGGCACAACGCTTATGGAACAATACTATACGATGAACGCTGGTGAGATGGCTGCCCTACTATCTTCAATAGAACGTGACTTAGGGCGATCAGTAACGCGAGAGGATGTTGAAGTAGAGACGTGGCTGTTGCGTCATTTAGGAGACAGACTTTCCGCAGCTCGCTATGCGAGTAGCCTATCGGCTTGGGATCAAGCGAAAGCCCGTATGGTAAGGTTTCAAGATACATTTGATTTGTACATCACACCAACAACGGCGTTTTCCGCACCGCGTGTTGGGGAGTTGACGTACACTCACAATGAAGTTGAACGTTTGTATGAATCTGTGGAGAAGTCAACGGAACAACTGTTTGAAGCAGTTTATGAAATGTTTTTGCCGAGCCTAACGTATTCTCCGTTTACACAACTTGCGAACATGACGGGGTTACCAGCGATCTCATTGCCGGTGTACAAGACGTCTGAAGGAATGCCTCTCGGTGTACAAGTAATGACGCAAACAGGACAAGAACACCGTCTACTCCAACTCGGATGGCAACTCGAACAGTCGCCACTTTGGGAAGGAGGAAAAACTTTTTTGAAAGGGGGTAAATGGTATGAGGGATCATTCACTAAACATTGTTCCGGTTCCAACACAATTTCATGTGCCGATTAACGAAGACGCTGAGCCATTAAGTGTAGCTACACAAGAGCAGGTGGATGCCCATTGGCAGCGGGTAAATGCTGATGGCAAGTTCTTTCGCGGTGAACTTTTCATCATTGATTCGATTCACCATACAAATGACGAACTCGTCATCGCAATGAAAGCGAGTGATTACGCCCATCACCTGTATGCAAAGTCCAGCACGTTACACCCGCAAGAGGCTTGCACGATCTTAGCGCCGGCAGCACTCATTCGCACGAAAGATAATTATTTAATTTTCGGGAGGATGGGTGAACATACGGCAAAACCACGCATAATCCAATGTGTCGGCGGTGGAATTGATGATGCGGATGTCGTGAACGGTGAAATCGATCTTGTTGGGAACATTCAACGAGAAGTTCTGGAAGAAGTCGGACTTTCCACAAAAATGATGGAGCACGTGACGTCTATTGGACCTCTTTGCCTCGTGTATCCAGAAGCATATGTATGGGTCGCGGTGATCTATGAAATTAACATACCGATGCGAAAAGACGAATTTGTATCCTTTTTTGAAGCGCATCAAACGAGACTACGAAGGGCTGGTAATGAGCCCGAACTGATGGAGATCATATCGGTAAAGGCGGACCGGAAAAGTCTGCGCACGTTCGTATCAGACCAATCAGATGACTTGATTCGTTATTTGCCGCCTTTGTTAAATGCGATCAAATAGGGTTTTTCAAAGCTTTCACTGTGATTCACTGCCAGAGAGAGTTGCGTTTTCGTACGACGTGTGCAAAAGAGAAGCATTAGTCAATAAGCGCATAAGTTAAAAGGTTAAGATTATGGATGAATTTTATTTAGCTGAAACGAGTGATCCTTCAGATCAGTGAAACATCGCCCCCATTCTTATATTTGAAGTGAACATTACTTCAACTGCTCGTTAACATAAACGCTGTAGGATTTGTATGAGGTAGTGATTCGCTATGGGAGGATATTCTCGAATTTGCTAGCGTTTTTTGATGAAATCTTACCATGGGTTATTCTATGGTAAGATTTCTTGTCTCTATGGGAGGATTTTTAGCAAAACGCCTCGTAAAATAAAGGGAATCTTACCATGAAACCAGCTATGGTAAGACTTTCATCCCGCGGTCTTGTGGCAATACTTTGTTCGTGGAAGATATTGAATTAGATTCAAAAGCCGCTGCTAAATCCCATTATCAATCCTTATCTTGTAGACGAATGATTTTCTTAACCTATAGAAGATGAACATCACACGTGCTTTCGCATCGAGTTGAGCGACCGTGCTAGCGGGGATTGCTAATATGAAAATAGGCAAAGAAGTCCAATTTGAATTTACATCGCTATTCTACAATGTTGAAGAACTGTTTGCCTCATAAACACTTCTATTGAGTGATTATATGGATATTTTTAGGAGATTGGTGATCTAGATCACGCCCAAATTGATCTATTTGAAATGAACTGCACATTTTCCTAATTTACACAGTTGGTTGTTTTTTTCCGCTGTAGGCCGATGCTTTTACTCCAGAGCACAAGGGCGACATCTGTGGCGAACCCCTGCCACCGTGTCTACTATGCAGTCCAGACTACAAGTGCAACATCGTCCTAGTGTGTAATTTAATAAATAATACTATTACTAAATCTGCGTTTATTATGTGAGTAAATAAAGTCATGAAATTCAATCATCTACCCACACTAACAATTGGTTTATCTCTTTAGGCCTAGGGGAATAGTATAGGCGTGTTATGAAGATGTTCTAGAGCTTTACAGCTCTGACTAATGCACGTACAATACTAAGTGGACGAAAAAAATAATGTTTTTGTCTACAGCTAATAAGGATGAGCACGATGGAGAAATCGATACAATCTGAACTATCCAGTTACATTGGAAGGTTATTTCGTGATAATTTCGGTAAAGGACCGGCTTCGGTTTACGTTTCAATAAAAGCCGACTATGTTGTTATTCATTTACGAGACTTTCTAGCACCGATGGAGCGGGTGCTCGTTTCGAAACATCAGAACGTGATGGTTGAGGAAACGAGAGACTTATTAATGGAAGAATTATTGCCAGATATTAAAGCGACCCTTCGGGTACGGCTAGATACTGAAATAGACGAATTGTATTATGACTGGTCTCTTTCAAATCGTTCAGGAATTATTTTGGCAAGGATTAATGCCAATGAATTAAAAGAAGAAGACGACTACCCTGAAAAAGATAATGTCCATGAGGCCATTTGCAGAGTGACCGAAGAGGCGGAGAAGCAGCCGCGATCGGTTCAGTCGTTTTTTGCCAACGATCGCACGCTTGTCGTCTTTCGTGAAGGAATTCTTGTGACGATTGAAAAGGAACTGATTCGGACAGGTTTTGAAGAACATCTTAAGATTACAAAGAGACACCTTGAAAAGAAACTGCTACATGCAGCTGGTTTTGAAGAAATTCTAAAACGAGGTGTTGAGGATATCTTTGTGGATTGGGATTTTCAACGAGATAAAAGCTACATTATATTTACATTGAAACCATAGGTGGGAATGCGCCGGACGATAGCGTCGGACATAAGCCGAAAAGGAGAAGACTCCTTTTCGGCTTTTTTTTGCAGTGTACAAAGTTTTTTATTTGGAGGGAAGTATTGTGAATCCGTATCTTATCGACCATCACAACAAAATTATACACAAAACACGTTTTATTACCGATCAATGTAACCACAAACACATCCTACACGAAGATAAGCAGTTCACATCCATTGACCAAGAGTGTGCGTCTTACGTGCAGCAAGGCTATACGTTTTGTACATACTGCAATCGATGACAAAAACGCGGCGGGGGCACGTCGCCACCGCCGCTTTGTTAGGACCGTTTAATAAATAACCATAAGTTTCGTGCGCCGATGAACGCCACAACAAAGCTTGTGGCAAGCACCATCGCCCAGAGCCACAATGGATATTCAATAATTAATGTCGTGAATAACAAAACCATACCGATAAAAACCATAAGCATTCCATTTCGTAACTGTGGATCCATACGAGCCTCCGTGCGGGTTTTAGTGGGAAACGTAGTTGACGAGACGTTTCGCTGCTTCTAATAATACATCGTCAGAGGCGGCATATGAAAGTCTCAAGTATCCTTCACCAGCGTCTCCAAAGGCAGTGCCCGGTACCGTCGCAACCCCAGTATCCTCAAGTAAGCGCAACGCAAAATCGCGAATGTTCGCTTCTTGATGGTGGACGCGAACGAAAAGATAAAAGGCGCCGGTCGCTTCCATGACTTGTAGCTGTTCAGTACCGGAAAGAGCATCGGCAAGCAAGGTTCGCCTTAGTGCGAATGAATGACGCATGTATTCAAGAACATCTCCTGCACGTTCCATTGCTGCAAGCGCAGCTTTTTGTGTGAATGCAGGTACGCAGGCTGTGTTAAATTGATGTACCCGGAAAATGCCTTGGTATAAAGGACTTGGAGCATGCAAGTAGCCGATGCGCCATCCGGTCATCGCATACGCTTTTGAAAATCCATTCACTGTAACGGTCCGCTCAGCCATGCCAGGTAAGCTGGCGATGCTCACGTGCTCAGTGCCGTCAGAGATAATTTTCTCATACATCTCATCAGAAAGTACAATCAAGTTATGTTTCTTGGCAATATTGGCAAGCTGGTGGATTTCTTCTTTAGTCATCACGAGTCCCGTCGGGTTATGCGGCGAATTTACGATGAGCATTTTCGTCTTTGGCGTTATGTGGGCCTCAATCGTCTTGAAATCGACACTTAGCCGCTTGTCGATTTTTGAGAGCGGGATGTGCACCGGAGTCGCACCAGCAAGGTGCGCAGCAGACTCGTAGTTCGGCCAAGCCGGGCTCGGAATTAATACTTCATCGCCAGGGTTTAAAATGGCAAGTAGGGTGTTAAGCACCGCTTCGCTTCCTCCAGCTGTAACAATAATTTCATCGGCTTCGGCACGAATGCCATTATCGTTAAGTAACTTTTGAGCGAGCGCTTCTCGAAGTGCAGGAATGCCATGATTCGGTGTATAGTGCGTATCCCCATCACGCATTGCGTTGATGGCGGCTTTTTGTGCCGGTTCTGGGGTGTCAAAGTCGGGTTCACCGAGCGTCAAGCTGTACACAGGCACGCCGGAGGCGTCTAACTGTCTTGCTTTTTCCGATAGTTCCCGAATTTTAGAAAATTGAACGTCGTTCATTCGTTTTGCAATCGTCGGTAACATCCGATCACCTCTTTTTGCATTTCTTATATCATATCATGTGGACAACGTACACGTATAAATATCTGGGAATCATTACATACTATTACTGTCTTGATGTGAGAACGTCAAGGCGACCACAAGGATTGGTCCCTTTATGGGATGAATTTCTCTAATGATGACCTTCTTCAATGTTTGCGCGCATTGAGGAAGGTTATTTTTTGTTCAATTCTCGTATGCATAATGGTTGTCGCTAGGGGCAAACTGTTCAAGACTTGCATGAAGGGAGCGAATCGAGTGGTTAGAGAGGCTGCAGAAACGCTGAAAAAGAGTGTTTTATGGGATTTACTGACGACAGTAGACCACAAAAAAATAGCAGTTTTATACTTATTGGCAGGAACGCTATTCTTTGGTAAAGCTGGGTTGATGGCGATTATCTTCCGCATTCAGCTCATGTATCCAGAAAGTACAATTTTAAGTGGTCAAACGTACAACGAATTTATTACGATGCACGGAACCATTATGCTGTTTTTAGCAGCAACACCGCTTTTGTTTGCATTTATGAACTACATGATTCCACTGCAAATCGGTGCCCGTGATGTGGCATTCCCATTTTTAAACGCATTAGGGTTTTGGTTTTTCTTCTTTGGAGGATTATTATTGAGTCTTTCCTGGTTTTTTGGGGGCGGTCCTGATGCCGGTTGGACGGCCTACGTCCCCTTGTCGAGTCGAGACTACGCAGGCATAGGACTTGATTTTTATGTGCTCGGTTTACAAATATCCGGGCTCGGTACGCTCATATCAGGAATTAACTTTATCGTAACGATGATTACGATGCGAGCACCTGGGATGACGATGCTTCGGATGCCATTGTTTTGCTGGACATCGTTTGTGACGAGCATGCTCATTGTGTTCGCGTTCACTCCGCTTGCCGCCGGTCTTGCGTTATTAATGCTTGACCGTATGTTTGGTGGACAATTCTTTATTCCGAGTGAGGGCGGGAATGTTGTGATTTGGCCGCACATCTTTTGGATTTTCGGTCACCCGGAAGTATACATTCTTGTATTGCCTGCATTCGGCATGATTTCAGAAATCATTCCTGTGTTTTCAAAGAAGCGATTATTCGGGTATACCGCGATGGTTTTTGCGACGATCATTATCGGGTTTCTCGGGTTTATGGTATGGGTTCACCACATGTTTACGTTGAACTTAGGGCCAATCACGAATTCAATCTTTGCATTGGCAACAATGATTATCGGGATTCCGACGGGGATCAAGATCTTTAACTGGTTGTTCACGATGTGGGGCGGGAAACTTTGGTTTACGACCGCGATGCTCTGTGCGTCCTCCTTTGTACCGACCTTTGTTCTTGGTGGGGTCACCGGGGTGATGTTAGCAATGGCGCCAGTGACCCACCTATACCACGATACGTATTTCGTCGTTGCCCACTTCCACTACATTATTCTCGGTGGGATTGTTCTCGGTCTATTAGGCGCAACGTTTTATTGGTATCCGAAAATGTTCGGGCACTGTTTGAATGAAACGCTCGGGAAAATAATGTTTTGGATCTTTTATGTCGGTTTCCATCTGACATTCTTTGTACAACACATTTTGGGTCTCATTGGGATGCCAAGACGGGTGAACGTATACCTTGCTGATCAAGGTTGGGACGGAATGAACCTAATCTCTTCCATCGGATCATACATGCAAGGGGTCGCGATTATCATCTTGCTCATCAACGTCGTTTACTCGGCAATGAAAGCACCAGACAAGCCGGTCGATGATCCGTGGGACGGTCGAACTTTAGAATGGGCGACCCATACACCTGTTCCAGAGTACAACTTTGCGCAAACGCCGCAAGTTCGGTCGCTAGACCCGTTGTTTTATGAGAAAGTGCACGGGGATGGAACGATGAAACCTGCAGAGCCAATCGGTGACGTGCATATGCCAAACGGCTCGTTTTTCCCGTTTCTCATCGCGCTAGGTTCATTCATCGTTGGGTTTGGTTTAATTATGTTGCATATGGACGCCTGGATTAACCCGTATATCGTCGTCGGTATCGGTGCGGTTTTAATGTTTGGCTCCATGGCGATGCATTCTTGGAAAGAAGATCACGGGTATCACATTACGAAAGAAAACATCGAAGCTATGGAACAGGAGGCGTTGGCAGATGAGCGAAACCGCTGATTTTTCGAAAGGGTTGCCCGCTCACCCGGAACGAGCAACGACCGAAGGAAAGAACAAGTTTGTTGGGTTTTGGGTATTTCTTTCTGGGGAAGTGACGATGTTTGCGACGTTCTTCGGGACGTATCTCGGTCTTCGAAACGGTACGGCTTCAGGTCCTGAAGCCGCCGACATCTTCTCCATGCCTCTCGTTTTTATAATGACGATGATTTTATTAACGAGTTCATTGACGAGCGTGATTGCCATGTTTGCGATGAGAAAAAACGAATTTAAGAAAATGAAGCTGTGGTTGTGGATGACTACACTGTTAGGTCTTGCCTTCCTTGGCTTCGAGATTTATGAGTTTGTTGAGTACGTACACTACGGCTTAGGGTTTACAACGAGTGCGTTTGCCTCATCGTTTTATTCTCTTGTCGGGCTGCACGGTGCTCACGTCGTATTTGGTCTCGGCTGGATTATTCTACTATTGATACGTTACAACAACGCTGGGATCACACTGACAAACGCACCGAAATTTTATACGTTTAGTCTCTACTGGCATTTCATTGACGTCGTTTGGGTGTTTATTTTTACAGTCGTCTATCTTATGGGAATGGGGGGTTAATCACTATGGCCGACAACTTATCGGAACCCTTTGAGAAAAGTGCCATGACTCAAGAGGACCAAAGAAAGAATCGTGAAGAACAGCGCATTCAGTATATCGCTTTTGCGTTTATGATTGTTCTCACACTGCTCGCGTTTGTCGCTGTTGGCGCTGACCTCTTGCCTGCTGCTTTTGCGGTTAGCTTTATCATCGTGCTTGCTGTCATTCAAATGTTCTTGCAGTTGTACTACTTCATGCACCTAAAAGAGAAAGACCACGGGTGGCCAAACACCTTTATGGTGACAGGGTTATTTCTCGTCATCCCAACCATCGTTGCACTCATGTTACTAATTGGTGTTGTCAAGTACTAAACATCGTAGCATCGGGGCTGTCCCAAGGATCACCATTGGGATGTGCCCCTTTTTTAATCTGCGCCACTTGACACTCTTACGATTTGTCCATGCTATACTGGAGGAAAAATCGAGAGGAGAGAAACGATGAGGCTGTCTCATGGTCAAACTGCGCAACTGACACGTGTATTCACCGAAGAAGATGTGATTCGAAGTATGGAACTGACACAAGACTATTCGCCTGTGTACACCGAGCAACACAATGAGTGGACCGACGTTTATCCAGAACCGATACTACCTGCCTTGTTGGCAGAAAGCTTAATTACACAAGTGATTAGCACGAAGCTACCTGGCGTTCCGTGTATTCTCGTCCAAAAAGATTTAGTCTATTATTCACCTGTACATATTCATGATCCAATTACTGTAGAGTTGATAGTCATTGACATTAATGAAGAACGCAAATGGATTACACAAAAAGTGACGTGTTGGAACTCCAAAAAGAAAGAAGTTATTAAAGGTCAAGTCGTCGTCTTTTTGCTTCCAGAGAAAGTGGAACAGTGATGAGTGCTATTCATGAAGGCGGGACGTTAGGAGCTGTTTACACAGACGCAAAAGGGAAGATTATTGATGTGAGTCAATCTTTTTGCGATCATTTTTTAGAAAATAAAGAGAGTTGTTTAGGGAAATATATCCACCAATTAATTCATGAGCAAGAAGCTGATCGTGAAATCATAGCAGGTCAAATTGGCGACGTTGCTTGCTTATTTCGAATGGTGGAGCAGTCAGAATGCCGTGTTTATTACGTGCTGCTTCGAATTGACGAAGTTGACCGACGCAACTTTAAAGATTGGGTAGCGAGAAACTATGCAGCGTTTCGGGCGAAGCGAGAGAAGAGCTCTTCGACGATGAGTGAAATCGTTGGGGAAAGCGAAGCGTTAGTCAACGTTAAAGAATTGGCTGCCAAAATTGCGACGAGTGATTCAACCGTGTTGTTAAGTGGAGAGAGTGGAACCGGGAAAGAACTGTTTGCTCAAGCGATTCACGAGAGCAGTTCGAGAAGTAATCACCCTTTTATTGCGGTAAACTGTGTGGCCATCCCTGACGAGTTGTTCGAATCTGAAATTTTCGGGTATGAGGCTGGGGCATTTAGTGGAGCGAAAAAGGGTGGAAAACCAGGGAAGATCGAACTCGCCCAGCATGGAACACTATTCTTAGATGAGATCTCAGAACTAAGTTATTTGTCGCAAGGCAAGCTCATGCGCGTGTTACAAGAGCGAGAAGTTGAGCGACTAGGCGGTACGCACAGTGTGAATGTGGACATCCGCGTGATCGCCGCTACGAACAAAAATTTGCAGCAACTCGTCCAAGCCGGAAAGTTCCGTGAAGACTTGTTTTATCGACTGTACGTATTTGATCTGCACGTTCCTTCGTTGCGTGAGCGAAAAGGGGATTTAATGACGCTTGCCCGCACGTTCATTGAACATTTCAATCATATGCTCGGACGCGACGTTGAGGATATTGCCCCGAAACTACAATCACAAATGCTCGCATATGATTGGCCAGGCAACGTCCGAGAATTACGTGCATTTATCGAGCGGGGGATGAACATTACAGAAGGAAGCTGGCTTGAGCACGAACATGTATCGTTCTCAACTGCCGCTAACCATCCGACGGCTGTTGGCGTTGTTGAGAGTTCAAACACGCACCAGCGTCTCGATGAAATTGTGCAAAGCGCCGAGAAAGAAGCGATACAGCGAGCGTTGAAAAGTGCAGGTGGAGACCGATCAAAGGCAGCGATTCAGCTTGGAATCCACCTCTCAAGCTTGTATCGCAAGATGACGAAGTACAATGTAGATTAAAAACGTTCAAGCATAAGGATCATTCCTTATGCTTTTTTTTTGCCTTTTGCACATCTGATTCTCACATTCGCGAAAAAGTTCGCAACTATGCGAATGGCTAATCGAGGAAATCCCGGTTTCCCAAGGTTGAGAAACTGGCACGAACTTTGCAGTTTTTATGAGCAGCGATAAAAAGGAGGAAATGGCGATGCTCGATTTTTCGTTTACAGAAGAACAAGATTATTTTAGAAGGATGCTCAAAGATTTAGCAAAAGATGAGCTCCTCCCCAATTATACAAAATGGGATCGCGAAGGGATTACACCGCGACACCTATGGAAGCGCCTCGGCGATGTTGGCATTACAGGCTTGCGTATTCCTGCGGAATATGGTGGCAGTGAGGCGGACTGTGTGACGACAGGGATTGCCGCTGAAGAAATTGGCCGGGGAGATTTTAACTTAACGTATGCGGTGATGCTTAATGCGCTCATCGGGGAAATCATTGCGTCTCATGCGAGTGAAGAGCTAAAGGATCAGTATTTGCCGCCGCTTGCTGAAGGGACGAGTATATTTGGCATTGCGATTACGGAGCCGGATGCGGGTACGGATGCTGGTGGCATTAAATCAACGGCGCTTAGAGACGGTGATGATTATATTTTAAATGGCGAGAAATCAGGAATTTCCGTTGCGACGGAAGCGGATGCGTTTATTGTGTTTGCGAAGACCGACCCGTCTCTTGGGAACCGAGGAATTAGTGCGTTTATCGTGCCGTCCAACTTGGAAGGTGTGGATAGCAGAGGATACGAAGATATGGGCAACGTAGCGATTGGGCGTGGCTCCGTGTACTTCAATGATGTACGCGTACCGGCGAATCATCTAATTGGTGAAGAGAACAAAGGGTTTGCGCAAGTGATGAATGGATTTGACCTTAGTCGATTGCTCATTGGTCTCCAATGTGTGGGCGCCGCTTTCCAAAGTCTTGATGAGACGATTGAACATGTAAAGACGAGAAAAACGTTTGGTAAGGCACTAGCGACGTATCAAGGCGTATCGTTTCCAATCGTGACGCATTATTCCAAGCTAGAAATGCTCAAATGGCAAGCGTATCGCGGGTTATGGCTAAGAGATAACAATAAAAAACATTCAAAAGAATCGGCTTCGGTAAAGTGGCTCGGACCTTTGTATAGCCAAGAGGCCATTCATGAATGTTTACTCTTAAATGGGCATTACGCATACACGAAAGAGATGCCACTTGAACAACGTTTACGTGATGTGATTGGTCTAGAGATTGGCGACGGTACAGCACAAGCCAATCAAATGGTCATCGCCAAAGACATTATTGGCAAAGAATATCGCTCGTACACACCTGCAGGAGCATCCACATAATAAGGAGAGATACTAATGACGTATGAAGACATTGTATTTGAAAAGAACAACGGAATTGCAACGATAAAAATCAATCGTCCCCACGTATACAATGCATTCCGAGGCCAAACGATTCGCGAGTTGATTGCTGCGTTTCGGGAAGCGTGGGATGACAACCGCATTGGCGCCGTCATCTTTACTGCTGAAGGCGAGAAGGCGTTTTGTGTCGGTGGGGACCAAAAAGAAAAAGGAGACGAAGGTGGATACGACTACGGTGGTGGGCTTGGAAACGGTATTGGTCTAGAGGTCGAGAACCTTCACAATACGATTCGCAACATCCCAAAACCCGTCATCGCTGCTGTAAACGGCTATGCGATTGGAGGAGGGCACGTGCTCCATGTCATTTGCGACCTCACCATAGCAGCATCAACGGCGAAATTTGGTCAAAGTGGACCGAAAGTGGGAAGTTATGATGCCGGTTACGGCTCGGCTTATCTCGCAAGAATCGTCGGTGAGAAAAAGGCGCGGGAAATTTGGTATTTGTGTGAGCAATATACAGCAGACGAGTGTAAAGAGATGGGGCTTGTGAACCGAGTCGTTGCACCAGAAGAATTGCAAGGGGCCGCACAGGAATGGGCCGAAAAAATTCTCGAAAAAAGCCCAACAGCGATTAAGATGCTGAAATACTCATTCAATGCCGACTCAGCCAATATTGCTGGCATTTCGCAGCTTGCGATGGGAAGTCTCGCGATGTTCTATGACTCCAAAGAGTCTGAAGAAGGAAAGAATGCGTTTTTGGAAAAACGTCCGGTTGATTTTCACAAATTTCGCCAATAAGGAGGCGTGAGAATGGCATTTGAGACACGGTTAACTGATGCATACATTGCCCAGTATGAGAACATTTGGCCGAACAAAACGATTCTCGATTATTTTGATCGAGCGGTTGAACGTTATCCGAACAAAGAAGCGATCATTGATAAACGAAGCCGATTCACGTATGCGGAATTGGCCCAATGCGTCAACCGTGTTGCCCTCGGTTTGCTTGAAGCGGGCTTAAAAAAAGGGGATGTTATTTCAATCCAACTGCCAAATTGGAATGAGTTTGTCATTTTGCATCTCGCTGCCACAAAGATTGGGGCGATTACGAATCCGCTCATTCCGATTTACCGGGACAGAGAAATCGGTTATATGGTGAAGATGGCGGAAACGAAAATGATCGTCGTGCCTGATGAATTCCGGAGCTTTGATTACCCGGCCATGATCGATCGTCTAAAGGATGACTGGCCTCAACTGGAGCACACGTATGTTGTGGGAGAGAACGTGCCGTCACACATGAAAGCGTTTACCGACCTCACGAATATTGCTTGGGAAGAACGACGTGACGTGAAAGAACTCCAAGCAATGACCCACGACCCGAATGAGCTGACCGAAATTATCTTTACGTCTGGCACGACAGGTTCTCCTAAAGGTGTTATGCATACGCACAATACGCTCTGTGTATCGACTGACTATTGGATTGAGCGCCTGAAGCTGACTGATGACGATGTGATGTTTATGCCGTCCACGTTCGGCCACCAAACCGGTTTTGGCTACGGGCTACGCCTGCCGATTCATTACGGTGGAACAGCGGTCTTCCAAGACGTTTGGAATCCAGAAGAATTTCTCGAACAAATTAGTACAGAGCGCATTACGTTTACAGCGAGCGCAACCCCGTTTTTGCAAGATATGGTTCAGTTTGAAGGGTTGGAGAACTATGATTTGCGAACCTTTAGAGCATTTATTGCGTTAGGTGCACCGATTCCTCGGGCAATCGTGAAAGAGGCAAATGAAAAAGTTTCATTTTCCATTCTCTCTGGTTGGGGGCAATCCGAGAACGGTCTTGTCACGCTCACGTTGCTCAATGATTCCATTGAGAAGCTGACGGGCACAGATGGAACGACATTTCCTCATATGGAAGTGAAAACGATTGATGAGTATGAAAACCCGTGCCCGCCAGATGTTGAAGGGGCATTGCTCGCTAAGGGACCTGCCCAATTTGTCGGCTATTTAAAGCAACCGGAAGTCACAGAAAGTGAGCATATTAACGATTGGTTTATTACCGGTGACCGGGCAACAATTGATGCGGACGGTTACATTCGCATCACCGGTAGAAATAAAGACATTATCATTCGCGGTGGAGAGAACATCCCGGTCGCCTACGTTGAGAATATGCTCTATGAACATTCGAGCATTCAGATTGCCCAAATTGTCGCCATGCCTGACGCACGTCTGCAAGAAAGAGCTTGTGCGATGATCGGCATGAAACCAAATGAGACACCCCTTACGCTAGAAGACATTAAGCACTTTTTAGAAGAGAAAGGTGTGGCCAAACAATATTGGCCCGAGCGCGTCGAAGTGCTTGAACAATTTCCGAGAACACCGAGCGGAAAGATACAGAAATTCCGCCTTCGAGACATGATTAAACAATAGAGAAACGTGGAGGGTACCAACATGAGCGAAGTAGCATTTATTACCGGAGCAGGACGAGGCATTGGTCGCGAGATTGCCAAGACACTCGCAAACAAAGGCATGAAGATCGTCGTGACCGATATTTCCATCGATTCAGCAAAAGAAACCGCCGAGCTGTTAGACACCGAAGCCTTACCCCTTGCATGCGACGTCACTTCATTAGAAGATGTAGAAGAAGCTGTAAAGAAGGCAGCGGATCACTTTGGCAAGATTTCCATTCTTGTGAACAATGCCGGATGGGATAAAATTGAGCCGTTTCTAAAAAGCGAACCGGACACTTGGCAAAAAGTCATCTCCATCAATTTAATGGGCCAAATTCATACGTGTAAAGCCGTTTTGCCAGTCATGATTGACCAAGGGCACGGCAAAGTCGTGAACTTGGCGTCAGATTCGGCGCGCGTCGGTTCAAGCGGGGAGGCGGTGTATTCCGCAGCAAAAGGGGGCGTCGTGTCCTTTACGAAAACGCTCGCTCGTGAAATGGCACGTCATAAGATCAATGTGAATTGCATTGCGCCTGGACCGAGTAACACCCCCCTTCTTGCTGAGATTAGTGAGTACAACGATGGCATCGTCAAAGCGTTGGAAAAAGCGATCCCATTCCGCAGGTTGGCAGAAGCTGAAGACATCGCCAATGCTGTTGCCTTCTTTGCATCAGAAGAAGCCGGTTATGTGACCGGACAAACGTTGTCAGTGAATGGCGGGTTAACGATGGCTTAGGAGGAGTTTATATGCACGTACAATTGAACGGCAAAACCGTACTCATCACCGGTGCAGCCAAAGGGATTGGAAAAGCGATTGCACTTGAGGTGGCGGGAGCGGGGGCGAACATTGCCCTGCATTATCATCAATCCAAAGAGGAAGCAAAGCGTACCGCAGAGGAAATCCGTGAACTCGGTGTGGACGTACAATTAGTGAGTGGAGATCTCGGGGATTATGCGAACGTCGATGCGTTGTATGAAACAACTGGACCGGTCGATGCGATCGTGAATAATGCTGGCTGGACACAGCTAAAACCATTTTTCTCTTATGAACGTGGAGAGTGGCAAAAAGAGATCGACATATGCTTACAAGCGGTCATGAATTTGGCGCACCGTTTCGTGCCCGACATGATGGAGCGGGGCAGCGGGAAGTTCATTAATCTGATTGGAGACTCCGCCCGTACGGGCGATCGCTACTTGAGCGTGTCTGGCGCTGCTCGGAGCGGAGCGGCGAGCTTTGTGAAATCGCTCGCGCAAGAAGCGGGTCGAAGCGGGGTGCAATGCAATACCGTATCGCTTGGAATGATCGACCAAGGAGAGCTTGATGAGTCACTAAAAACGAAACTCGTCAAACAATATCCCCTCGGTACCCTCGGGGATCGTACTGATGTCGCCAACATGACGACGTTTCTGTTGTCTGAACAAACGAACTGGGTGACTGGACAAGTGATCGCGGTCAATGGCGGCTACACGATGATTGGGTGAAGGGAGAGGTCCGCGTTGGACCTCTCTTTTATTGTTTCGTCGCCCGCACAATGAGCATCATTGGCCGGCGCATCTCGTCTTCCATTCCTGATGAAGCAGGGGGCATCGGCTCGACGAGGCGATCTAACCGAAATCCATTCGTGAGCAGTGTATCTACGTACGTTGTGAGTGTCCGGTGATACTTCTTGACCGTTTCGCCTAGGAAAGTGGTGTCTCGTTCCCCCTCATAGAAATAGCGGTCAACGGGAAAGTGTTGAATGTTCCCTTTTTCATCGGTGTGCCACTGTTGACTACCCGCCGCAGTGAAAACAGGGTGCTCAACGGAAAACACGAATTGTCCTCCAGTTTCGAGCATGCGATGTACGTTTTTTGCGACTCGATCAAACGATTCAACATAATGAAAGGCGAGAGAACTAATCACAACATCAAAGCTCTCATCGTCAAACCGAACGTCTTCAATCGCAGTCTGTACGTACGACACATTGTCCATCCCCGCCGTTTTTTCTTTGGCGACCCCGATCATTTTCTCTGACACATCGATGCCAACGACTTGTTTTGCTCCTTGTTCTACCGCGTATACACAGTGCCAACCGTAGCCACAACCTAAATCAAGCACACGGTTATGATGAAAGTCAGGTAACAATTGTTGCAGCGTTGACCACTCTCCGGCGCCTGAGAGTCCATACTTCGAGCGGTCCATCTGTTCGTATTTCTCAAAAAAAGCTTGTTCGTCATAAGGGTTATGTTTGATAGTATCAGCCTCTTTCATACGTCTAGTATACTATAGATTTTGGAGGTGTTTCGAATGAGGGTTGCTTTTTTTGATCGCGACGGAACGATCATTGAAGATGTTCCCGATAAGGAGTGGGGGCGGGTTGAATCGCCAGTGTGGATCCGGGGTGCGATGGATACGCTCGAGGCTGTGCGCGGGAAAGGGTATGAGGTCATCATCGTCACGAATCAATATATCATTAACGAGGGGTACATTACTGCCGAGCAATACGAGCATATGAATCGTCAAATGCTGGCAACGCTCAGAGAGCGTAGCATTCCGATTCTGGACGTGTTTCATTGTCCTCACGCCCGAGACGCGGGGTGTTGTTGCATCAAGCCGAACACGGAAATGATTGAGCAAGCGATCGAGCGGTATCCGGCGATCAAGTTGGGCGAATCCTTTATGATCGGAGATTCAGATGTCGACGTTCAACTAGCAACGAACGCAGGCATTCGAGGATTCGGCATTGGGGTGCAGTCAGACGACCCAGCGGTCACAACGCTCGAACGAGTGGCGGATTTATTGAAGTATATATAGTGAGTTGATGATGAGTATTCCTTTTTGGTGGGAATGGGGCGCTGGTCGGAACGGGGAGGCAAGGAGCGTAGGATTCAGTTCCAGTACGGGGCGGGAGTCCAGCCGGACACAAAAGCAAGTGTAAGAGGGGTTTGTGTCCGGAGCGGGGTTCTGGCCGGACACAAAAGCAGGGGAAAGAGGAATTTGTG
The DNA here is from genome assembly GCF_041949955.1 of Geomicrobium sp. JSM 1781026. Classification (NCBI taxonomy): domain Bacteria; kingdom Bacillati; phylum Bacillota; class Bacilli; order Caryophanales; genus Geomicrobium; species Geomicrobium sp. JSM 1781026. The sequence goes on along the minus strand of NZ_JBHFQF010000003.1, from coordinate 250,698 downwards.
TCCGTTGAGGGAGTCTATCCGGACACAAAAGCAAGTGTAATAGGGATTTGTGTCCGTGGCGGGGGTTCTGGCCGGACACAAAAGCGAGGGTAAAGGGAATTTGTGTCCGGAGCGGGGGTCTGTGTGAAACAGGAAGCGACTTCTTTGTTGAACACCACGTGAAACTTGATTGAAATGCTTGAGTTCATACGTTGATTCATTATTACCTCATTTCTTTGATATGAGGTTGTTATTATATAGTTAAAGATCAAGCCAATCGTTAAATAACCGATCGTCTTCTAGATCAAAGTATCTTTTTGTGAATCTGACAAACTCACTTGTATTCACTTCTTCATACTGATACATGTGGTAATAATCTGACAAGAATTCCTCTTTGAGTTCTCTGTCTCCCATCTCGGCTAGAAGGAGATATAAACTTAAAGATGATTTACCATAAATATAATTACTGGAAGCACGTTTATCATCTAAAGAGATGTTAGAAGGTGTTTCACTGAATTCGTCTAATGACTCCTTATCCAATGGGTTGCGGTCATCTTTATTTTCAAAAAATAAGTGTGTGGCTAATTCTGCTATCCCTTCATCTAGCCAGGCTTCATGAAAAGGGTCGTTACTTACAACGCCGTAAAACCATTGATGAGCAATTTCATGTACAATTACATTTTTTAAATGGTCGACGCTGATATTTTGAGTGCTAACTCCCCCTATGCTTCCAGCCGTTACAACCCCTGGGTATTCCATCGCAATACCATCAAGTAAAATATCTAGCTCTTGGTGAGGGTATGGTCCAATATTGCTATAAAAGTATTCAAATGATTCTGCAGCTACTTCTAGCGTCTCTTTCAAAAACAGATCTGCAGTGTCATCTAATCCGAAGAGGTTGATGGTCACTCCGTTTACATTTGTACTTACCTTACGAGGACTGTCCATAATAGCTATAAAAAACTCTTTTATATTGTCCATACGGTGTGAAACACGGTTTTTAGAGAAGTCATCTTGATCACTGCTTGTGACGATCGAAAACCTTTCGGGCACGTTAATCGTGACGTCAAAATTACTAAATGGTGTATGGTATGATTCCCCTTTATCGGTAAAGGGCTCTTTATTCCATTGGCCATTTTGATAAGTCGGGACCATGGGGTACCATTGTGCCAGGTGATGGTTTTCCCCGCTTCTTGTAAAGCGGTACCCTTCATCAGGTAACAAAAAATCATATGCCATTTTGAAGTTGATCGTTTCACTTGGGTGTAAAGGTTTAGTGAGAGGGATAGAGAGTTCATCGTATTGCAATTGAAATTCACTCGGAGAACCATTAATGTAAGTGCCTTTAATGTCTATAGTAGCTGCGTTGCCTTGACCTTCATAATAAGGCTCGGTAAATACATTAGGGATAAAATATAGTCGTAAATTTTCCCAGCGATTACTCGAAGTATTTGTAATTTCAATTTCAACATCTGCACTGAAGGTATCAGATTCATCCATCGAAAGATTTAAGTTGTAATAACTGTTGCTTCCAGCCTCTACACCAGACGGTGTAAAATCAGACATGTTGTGCTGATTTAAACAACTCACGAGAAAAGGTATCGATAACAAAACAAGGATCTTTTTAATCAATAAAATCACCGCCCTAGTATAGTCTTTCTGCACAGATTAGAGTACCCCTCTCAAAAATTTTAGGAGAGATTGTGATAGTTTTAATCAATAAATGAATAAGTATGTTGAACGAGAGTGCTACTTACATTACATTGTGAATGGCGTCATCAGTTTGTTTGCATCATATGAAGAGAACAATGCTTCCCTGCAACTTTGATCTATCATTGTTTATAGTGTATTAACAATACTAAGAGCGCACGTTGGACAGATGTTTATGCAGTCTTCTTATAACTATTTTGGCAAACGAGAGAGCTAAACGCGTGAGTAACAAACAACACCCCCCCTCCTCTGACCAAAGGTCTTAATCATCGTCAGACGGATGTCGGATGCAAAAGTCAGTCAGTTCATCGATGTACCTTTGTTTAATGTTTGCGATGCTTTAGGTGTATATTTTTAAAGGAGGCAGATCAATGAATTTAGGTCATGCGCTAATCTTCGGAGGAACGGGAATGCTAGCTGGCGCAACGAAATGGGTCGCGGAGCACGCAACACATGCCACCGCATTTGGGAGGAATGAACAACGGTTGCACAGGTTGGAACAGACGAGCGCGGCACTGGGTACTCGGCAACTTGACTACACTGATTCAGAACAGCTGAAACAGGAGGTTCAGAGGGCATACGATACGTTTGGACCGATTCATACGGTAGTCGCTTGGATTCATGGGACAGCGCCCGGGGCTCGTTCTCTTATTGTTGAACAGATTGACCGGATGCAAGCGGACGTCTGGCAGCTTGTGACGGTTCGTGGCAGTAGCCATGATGTTCAGCAGATTAAGAAAGAGCAGAACATCGTTTCTGAACAATGTCGCTTCATTGACATTCAACTAGGCTTTATTTATGATGGTCGTGTTTCCAGATGGCTCACACACGATGAGATTTCTGCAGGGGTCATCCGAGGAATCAAAGATCAACAAGCTGTATCGGTCGTCGGTACGTTAGAACCTTGGGACGAGCGACCTTAACTAGCCAATTAGATGAGAGGATAGTCAATAGATGACACAAAAATTAATACGAGGCTTGCAACTACCCACTCCATTCGAAAAATCAGAGAAGATGTTTTGGCAAGATCCGCACATTGCTCTGTTTTTACTGGAAGCTCATTTGGAGCCAAGCCATGACGGGGCGAGTCGCTCGTTTGCGTTTATAGACGAATCCGTCGAGTTTATTACCGGAAAATTGGTGAATAATGATTCAGCAAAAATCATCGACTACGGCTCAGGGCCAGGTCTTTATTGTGAGCGACTAGCGAAAAAAGGGTTACGCGTAACGGGCGTCGACTTCTCATTAAATTCCATTAACTACGCGCGGGGGCAAGCGGAAAATCAACAGTTGCCCATCGAGTATCGGTTTGAGAATTACTTGGAGACCGACGAGGTTGACCGATATGACGCAGCGCTTTTAATTTATTGTGACTTAGGCGCTCTCAGCCAACCGGACCGGCAAACGTTGCTCACAAATATTCGCAAAAGCTTAAAGCCGGGCGGTCGTCTCTTGTTGGATGTTTTTACAGAACATCAGTATCACGCGTTTGCGGAAACACGTACTTGGAGGACTCATGAGAACGGAGGCTTTTGGTCGCCAGAACCGTATGTGGAGCTCGTACAAAATGTGAAATACAGTGGAAAGATTACGCTGGAACAAACAACGGTTATTACGGATGACCATGTAGAGACGTACAACATATGGCACCAATATTTCACTGAAGAACAGCTGGTTCAAGAGCTTGAAGAGGCAGGCTTTTCCATCGAGAATTGTTATGAAGATGTGAGGGGTCGTGAACGGTCAGTTAATAGCAAGACGATCGCTGTCATTGCAAGGCGTGAACTTGAGTAGGTGTGCAAAATACCTACATTATGTAAGGTGTCAGAATTATGAGTTTTATTTTCGGTGTGTTAGGGAAAAAAAGCAGTAGAAACATCAACTTTAATGATGAAGGAGAGATTACGGTGAAAGGTTTTCAGCTTCTCCCTATTTTCGCATTTCCGTTTTTGATCGGCAGTGACATGGCGGACGAGCCTGCTGTCGGTGGTCACTATATGAGCGATATTCATTGGGGCGTCGAGGCAGAAGAAGTTGCGCTTTCAAGTAACCGCTTTACGTTAGGGCCAGAGTTTGTCATGCCGTTCTCCATTGAAGCAACCAACGAAGTGATGGTCGGGCTATACAACCACGATACCGAGTCGATCGTTTGGCAGTACGGTGAATCCTCCCATATCGATGGCCATCTTGTCACGGAAGAAACAGCGCTGTATAGCGTTGTGATCGGTAACCCTACTGATGAACGGATTGAGGTGACGGGTGAATATGAAGTATAAACGGTTGTACACATGGCTTCCTCTATCGCTTCTTTTTGCTGTTTGTGCTGTCGGGTGCTTAGACAGCGATGAACAAACCGAGGAAGTGATAGAATCTGAAGTCACGCCTGTATCAGAAAGTTTTTCAATTCATGACATTGACGCCAACTTCTCAGAAGGTTATCCAAATGGCAATCCATTGCCTGAGAACCCTTCGACTTTTCCGTTTCTTGATGAAGGGGTAAAACATGATGATACGAACTAATTGTGTTTAGGTGATCCCTCCGAATTTCTGCTACAATGACAGAGGTAGAATAAAGGAGTGAGGGTCTTTGAAGAAAGGATTTTTGATCGGTCTAGCAGCCGTATTCCTCATCGGTTGTGCTACCGATGAACAAGAGCAGCAGTCCGGTGAAGATACGGATGTGTCTGAAGACGACATGCTCGAAGCGACGATTCTTCTTACAGAAGATGGCGGTGAGGTCATCGAGGAAGAAGAGGTCATGTTTACGGAAGGCGATTCATTAATGGACATTATGGACGAGAATTTCGATCTTGTGACGGACGCTGACGGTGCTTTTATTGAAGGCATTAATGGTTATGATTCAAACGAAACAGACGGTTACTTTTGGACGTACACGATCAACGATGAAGAAGTGTTCGAAGGTGCCGAAGACGTTGAACTAGAAGATGGCGATGATGTGCACTTCGACTTTTCCGAGTGGTAAGCAAGACTCTGGTCAGTCCATTTCATGGGCTGCTTTTTTCATCTGAAAAGTTAGTTTATTTTGAATATATAAAGGTTATAGAGTCGTATACGACAAAAACTAAGTGGGGGTCTTATGAAAGGAATTATCGTCGGCTCAACGCTCGTATTGGCTAGTGTTGTATTATACGGCTTTGTGTTGAATGCGGCATCCGTCTCACAAACGGTGGCAAGTGGTATGTTCGGACGGGAACTCATTTATTATCAACTATGGATTGTGTACTCGGTAGAAGTGATTGTTGCGATTGCGCTGTTTGTAATCGGTCTCATCGCTGTCGTGTGGGGATTGTTTTCCAAACAGGAAAGGTACTAAGTGTGTGAAAAAACCTTTTCATTGAAGTTAGGAAAAAGGTAACATGTATGTAGATAATTTTTAAAATAAAGGGTGATGAGATGTTTAATGCTAAATTTGAATCGCAAGATGGGTATGACAAAGGAATTGGGGAGCTTGTGTATATGCTCCAACATACGCGAATGATGACGGAGTTTGAAGTAGCTGAGCTGACGGATAAACAGTTGGACTACTTGCTCGATCCGACGAGTAATTCAATTGGCATGTTGCTCCAACATATCGCCTCGATTGAGTTTTTGCACCAAGTGATGTCATTTGAAGAGCGGATGATGAACGAAGAGGAAGAGAAAGAGTGGATGGCAGCGATGCAACTCGGCGAGCGTGGTCGAGAAGAGATTAAAAACTTCACCGTAGACGATTATTTGCAAAAATTAAAACACGTTCGAGAAGAAACTTACAATTTCCTAAAACAACAAGAGGATGAGTGGTTATACAAAGAACAACAGTTTCCAGATGGTACGCCGTACAATAACTATTTCCTATGGTTTCATGTTCTAGAAGATGAGATTAGCCACCGTGGGCAAATCAAATTGATAAAACGACATCTAGAAGCCAATGCCTAAACGATGGGTTGGCGTGTGAGGATTGTTATTTTTGTTAGTGTTGGAGTAAGTATTTTCATAAGTATTCTGTTTGTAAGTTTCATTTATCACCAAGTGCAGTTGGTTCGAGAAGAAGCATGGATTCAGCCAATGGGAGAGATGGTGGATCGTCACGGTAGCGCCATGCACGTGTACAAAAAGGGAGCAGGGGAGCATACGCTCATTTTTATGGCAGGGGGAGGCACAAGTGCGCCAGTGTTTGACTTTTTGCCATTGTATAAAGAGCTTGCCGACCGGCATACGGTTGTCGTTATTGAAAAGGCAGGGTACGGATTTAGTGAAGTGACCGACCAGTCCCGAGACATTGACACGATACTAGCTGAGACGAGAGAAGCGCTGCGACAAGCGGGTGTCGATGGGCCATACGTGTTAGTGCCACATTCTATGTCAGGCATCGAAGCGATCTATTGGACAGAGCAATATCCAGAAGAAGTGACCGCACTGATTGGCTTGGATATGGCGACCCCCGAAGCCTATGAGAACATGGCGATTCCAATGCCCCTTGTCCACGCCGGCAATGTGGCTGCCAATCTCGGATTAACGAGATGGGTGCCAAGTCTTGTATCCTAGGAAGTGTTGGAGTATGGAACGTTTACTGAGCACGAAGAAAAGATGTATCGAGCGCTCCAACATCGCCGTACATCAACGACGAACATGGTCAATGAAGTGGGGTTAATAAAGGAAAATGCACAAGTTGTTGTATCACGTCAGAACCGGTCCGTCCCCACGCTGCAATTCGTCTCCAATGGCGAGGGGACTGGATGGGACAAGGCGACGTGGCTTGGATTTCAACAGACGTTCCAGCAAAATCAAAATGATGCGACACTCGTTCACATCGACGCCGCTCACAATCTTCATTATACAAACTCGAAACAAATTGCGGAGGAGATCGATGTGTTTTTGGATTCTGTCAAAAGAGGCACGAATTTCGGGTATAAGAACATGTAGTACGCGATCAGATTAGAGTTTAGTTTTACTAGTATATTCGTATAATGAATGTTTTGTAAAATTTAAAAAGTGGTACATAAGGAGTAGAGTTTATGCCGGCCTTTTTCGCAACAGTATTTTCCGGTTTGATTATTATCATTACAGTCAGAGCAATTATAAACGTGCTCAACATTGCCAAGTCAAAAGGTGAAGTGTCGCGTTCCAATTGGAGATTGGGAATAGTATGTGTAGTATCTGTAGGGGTTGCCATATTCGTACTACTGCCTTTTGTTTATGACCGTTTGTTTTCTTATTTTTCTTAATTGGAGGTGGATGGGTTGTCTTTTAAAGAACGAATGCGACATGCCCGGTACACACGGTTGCTGGGTGCGATGTTCGTGTTGCCTGTAATCGTCGTGTTGTCGTTTCTCGACGTCGTACCATTATCAACAGGGGCTACATGGATGTTGCTGCTAGCATTTGTTGTCGGACTGATCGTATTTTTCACGAGGTTCAAAGGCACAGCAAAAGAGGGCTGAATGGAAAAAAGAATGAGGACGGTGCGGCAACCGTCCTTGTTTCATTTGTACGGACCGAATATTGGGGTGTGAAGAGAATCTCACCATAGATGATTCTATGGTGAGATATTAACCTAGTACGCAGTCAAATCTCGGAAAATCATCCCATAGCGGATAACAACGCTTAGATCAATACCGTTCGTTCGTGTTGTTCATGGCAACTATAAAAGGACGAGGCAGGGCGTGAAAGAAATACGAAAACCGCCTTAAAAACGGATGTATGTGACGATGGGCCAAGCGAAAGTCATCATTCTTAACCTCGATTGCCACATAAGCTTCGCGAACTGTCACTAAATGAAGTATATGAGACGTTTGCTGCCCTGTAGTGCCCCCGTTTGTAGGTTGGATTGTCACAAAGCACACCCTTTCAATTATGCTCGGCACCGAAGGTGCCAACGGGCAACTCAACGTGGTTTTATAATTATAAAAAACGGATGTCCCCTTTTCGGGACATCCGTTTTTGCTCGCTTGATTATTCATCTTCGTCTTCGATGTCTTCTTCAATGTCTTCGATTTCTGCTTCTAGGTGCTCGTCTTGATCGCGATCTTCAATTTCGACGTCGTCACCGATCACATCTTCGAGTTGGAAGAAGGCTTCATCGTAGTCAATGTCTAGTTCGTATTCTAACACTTCAAAGGTGATGCGGAACGGGTTTTCGGCGTGTTCGTTTTCGAGACGGATGACTTCAAATGTATCTTGATCGATCCAGTAGTGTCGAACTTCTTCTTCGTCACTGAATGTTAAATGATACGTCATGTAGTCGTTGATTTCTTCTTCGCCTTCTAAAGTAACTTCATAATCTTCCATCATCTGATCAAATTGATTTTCCCGGACATTGACGTCTGCGGGGTCACCCTCCACATCTACTTGTTCAACCCGGTAGGCAACGTCCTCATCTTCGGTATAGGTGAGCGTATATTCACTGTCACCTGCGGTATACTCCGTCGGTTCCCCGTCAATCATGCGCTCCATACGATTGCTCACGGAACCGTCTTCGTGGTGGTAAATGTATTCAATCAGCTCTTCTTCTTGGGCGACGCCGGTTTCCTCTTCTGGTACATCGGCTTCGGTGTCACCATCAACGCCTGTCGTCATCACGGAATGCGAGTAGATACTCTGGAAATCGTCTTCGGCAGCAATCGCGGCATCAATGATTTCTTCGACAGTCATTTCCCCGTCGTCATCGGCTTCTGCCACGTCGTCTTCTTCATCCGATTGTCCGGTCGTTTCTTCATCGGTTTCGTTGTCGGTTTCTTCAGATGTGTCGGCGTCGCCGTTGCACGCGATCAGCACGAGGCTTAAGCTAGTAACGCCAAGTAGTGAATAAAACTTCTTCATAGGTCAATCTCCTCTTTCTTTCTATAGTCTACAAGTCTCATACCCGGGATTTTGCCATTTGTAACGTTTTTGTGAAAAAGTGATCCGTTTGCGTGTGTGTTGCGTTTAATATGTAGCATCTTTATTTGGCATTTCTCCAACAATCCATGTACAATCAGCAGAGAGTCAATATTCCGATTTTTACTCCCTAAATCGAGATCAGATCGAAAAGGAGATACCGATGCCCAAAAAAGATGTAGATGTGTATGTCAGGCTAAGGCAGGGCGATAAAGATGCTTTGGAATTGATGTATGATCGCTACGGCAAACTTCTTTATTCCTTTAGTTACAAGATGACCGAAGACCAGCAATTCTCGGAAGAAATTGTTCAAGAAGTATTTATAAAGATCTGGACGCAGAAAAGTTCATATGATGAGACGAAAGGTAAATTTTCGAGTTGGCTGTTGACGATTACCCGGAATACGGTAATTGACCATCTTCGTAAAAAGCGGGAAACAGCATCGGAGATTGCCACGAAAGAAATGGCGGAAGATCCTGATCCGAGTGTTGAGGACCAAGTCGAGTGGAATGAGAAGCGAGGCGTTGTCCGAGAAGCGATCGAGCAACTGAAGCCAGAGCAGCAAAACGTTATCGTTTTATTTTATTACCGAGGGTTGTCCCAACAAAAAATCGCCGATCAGTGTGATATCCCGTTAGGAACGGTAAAAGGGCGTCTCAGGCTTGCCTTAAAGCATCTGAAAGAATCGATTGAGCAGATTGAACAGAAAGGAGGGGTTACTCATGAGTAAACGTTGTGATCATTTAATCGACTATATGAATGGGCATTTATCAGAAGAAGAGAAACAAGCGTTTGAAGTGCATCTAGAAACGTGTTCAGACTGCCAAGAAGAATTAAATGAACTCAAAGAGCTTACGAGTGATCTAGGATTTCTATCAGAACCTATTGATCCTCCTCCGTCAATGAAAGAGCGCGTGCTATCTGCGGCCTTTGAGGAAAAAGCACCAACGGAACCTGAAAAGGTGTCAGAACCAGTTGAATTCAAACCGAAGAAAAAGAATAGATGGATTATGCCAACGATGGCAGCGGCGTTGATGTTGTCACTCGTAGGGAATGCCTTTCTGTTTACAGAACTGGCTTCGTCTCCAGAAGAAGGGGAAGAAATTCCTTCTGTAAGTATAGACTCTCTCGTGCAACAACTGAGTTTACAGCCATCCGCAGAAGACATTCCGTTTGAAGCGAGAGCGTCTTTTGTTGACAAAGACCAGCACCAACAGTTGATCGTTGAAGCTGATCAACTGAGCCAGCCTGCAGATACAGAAGTGTATCAAGTGTGGCTACTCAAAGATGAAGAGCCGTATCGTGCGGGGACATTTACCCCAGGAGAAGACGGCAGCGGCATGTCCACTTTCGACATTGACCCAGAGATGGGCTTTGACACGATCGCAATTACGATCGAACCCGATGAAACGAGTGAGCAACCTGAAGGCGAAATCGTCTTGCTGCAAGAATTATAAAGTAGCTCCCGGTAGAGTGCGCAACACTCCGCCGGGTTTTTTTGTTTTTAGACGTTGCGAACTACATAAATGAACTTCCCCTTTTAGCTAAAATCTAAAACAATAAAAATCTTTTTTTCCAAAAAGTGATCCATTTGAGCATTCTGTGCGTTAGCTTAGCAAACCAAAACATACAGAGGAGTGCTTGATTATGAATTTGAAAAAGGTATTAATTCCAGCATTAAGTGTCTCATTGCTTACACCAACGTTTATGCAGACGGTTCATGCGGAAGAAAATATGTCTGGAGTAATGACACCCGCAGTAGAACTTAGAGGAACATTGGATCATCTCTTATCGGAACACTTTGCACTCGCAGTACTATCAATGCAAAAGCAATACGATGGGGATGAAAGTGCCGAAGCAGCACAAGCGGCGCTTGAACAAAACGCAGCCGATATGAAACCGGCAATCGCTACACTTTACGGTGATGAGGGCGCGGAAGAGTTTGACCGCATCTTCTCTGCACATAATGATTACACTGTAGACTATGTGCAAGCAGTGAAAGATGAAGACATGGCAGCCCAAGAAGAAGCATCGGCGATGCTGGATGCGTTTTATGTAGAGTTCGGTGAATTCCTTGAAGGAGCAACAGAAGGCGAATTACCAAGTGACGCAGCCATTGAAGTGTTAGACATTCATGAGCAACAAGTGGAAGATGCGTTTACTGCCTATGTAGAAGGTGATTACGAAACAGCATACATGACGTACCGTGAAGGCTTGTCGCATATGTTTGATATTAGTGCAGCTCTATCAGGCGCAATTGTCGAGCAAAACCCAGAGATGTTTGACGGTACGGTGCCAAACACCGAAGCGGGCAACTTACGCTCTGATGCGAGCAATCTCGTCGCAGAACACTTTGCACTTGCCACGTTATCCATGTCTAAAGAATTTAAGGAACGCGAAGACTTGGACTTTGTAAGCTGGGCAGAAGATGAGAACACGGCTGACTTAAAAGCAACGATTGCTTCGGTTTATGGTGAAGAAGGCGGCGAGCAGTTTGAGCAAATTTGGCAAGGAAACCACATTCTTGCTCAAAGTGAATATGTCGTAGCAGCGAAAAACAATGATGATGCGGCAAAAGAAGAAGCGGAAAATAAATTGAGCATGTTTGCCGATGAATTTGGGATGTTTTTAGATACAGCAACGGAAGGTATCTTGCCAGCAGCGGATGCGACTGAGCTTGTGAATGTGCACGAGAGCCAAGTACTCGGGACATTTGATTACTATGCAGCAGGTGACTACACAAGTTCATTTGATACGTTCAGAGAAGGTTATGCATTTACGTTTGATATTGGTGCAGGCCTAGCGGATGCGATTGTTACGCAGCACCCTGATATGTTTGAAGGTGGCGAAATGGTTCCAGAAATGCCACAAACAGGTATGGGTGGCGCCACTGCGAATGGAATCTCCCTTCAGTGGATGGCTTGGATCTTTGCTGGTGCAACGGCAGGTCTAGTTGGTTACTTTGGCGTACGCAGATACCGCACACGAGCATAACGAGATAGGAGAGTGAGAGCCGATGTGGAAAAGGCAGGTTATCTTTTTCATCATCAGTCCATTTGTCCTCATCGGCTGTAGCCTCACTGAGGATGCGGATGTGGGTAGTGTCGTGGAGGAAGAACGAGAGGAACAAGAAGAAGTGAGAGCTCAGGCGGAAGCCATGGAGCCTCCCGACGAAGATCAAACGATTGCTGAAGAGTTCGGTATTGATGAAGCACGCATCGATCAAGCGTATGAGGATACAAATCAAGCGCAGGAAACGTACCCGACAGGCTTGACGATCCCTGCACTCGATATTGATGCGCCAGTCATTGAAGTTGGACAATTAGAAAACGGGCAGATGGGTGTGCCCGATAACGGAGAAGATGTGGGCTGGTATGAGCCAGGCACACAGCCAGGTGGTGCAGGCAACGCGGTATTGGCCGGTCACGTTGATGACCGTACGGGACCGGCAGTGTTTTTCGACTTGGGGGACTTAGAACCTGGTGACCAAGTATTTGTAACGGGAGAAGATGGGGAAGAACTCGAATTCATCGTTGATGAGATGGAGCGCTACCCATTTGATGACTCTCCTGTTGAAGAAATATTTGGACCTTCGGATGAGAAACAGTTAAATCTGATTACGTGTACAGGGGTATTCAACCAAGAAAACGGAACACATGAAGAACGACTTGTCGTCTACACATCGCTTGTCGAAGAAGAAGAAGAGGAGCCGGTATTACCTGTTCCTACAGAACTGACGATTCAAGGCGATTTGTTGTCATGGCACTCTGTAAGAGATGAAGAGATTGTCGGTTACCGAATCTATGAAATCGATGCAGATGGCGAAGAGACTCACGTAGGAAGCGTATCGCAGCTAGAGAGAAAATCATTTCTTGTTAACGATCAAGATACGGACTATACCGTAAAAGCCGTCGATCACTTTGGAAATGAATCTGACCCAGCTGAAGAAGCGGACGCTTAAGTGTTGGGGTGGATATGACGTGCGGGTGCTGTAAGCACCCGCACGTTTTTTGGTGTGTGTTATGGCTGAAGCATTGTAATTGCAAGCGGTATGATTCATGCAGATGTCCCGGACACTAAGCACCGCACGGCGAAGGTCGTTGCGGTTGATGGGGCGGGGGGAGGCAAGAGCCGATGGTTGCTAGCTGTAAAGGAGTGGTGGAACGGTCCGTTTGCGCGCATGCTGAGCGGTCTCGTTAGAAGCGACTACCAATCTATAACCGCGTGAAAACATCAAAAGATTTGTATGATGTCGGCACATGCGGACAAGACGAACGACCGTTCTGCGCGCTAGTTTCCCCTATCTGCGCTCGAGTTTGCTCTTTTTTACGAAATTAGCGCCGATTTCGCCAAACTTGGGCGCAGTTTGTTCCAACTTGGGCGCAGATTCCAGGCTGAAGTGCTCAACGACACGTCGGCCTCGTCGGGGCCGAAACGAAACCGAACTCGGTTCGGCGCGGCTTTGCGCTATAATGATACTGTCCAACGGGCGCACATCTTGACCAGATGGTACAACAAAAGGGCGGTAGGATGATTATAGAGGGGGGAGTACAATGACGTGGGTCCAGTCGTTGCAAGTTGCGATTGATTATATGGAAGATCATTTGCTGGAAGAGATATCGGTGGAAAGTATTGCGAAAGAAGCAAACTTCTCTTCCTTTCATTTTCAGCGCGTGTTCTCGGTACTAACGGACATGTCTGTCGGCGAGTACCTCAGACGGCGGCGCTTAACGCTAGCTGCCCATGAGTTGACAAGGGAGAACACGAAAGTGATCGACATCGCCTACAAATATGGCTACGAAACCCCCGAAGCTTTCTCTAAAGCTTTTCGTAAGCATCACGGAATTTCGCCTACGAAAGCACGCGCGTACAAGGGAAAGTTAACATCCTATAACCGCCTGGTCATCCAGGTGAGCCTGAAAGGGGCAGAACCAATGAATGTGAAGATGGTTGAGAAGGAAGCATTTGATGTGGTCGGCGTGAACGAGACGTTTTCATTAGAGAACGGAGAGAACTTCAAGGAGATTCCGAAAAGATGGGATCGATTAATTAGCGAAGGTACGACCGATCAGCTGTTTGCGCTGAACGACGGGCCGATATCCGGTTTACTCGGTTTATGCGTAGGGAAGAATGAAAAATCGGTGGAGTATTGGATTGGCACGGCGAGTGGTGGTGGTCGTTCTGACAGCTTTAATCACATCCAGATTCCAGCATCAACATGGGCGGTCTTTGAAGTGCATGGCCCGATGCCTGGTGCGATGCAAGCGGTATGGAAAAAGATCTATTCCGAGTGGCTACCATCCAGCGGTTATGAGCACACCGGTACCCCTGAGCTAGAAGTGTATTCAAAAGATGATCCCTATCGTGAAGATTTATATTCTGAAATTTGGATTCCGGTCAAATAGATAAGAGCAGCATCTGTCGTCCGCACAGATGCTGCTTTTTTGTAAAGGGATTTGCAATGATGTGTCGAATTGTATGGCTTGGGAAGTTTCACAGATTGGAGGAGGGAACATGTTGACACGAGGAATGCTTCATCATATTGAATTGTACGTCTCTGATTTACATACAGCGTCACAGTTTTGGGGGTGGTTTCTCGAAGGGCTCGGCTATGAACCATTTCAGCAATGGGCGGAAGGGGCAAGTTGGAAGTTGGGCGACACGTACATCGTGTTCGTGCAAACCGAAGAAAAATATTTGGGCGTTCCATATCACCGTAAACGGACGGGATTGAATCATTTAGCTTTCCACGCGGATTCTCGTCGGCATGTAGATGAAATGACTGAGGAGTTAAAAGCTCGGGGGTTTAACGTTTTGTATGAGGACAAGCATCCGTACGCGGGAGGGCCCGATTATTATGCGGTTTACTTTGAAGGGCCTGATCGCATGAAAGTTGAACTCGTTGCACCGTAAAGAATGGAGAGAAGCCGATGAATGAGAAGTTTGAACAGTTTACAATCATTTGCAAGGCGTTAAATGAGCAGGGGATTACCCCGCTACTCATGGGCAGTGTTGGCTTGGAAGTGCTCACCGAGCGGAGTTGGCAGGCACGAGATTTGGATATTCATGTGCCTGGAGATGCCAGGGGGTGGGAAGTTCCAGCAGAGAAATCCATTGATGAGTGGTCAGAGATTATGAAACGGATGGAAGGGCTCGGCTATCGACTCGTCGACTTACATGAACATCAGTTTCTAAAAGACGGAGAAGAAGTTGAATTTGGGATTATTGATACGCTTCCTGCGTTTGCAGGAATTCCTATCGAGCAGTTGAAGCTACAAGAACGAGCCGGTGCGTGTTTCTATTTGCCAACAGCCGAACAATACTTACGCATCTATGAAGCTTCTTCCAAAGACAGTTATCGGTCAACTAAGAACAACGATAAAGATCAAGAGAAGATCACGTATTTACTAGAGTTGCAACAGAACAACCCCGAAAATAATTAGAGCGATCGATAAAACTTTTCTTTTTGAGCGTCGCTCATTAAGAAAATTCATACCGATGAGCGCGGTTCCTGAGACGGTCAGTCCTGCCCAAATGCCATATAAAGCACCGAGTTCCATATAAGAAACGGTCAAAACTAGAAAGTAAGCACACCACCCGTAACAAAGAAAAGCGAGTGCAGTTGATGCTCGATTTGTGAATCCATAGGCAGTCTTTACAAAGACATTAGCCAAAATGGCGGTCATCAAACTGAACGCTAACCATACGTACCCCATTATGTTTTCAACTCCTTACCGAACGTGGTCTGAATACCAATCACACCAGCAATAATAGCGGCAATGCCAATCACTTTGCTCAATGACAACACTTCTTCGTAAAACATAATTCCAGATATGGCGACGAGGACGGTGCTGCCCCCGGTAAACAAAGCGCTTGTGATACCGACTTCTGAGTGAAACGTGAGCAAAATATAGATAACAAGTGCCGCGTACCAGAAACCGAGCAAAATAAAGAAGATCCACCCGTTCGTTGTTGCAGCAGGCATAAGTGTGGCACCCACCACTTCAAAACCAATAGCGAGCAATAATAAAACCGAGAACATCGAACATCACCTTTAGTTCTTTTAACACCTACTATACGCCGATCAGTAAATTCAGTAAAATAGATATAAATGAATTATCTGTTCAATTTTATTGAATTGGAGTTGGGGTGGATGGAGTTTCGGCAATGGGTTACGTTTAAAACGATTGTAGAGGTAGGTAGCTTTCATCACGCCGCTGTTTGAACGACTCGGCAACCGAGTGGTGCTGACGGATGCAGGTGAGCGTTTTTTGCCGTACGTAACACAGATGCTCCAGCTGTATGAGCAATCAATCGATGCAATACGTGACGGGGATGAGCCGGCGGGAAAGCTAACGATTGGCGTCTCGGAATCACTGATGATTTATTATTTGCCCCGACTCATCCCGGCTTTTTCGGAGAAGTACCCGCATGTCAGATTGGAAGTGAAATCTGTTGATTATGCCGATCTGATCACTCAGCTAAAGTATGGTGATTATGACGTTGCCCTTTTAGTAGAGATGGCTGACTGGGAGCCTAGTGAGGTCACGTTGAGCACCGTCCGGGTAGAAGAATTAAAGTTCGTTGGCGCCCTGAGCACTACCCCGCTTACCGAGCAGACGATGTTTGTTGCAGAACGCACACGTAGCTGGCAACAACGGGTCAGGTCATCAATGAGGAAAGTGATTGAACTCCCGAGCATCGAAGCAGTAAAACAATGTGTGCTGAGCGGATTAGGCGTTTCTCTATTGCCGTCGTTCGTTGTGCAAAATGAGCTGCAAGCGGGTAGTCTGCAGGAATTGCACGAGGCCCATCCCCGTGATCAAGTAGGCATCTTCACCGTGCATCACGAGAAAAAGTGGGTGTCGGCGAGCATGAACGCTTTTTTAAAAGAAGTACATATACTGAATTAATTTGGGAAGGTGAACGTCTTGAATCGACGAATGTTACATATCGAAGGGGGAGCTGTTTTTGTTGTGTCACTTTATTTGTACGCGACAACAGGATTTAGTTGGTGGTGGTTCTTCCTGCTCTTGCTCGCCCCAGATTTATCTGCGCTCGGGTATTTGAAAGACCGTCGAGTCGGGGCGGTCGTCTATAACGTATTTCATACGTATAGTTTTCCGCTCCTTCTTATGCTCGTTAGCACGATGACCGGGTGGAATGTCGTGTTTGCGGTAGCGGTCATATGGCTCGCACATATCGGCATGGACCGGGCACTAGGTTATGGATTGAAGTACCCGTCTGACTTTAAGCATACTCATCTGCAACGGGTGTGAAGTGGGGGAAGTTATGAAGAGGTATCTCGTCGTCATCACGGCTATGGTCGTATTTTTCGTCATAGAACTTAACATGTCGACCATTCATTATACGAGCGAACAGGAAGCCGAAGAAATTGAACGGATTCTTGACCGGGCGTGGGAAGATAATGCAATAACTGCCTATCAAATCGATGGGGAAGAGGAGCGGATTAACGTGTACGTGGATGCTAATGAGGACGCGGACCGGGTTAAGAAGGAAATTATCACAAACTTAAACGATAGGGATCTAGGTAACTACCGAGTAAGTGTCGCCGAGGAGGTGTCACTTCAATAGCACATTCATCAATAGATCAATCGAAAGCGTTGCTTTCGTTCGTTGAAAAAGGGAAATTCCAACATAGACACGTCTATGTTGGAATTTCCTTTAACGAGGAATCATTTTTTGTTTAAATTCCCACATAGAAAAGCTATATCCCCACATAGATGGCTCTATGATGGAATAAATTACGATTGCAACGCTCCTTTATGTTGAAAACCCCACGTAGATTGGATCTCCGGTGATTCCCGTCTACGAGCGGACCGCTTCACGTTGTAGAATATTATTTGTGCCCTACATGTGAATAAATGAGGAAACCTATACTACCTCACTCTCTGCTGAATTTCAGCGGCGAGCAACCATCGACCCTCTTCTTCAGTCCAATGTTCAATCGTAAACAGCTCAGCTAAAGAACGACCTTCATGAATAATGTGCATTCGATAAAACACAACCGCACGTGTTTCTGTTTTCATGGAGATGACGCGATCGTCAAATCGTTTTTCCATCCCTTTCAGATCAGCAGCAGAAGATCGCATGCCTGCAATCGCTTCTGCTTTCGTGAACGTTGCAGGTTCTAGAACATTTTCATCGTAAAATACGACGGTGTAATCGTCTGTCATGTTTTCTAGCTTCGTCGTGTCCCCCGAATGCATAGCTTCATGCCAATCCTGAATAAAAGCGTCGTGCGTGCGTTCGAAATTCATCGTCGTCCTCCTCGTAATATGTTTTTTACCAGCACTCTCAACAGACAAATGTGTGTACTTAAATGTTGAAACTTGAATGCAGCTACCTACCCGAAAAACCCAACATAAATATAGACGATTGCATAACTGGCGAGTAGCAGACTGAGGATCATTACCGTTTTAGTAGGTGCAAATTGCAAGGCCGCACTCGTGTCTCCTATAGGCATTCGCTTCACACGAGACCCAATTAAATCGCCTACAACGTAAACGAGATTGAAAAGAAAAGAGCCACCAACAATGAAGTTTGAGATACCGGGCTCATTGAAGAACAAGTAGACGATGAAAAAAGCGACGATAAGAAACGAAACACTCTGAAAAATAAAGCCGCCCATCACATAAATGAGTGAGTGCTTCCCGGCTGTGTCGTATTTAAAATAGGTATGTACATAGTTGCCGTGCTCATCACCAGGCTTTAACCACTGTCCGTGCTCATCTTTAAGTGCCACATGGGGCGGGTACTCTGTAAGTTTGATGCGAATATTCTCTTTTGGAATTTTTACGACATAACGGCCAACAAGATAGTGCCCAAGCTCGTGCACCCAAACGTGAACAAATAGCAACACGTATCCGCTAATCATCCACAATAAGAATTGCAAACAAACACCCCCTGAGGATAGTATATCGCAACAGCAGGAGGTGGGGGTGTTGTTAAGATATTTTATTGAATAAATTCTAAAGATGCTAGTGCTGAATAAAGTTCTTCCTCTGTTAGTCGTTCATTACTAATATTAAACAAATAATCTTCGCTAGGAATCCATACTTGGTCTCGCTGCCCATCCCTTATGTCGGTATATAAGATTTGGTCACCTATTATCTGTTTTTCAATATTTCTTGAATTTCCAATTTCCTCTTCTATATAAATTTGTTGATCTTGAATTGTAAATGATGCTGGCATTTCTTCTTGCATAACGGCAACGGCCCATTCCCCACTCCCTTTCTGTTCAACAGAACCGTATGTGGAATAGATCACACGATGCTCACTCTCGAAAATGGAAACGTCTAGCAATATTTGCTTATTTTCAGGGAGATCTTTTAGTACTGCGAATGGCATATCATTAATCTCTTCCAATTGATCCAAAGCAGTGTCGGAGAAACTGATCGAATCGTTCCGATCATCCGTAGTTACAGAACGTTCAACCTCATGAAATGTGTCCGAATATTCATATGAAACGATGTTGGTAAAATAGACAAACGTTCCGATGAATAGAAAGGCAAATATCGCGATGGAGCCTGCATATTTAAAAGAGCGATTCACAGTGAAATTTCTGCGTCTATTGTTTCTTATAGAGTGAATAATTCTATTTCTAACAGTAACGTTTCGTTTTTCATCCCAGTTCATATTCTTATTTATCTTAGAAAAAACATTAGAATCTCTAACTTTTCTTTTCATAGTACACCTCCTCGGCCTGAATATAGCTATCTTCTAGAGATTTCATCGCACGATGTAACGTCGTCTTTACTTTGCTTTCTGACCACTTTAAAATATCGGCTGTCTCTCTTATTGAAAACTCATGAACTTTCCGTAATAAGATTATTTTTCTATACCGATCTTTTAGATTATTTATTCGATCTACGAGTTCTCGTGATTCTTCCTTCGTTTGAATATATTTTTCAGGCTGAAGAGATGGGTCAGGAACACTTTTGATAAACTTTTCAATAAGGTGAATAGGCTTTTTCTTTCGTAAATAATCCATACTAGCGTTATGCGCAATCTTAAATAGCCAGGCCCTTGGATTTTCTATCTCGTTCAATCGATGCACATTTTTCCATGCGCGAATAAACGTCTCCTGCAATAGATCTTCACTTTGTAGTTCATCATTCACGAGCATATAAATATAGCGGATAAGTTCGTAAGAATGAATATCATAGAGCTCAACAATCAGCAACTCTTCGTCAGTTTCCGGAGTTATCAAACCATGCACCTCCTTGAATGAAAATCGTTATCCTTATGACGGATGAGAAATGAAAAAGTTACAATGAGTTGTTTGGGTTTATTAACTGGTCCATTGATTTCATAAACGGGCATTATAAACAAGTGGCAGTAGTTTTGATATATTTTTCTTAAAGGCCGAAGAATCCTAGGGTAGTATAATACATTGCGCCTGTAGATTGTCAGGCTACGCTACTCAAGAAGGCAATCGAAGCGTTTCTATCATTCAAATTCCTAGAGAAGAACAGTTATTGAAGTATGTTGTACCAGGTTTGGGCTCAGACACAGAGATGTATGTTAAGCCCAACCAATTATTATGTTATATGATATTTTTTCATAACGTCTCATTGTCAATTAATTAATGCGTTGGCAATAAAAGTTTAAAGGAGCGTCCAGCTGTTATTAAAATTTTATGTTTTAGAGTGATAGTATGACTTTTATCTGCTTGTTGTAGACATTCAGTTTCCTGCTAGCTTTTAGTAGGTTGTTGAAATCATTGGCTTATGAAACTTATCCGCAAAAATATTTTATAAATAGTTTATTTTCTGTTTATTTAGGGTATTGGTCTATATACCAATAATTATTGGTAAAAATATCTTATAACTTAGAGGAGTGTTTTATTTTGAAGCAAATTATCATGGCTGGAATCATTGCTTTTGGAACTGTTGGCTGGTTTGGAGAAGAAGAAAAGGTTAACCTAACAGAGCTTGAGCAACAACACTTCCAAATGTTTGGCTTTTCAGAACCAACCGTCACAAAGGAGACTTATGAGAAATTTATTGACCTAGATGAAAGTGCAATAGTTGGGATAGATACTACGTATATGGAAATGGAGTATGACCAACAAGGTAATATGTTAGAAGCCAGAGAAATTACAGAAACACAAGCTCACACTCGAAGCTCACAATCTCTTCAAGGAGGAGATGATTATTCTACAACAGACTGGATGGAAATGGCATTGATAGTTACACAATTAGACAGTGAAACATACGAAGCAGTCAACAGTTGGAGTTTTATGGGTGATTCACCTATTGCTCATTTCCGAGACGTGATGGCTATCACCCATGATACAGGCGTCGTATCTGATTCCAGTACAGCAACGTTTAATTATACAACAAGTGTAGCAACAGGATCACCTAGAGACCCAGAAATTCATAATTCTGGACACGCTTGGCCTTTTGACCTTGAACGTGGTACAAGCCAAAGTGGTAATATGTCTATAGAGTTACTGGACAATGGTAGTACACGCGCAGCAGTTTATGGGCATTATTTGCATTCAAATACACCAAACTGGTTTAATAATGTTGGTATTTCTGCAGGAGCAATTAGCGTTTCAGGATTTGGTGATTCAAGTTCAATGCCTACAACTGAAGTGATAATTGAATGGTGAATTTAGAGTGTATATAATAGTTAAATTAATATTAAGTGCTTTTGGTGGATTAGTATTGACACTAACGCTATTAGGATTACTAAACTTAATCACCTCCAATATGAATTTGGCAAGCGCACAGACTTTGTTAATAGGCATTTTAGCAGGTTGGTTAATTCTAATTAATGTAGAATTAATCAATATATCAAAATACATCAATGAAAATAGAGATTGAATTTGTAAGTTATTGAATGATAATAGAATTAATTTCAATTCTTATAAATCAACTTGGAAAGTGGGTTGTTATTTAAATAGTTGGGTGCTGTCCTATAAAGTCTTAAATTAGACTTTGGGTACAGCACTTTTTTATAGAAAGATAAACAAAATATCGACAAATCGTTAAAAATGAGCGGATTTCATAACTACCAGACTTAGCCCCCAAAGGTCTTCACAACACAAAAAAGAGTGCTCCCACAGTCGAATGAGCAAATTGCACACAAACTCTTAAGACTGAAGAAAGACACCCACAAAACCATACTACCGGCTATGGTTCATGTAGTCCTCGTTCGATTTCTTAGATTCAGACGATCAAAATTTTGGATCGCTGTTTGACTCACGAAGTAAAATTCCAACTAGATTGTAAGTTTCTCGTCTGGATGTGACCCATTGGAAGCCTCTTTTTTACATCAAATTTATTCAGTCTCTCCTGTATCTTTCTACTACGATCTACCTACACTCTAAACTCGTACAATCTAAGATTTATTAGGCTGTGCACCTAGTAAATCTCCTCACCCGAGAGCTAATATACTGTAATATAAAACAATTAATGTTTGAGTTGCCCTTGTAATTCCGGGATATAGACTTTTCGTTTCTGTGTTTAACACGTTCCTATTGGTGTGTGATGAAAGCAAACGTTTTGCCATTCTAACCATTAGTCTTTCATATCAATTAGCGTATATCCATATTGAAATTCATTTCTAATTTGAATTCCAGGTATTTCGATTCTGTAAAGTCTTTCATTGCTGCCTGTACATTTCTAAAGACTTTTCCAGGTAGGAAATCCATTTCGAAGTCAAACGTACTGATACAACCGGTGGTATTTTCTAACTTACGCATGTAACCTGATTGGCCATTGATGAGCACCAGTTGGGTATGCGGAAGTGTGGAGGACCAATTATTCTTGTTACAAAACACCTTGTCACTAATTTGCTTACGCAATTGATTAGACCAAAGAATAACTTGGTCTGAGTAAGGATATAGTGAGCCATCTCGCAAACGCTGATGATCTTGGGGCAAAATGTAAACAGGTTGGCCAAACTGTCCATAGGAAATCCTCTCACCACTTAGTACTTTCAGCGCGATCTGACTAATGGAGCACCGTTCTTAATCTGTTGGTACCAATGTTTTGCTTATTGAATGGTCTTTTTTGTTCGGCTATCAGTTTGATTGTCATAACCTTCTCCTGGAAAAAAGAGAACTCAGTATTCGCGTATAAAATACAATAGTTACCCTTATGACGGATGAGAAATAAAAAAGTTACAAAGCACCCCTCAGTTAATTATGCTTATATTCACATCAATGTTTACCCAATTTATAAAAATAAAGCAGACGGTTTCATAGAGCCCAACCCCCTTTGAATTTCTAAAACTAAAAGCGCAAAAAAACGAACACATCCGATACATATTATGTATAATGTATGATATACATCATGTGTTATTTATCGTGTGAAATTCGAAAGAGAGGTCTCTATGCCACCGAAAAATAAGTTTTCTAAGGATCAAATTGTTGAAGCGGCTTTTGCAATTGCTGAAACAGAAGGAATTGATGGGATAACGATTCGCAAAGTGGCGGATCAGTTAGGTAGTTCCATTGCCCCGATTTATGTGAATTTCACTGATGTAGACGCGTTAAAACAAGCGGTGATCGGGCAGGTTGTGAACGTGAGTCACCGCTTGTTGGCAGAAGAAACAAGTCGCTCGCCGTTTGCGAATATTGGGGTTGCGAGTCTCAGATTTGCTAAAGAGTATCCAGTCCTTTTTAAAGACTTTGTCATGAATCAAAATGATTATTTGCAAGACTATGATGAGGGGATGGGGGATGTTCTGATTGATCAGATGAGAGACGATCCTGAGCTACAAGAGTTTACTAACGAAGAGCTTCAAGATATTTTGTTCAAAATGAGAACGTTTCAGACAGGGTTCTCAGTCATGGTTGCAAATGAGTTATTTCTGAAAGAATTCGATATGGATAAAATGATCGAGATGATGGACAGTACCGCTGAAGACGTGGTGCGCGCTGCCCGACTTCGAAAAGGGAGGGACGCATGATGGGCCGAGTTTTGGATGGATCTTTTCTTCAGATTACCGTGGAGCAAATGGCAAATAAGAAAAATAACTGGGGAGCCATTTTGTGTGTAGAACAAGGCGATGGCGACTTTTCGTGGACGGGAGCAGCTGGGAATCTGAAAGCGCAAGATCAATATTTTATCGCAAGTGTCACGAAGTTATATGTGACAGCAGTTGTTCTCATGTTAAGGGCAGAAGGTAGGTTGCAACTGAGTGATCCGATCGATACGTACTTATCAGATGATTTGATGACCGACCTTCATGTTGTAGATGGTGTTGATTATTCAAAGGATATAACCATTCAACATCTTATCTCGAATACGTCAGGCATTCCAGATTACTTTGCATACAAACGTGCGGACGGCACGGCTGTTGCCGACGATTTGTTCGCGGGCAAAGATCAACGCTGGCCGTTGGAGCAAGTGGTGAGGTTAACGAAACAAATGAAACCGAAATTCAAACCCGGCGAAAAAGGGAAAGTGAACTATTCAGATACGAACTATCAACTGTTAGGCAGAATCATAGAGAATCAGACAGACATGAACATTGCCGAAGTGTTCAAGCGTTATATTTTTGACCGGTTAGGGTTTACGAAAACTTACGTATACACCGATATATATGATGAGAAACCAGTCGCCCTCCATTACAAAGCCAGTACGGTTCGCCTGCCGCTTTACTTTTCTTCGGTTGGTGCCGAAGGAGGCATCGTGTCAGATGCAGAAGAAACGATGCAGTTTTTGCGCGCATTCGCAAACGGGTATTTCTTCCCGAAAGAGCAGCTAGAATCGTTAAAAGAATGGCGTTTGATCTTTTTTCCAGGTTCTTTTAATTATGGTATTGGTTTGGAGAAGTTATGGGTGCCGCGCATTTACTCGCCATTCAAACGGATTCACGAAATGATCGGTTTCTGGGGACAAACGGGCGCGTTTGCCTTTTATAATCCAGAGAGGGATTTGTTCTTTACGGGTACTGTGAACCAAAGCAGCGGGTGGGGGCATAGTGCGGCGGTCAAGGCGATGATTCGGATTATTCAAGCCACTTGATGAATTCTGCTACAATAAAGGAAAAGACTTGCTTCAGGGGGATATAAATTTGATCTATTGGGTCTTAGCCGCTGTCATTCTCGTCATTCTGCTCGCGGTTATAGGGTTATGGCGGTTACTCAGTTGGCAGCAAAAGCCAGATGCAAACTACGTCGAAACGTTCATTCGTAAACATCCAGCTCGTTCTTCACTGCTCGTGACGAGAAACGGGGAAACGCTCGTTGAGGAGCAGGCTGATGAGCCGAGACACTTGGCGAGTACAGTGAAAATCATCGTCGCCATCGAATATGCAGAGCAGGCGGCAAACGGAGATGTTGATCCGTCGGAGCGCATCCCCATCGCAGACTTAGCCCGGTTTCATATTCCTCAGACAGATGGCGGTGCTCATCCGAGTTGGCTTACAGATGTGGAAGCAAACGACCGTTTGCAAGAAGGGGCTGTCTCATTGGAGGACGTTGCCAAAGGGATGATTTCTCACAGCTCCAACGCCAATACCGAATACTTACTCATGCGGTTAGGAATTGAACGCGTGAATCGCCATCGCGAACGACTCGGATTGTCCAACCATGACCGGATCGTTCCATTCGTCTCTAGTATGATCATTCCGTACGAAGTGGCAAAGGCCAACGATCTGAAGATTTTTGATAAGGAAGACGCCAAGAGAATTCCAGCACTTATGGATGCCATGTCGAGCGAGGCCTATGAACAACAAGCGTTAACCATCCATGAAAAGTTAAAAAATGATCAGGATGGTTCGTACAAAGACAACGTGAAGTTGCACGCATGGCATAATCAGAAACTGGACCAGATCGTGTCCAAGCGCGATACACGTTCAACGGTGCGGGAATACGCGAGTATCATGCAGAAAATAAATTCAGATGGTTATTTTGCAAAAGAGGTTCAAGACCACTTGCAGCCGGTCTTGGAAGAGTGGCTTTTGAACAACTCGAAGAAACGGTCGACATTCACTCGTCTTGGTGGAAAAGGTGGTTCCACCTCTTACATCGTCACCTTCGCTCTGTACGCAGAAGACAAACAAGGAAATCGCACCGAAATTGCGGCGTTCTTTAACGACGTGCTCGGATATGAAACGATCAAGCTCGAAAACAGCATCCTCGCTTTTCAGCTAGATGTCGTCGGTAACGATGCCAGGCGGGCAGAGCTTGTTCGGCAGTTTGGTGGGGATTCACTATGATGGGATTTTCTCAAATTTGCTAGTTTTTTAGGCTTAAATCTTACCGTAGAACCATCTATGGTCAGATTCTCATCCCGCGGATGTTATCGAACAATATAAATTGAACGAAAGAATTACATCAAGAACCAATAATAAGCTTGGTAAAGTGGAAACTGTGCTCGAGTTGCGACCGAACTGTTCTCAAGTTTGGGAAAATCGCAGAAAAAGCGGTCTAATCTCATAAACTAGGGAACAGAATGAACAAACTTGGTAACAGATTGCCGGATCACCTATGCATCCTCGCCCCAAAGTACCAACAAGACGTCGGCGCGAGCCGCGCCGAACCGAGTTCGATTTGGCTTCGGCCCCGGCGGGGCCGACGTGTCGTTGGCACTTCAGCCTGGAATCTGCGCGCAAGTTGGAACAAACTTCGCGCGAGTTTGGCGAGATCGGCGCTAAAATCGTTCAAAAGCGCAAACTTGCGCGCAGATGGGGGAAACTCGCGCGCAGAACGGTCGTTCGTCTTGCCCGCATGTGCCGACATCCCCTGCGGCAACGGGTTCAGAGAACCATCCTTTGCATTTCCAAGCCAAAAACTTAGCATCCTGTCGGCGCGAGCCGCGCCGAACCGAGTTCGAATTGGCTTCGGCCCCGCTGGGGCCGACGTGTCGTTGGCATTTAGCCTGAAATCTGCGCTCCAGTTGGAACAAACTGAGCAAAATAGCACCGCGCTCCCCCTCCAACCCAACACCCAACAGTGCGAATCAAGAAAGTGTTTCGTTCATTCCATATCGCTTCGCGAGTCGCTGTGAATTTCTAGTGAAAATCTCGATCTTGCAGTCGAATGAATCTCTTTAATATAACTCGAAAAAAATCATTGTATTCCAATAATTTCCAAGCGAGTCCGCCGCAAGACTCAAACGATGATTCACTTCATACGCATTCTTAAACATTCCATCGTCTTGTTAAATCAGATGTCCCTAAAAAATTCTTCGATTTTCAGCACTCCCATACCCATAGATATAGGGGTGAACTTACGTAATGCCAAACGCAGATGAACCTTTTAAGGCTCTTGCACAACGCCGTCACTTAAATTCGATTCAACAATCATCGTTTCACGATCAGAATCTGTGAATTCGACATGCACAGAGAGGTCGTCACCAACTCGGGACGAAGAATGATATTCAGGTTGGAGGCTGTACGCCTCATCTAGGTAATGTGTGCGCAAATAGTGATCGACTTGATCGGTATGCGCATAAATATCAACATGGTCTTGGATCGTATTTTGCAAAAACAAATAGGAAACGAGTAGAAAGCTGAGTGTAGAAAGGATCCACGTCCATGTGTACACTCGCTTCTTATTCCGAGCCTGCTCACTAAACACTTTGCCGAATACAACACTTAAACCTACATACAGAAGAAAGCAAATGACTAGAGCGACAACGACGAGTGGCGAGATGCCGTACATGGAATCATCCTTTCAAACGTTGATCGATCTCGTATACATTGCTAGACCATTCAGTTAAATAGTGATCAATAATGTCTTCGTCTTCGGCAGTTTGACCGAGTTCGGGCATGATGAACTGCACATGAACGACGAGATAGAAAATGGGCTGCAATAACTTCATGATGGCAAAATCGTCTTGTAGCACTTCAAACCCCTCAACGTGTGTCCAATGTTGTAAATACTCGTGCAACACGTCTTCGCTGTCACTTTTTAAGAACTCGGCCTCCACTTCTTCAAGAAAGTGAACGAGGCTCAAAAAAGGGTGAGTCAGACAACTGTTCGACCAGTCGTAAAGGAAAGGCTCGTCGTTTTCAATGATCACATTTCCACCAAAAAAATCACCATGGTCAATGGACTGTAGCTGTTTCGTTTTCAGTAACGAAAGTAAAGACACAACAGCGGGTACGTTTGCAAGGAGCTTTATGACTTCCTTAGGCGCAATCCAGTTCTGCACTGCTTGCACAGTAGTAATGAGCATTGGTGCAGAAATCACTTCATCAAGACTGCGGTCAGGAATGGACGGCCGGTGACGTCCCTCGTCTTCACTGAAAGCCCTTTGCAACTGTGCCAACCTGCGAGCAGCTTCTTCCCAAAACTCAACGGCCTGCGAGTTGCCGAGCAGTTCACCTCGCATTTCACGCATCACATACGCATGTTTCGACGAATCAACCGCAAGTACCTCTGGCCCGTACCGGTCCATATATTTTTGTACAAGCGGCTCATGTTTGAATACCGGAGGAACAACTTTCATATAGGCATTCTGTTGAGAGCTAGTAACCTTTAATAAAACCCCTTTTTTCCAACTTCTTATTTGCTGAAAGAAAGCATCGGGATCATTGAGCACAGTTTTCGCCCAAGACTCAATTTCACTTCGAAAGCCATACTCAGACCAAGGAAAAGTTTTCTTTTTTAACTCAGCTTTCCATTTTTTAAGCACTTCTGCCTCGCTTTTTTCTAATTGCAAAAGCGCATTTTTGCTAAAGGGACTCGTCCAAGACGTTTCTGCATGATGGTGAAGTGGTTCGCGGTCAAGCACTTCCACCTCGTAAACAATCCGACTGTCCTCCGTTTTTATACGTTGTAACACATTCGTGTTCAAGCCGTACTCGTCGTAAAAGAATGTATGAATTGGTGTCGTTTCTGCCGCATGAAATTCTTTTCGAGTAAAAGAAGGTAACGTCAATGACTCACCAGAAATGTCAAACAGCATCGTTTTCGATGGTTGATGATATACGAGAAATTGATAAAGCATAAAAAAACCCTTGGAACTATATTTGTCGCCCCCTCCCGATAACCGAGAACAGCACGATCAGACCGAATAGTAAAAACAGAGCGCTCGTAAGCAGACCGGCAGCCCGAATCGAGTACATTTCAGCGGTGATCCCGACGATGAGCGTGAGGAAAATAATCATTACCGCTTCAAAAATTCCGAATAAGCTGTCAAACCTGCCCATCAATGATGCAGGAACGTGGTTCTGATAGAAAGTTAAAAATCCGGTGTTCGCAAATGTTAAAAAGAAGCCGATGAAAAGCCCGCCGATAACGGCGATTATGAAACTAGAAGCACTGAATAGCAGCATATAGCTAATCCCTACAAGCGGCGTGCCTACACCAATGAGTATGCGTAAGGACAAGTATTTAGTGAATGCCGCGTTCAATGTGGATCCGAAAACGATACCGATGCCAAACATGACGAGAAACAAGCCATACGACGTGTCTGTCATCATCAGAACGTCTTTGGCAAACGCCGCTTCAAGGGAGTCGATGGCCGTCATGAAGATCGTGACCGTACAGAATAAAACGTACACGTACGAGATATACATGTGTGAGCGGCTAAACGTTGCGACGGCCTTCGCATCGTCTAGGATCACTTTCCAGGTGACATTTTTTACTCGGTCCTCATCATCCATTGTATCAACGTTGGGCAAGAATAGAAGAAAAATGGCAGACAATCCGAGTGCAACCGCATTGATGAATAGGGTCATTTCTGTAGTCGTGACGAGAAACAGTACACCTGCAATTGCAGGTCCGATTAAGATCCCTGCTGAATCAATGAAACCTCGTAGTGCATTAAACCGTTGCCGTTGTTCTTTTGGAATTAGTTTCGTCATGTACACCATTGCGGCTGGTTGAAAAACGGCACTCCCCATATTGACGATGAAAACGAGCAAATAAATGATTGGGATTGAGGAAACGAGTGGAATCAAAGCGATAATCATCGCTCGAAACAGATCCAGTCCAATCATAAGTCGACGCGTATTCGTGCGATCAATAAAACTGCCTGCCCATCCATTTGTACAAATGGCGGCAACAGGAGCCAATGTGTAAAGGATCGCCATCGCTAATGCAGAGCCGGTCTCAGCAAAGATCATTAAGTTTAAAGAAATTAAGTACACCCAAGCGCCAATATTGGAAATGCCAATTCCTGCTAAAAGTAGCAAAGGAGATTTCCATTTGTGAAAATCAATCAAAAAACTCACCCCCAAAACCGATAGGTTTTGAGGGCGAGCGGTCATCGCGGTGCCACCTCAATTCACTCCTCTATTGCTAAAGGAGTCTTATCAAGTACGGCAGGGCGAAGAATCGTCCGCGATACTCTATCTCGATAACGGGAGAAGTCGTTGCATCATCATTACGAAAAATTTCATAAATCCTCTGCACAGCTCCAAGATTTGCTTCGACCCACAAACTCATCCCTCATTCTCAGCAACTTGAGGTCTCTGTAGACAGCGTGTGGATGTACTCTTCTTTTCATCGCCTTTATAAATTACTCCATATCATATCGTTCAATCGCGGGTATGTAAACAAAAAATTGCGTGCTATGCTAAAAGTGAAAAGATTGCGTATGCCATAAGTGCAAGCACACATAGAAAAATTATTATACGTATCACCTTGTTCATTAATTTCCTCCTGTAATTTTTAAGCGATTACTGAAATGATAACATCTTTTTCGATTTACAAAAATAAATTGAGGTGATGGAATGGTACATGTCCAATTGGCGGGTGATGAGCATGTGGAAGGGATTATCCGCGTATGTCGCGCCGGGTATCGAGATGTGTCTGAAGGAATCTTATCGGAAGAGACGATCAAAAAGAACTGCGAAGCGTATTACAACCGCGTGCGTATTACGACTGAAGTGAACGCACCGACGTCCCGCTGGGGCGGTTACTTTGTGGCATTGGACGGTGAGGCGGTCGTAGGAGCTGCCGGTGGCGGGATGATCGATGACAAAACGAGCCGATTGTATGTCATCTATTTAGATCCAAGTCGTCGAAATGAAGGCATTGGCTCGAAATTACTTGACGCCGTAACGCTGTAACAACAACAGTTCGGAGCCAAAGATCAAGTCGTGACCGTACAGCGAGATAACCAAAAAGGCATCCCGTTTTACGAAGCACGCCAGTTTCACTATGAAGAAGATTTTCGCGGAAAGAACCTCCACGACGAACCGAATAACATCGTTTGGCAGTACAGACGAAAACTATCGTAACCATTAGGAGCTCGATGCAGGGGTAGCTCGATGCATCGTCGTCGCAACAATCAAGTAAATGATGGCGAGACCGATGAAGCTACCGTACCCTAAAACCCCTGTTCCGAGGCCGAATAAAACCATTGCAAAACCGAAAAATATGACCGATGATATGTAGTAGAGTGTCTTCAACTAGAGCACCTCTTCAAAGATATTCGAATCTACGAAAACGAGGGAAATCATGAAACAAAATGACCCCGTCATCCAATCATACATTCAATCAAAGGAAAAACAAAGACAACTTTACAAGAGAACACTTTTTATCGTTAGTTTCTCTCAAGTATTCGGTGGTGCTGGACTTGCGGCGGGAATCACAGTCGGTGCCTTGCTTGCTCAGGAAATGCTTCAGACAGAAGCATTAGCCGGACTTCCGGCAGCGCTCTTCACCTTAGGTTCGGCTTTGGCGGCCTTTCTTGTCGGTAGACTCTCGCAACGATTTGGCCGTCGGACCGGGCTATTTCTCGGTTTCTTTGCAGGGGCTGTTGGTGCGTTTGGCGTCGTACTTGCTGCCGTTTTAGGCAGTGTCTTTTTGCTGTTTTTGTCCCTGTTCGTCTATGGGGCGGGCACGTCAACGAACTTGCAAGCGAGGTATGCCGGAACCGATTTAGCGAGCGAGAAACAACGCGGGAAAGCAGTTAGTATCGCGATGGTCTCGACGACGTTTGGCGCCGTGGCAGGTCCGAACCTCGTCGATGTGCTCGGGGATTTTGCCCTATCCATCGGTGTTCCTGCGCTAGCTGGACCGTTCATCCTTGCAGGCGTTGCGTTCTTACTCGCCGGTCTCGTGCTGTTCATCTTGCTTCGCCCAGACCCGTTTTTGATCGCTCAAGCGTTAGCCGCTGAAACCTCTGTTGCCGAAACAGAAAGTGAGCAGAGAGCCCCGAAAACGTTACACCGTGGCATTATTACCGGTGCACTCATCATGATTCTCACCCAACTCGTCATGGTTGCCATTATGACGATGACCCCTGTTCATATGGAACATCACGGTCACCATATGGGGGCGATCGGGCTCGTTATTGGGATTCACGTTGGAGCGATGTACTTACCTTCGTTGTTCACAGGGTATCTCGTTGACCGTTACGGGAGAATTTCAATGGCGGTTGCTGCCGGAGTAACCTTGCTCGGTGCGGGTTTGATTGGCGGATTTGGCTCCGGAGATGATCTGACCGTATTAATTGTGAGCCTTGCCTTACTTGGCATCGGCTGGAACTTAGGGTTAATTAGTGGTACGTCACTTATTGTGGACAACACAACCACTGCCAATCGTGCAAAAACGCAAGGTTCGGTTGACGTGTTCATTGCGCTCGCCGGTGCGACTGGAGGCGCAATGAGTGGGATGGTCGTTGCAGGGGCTAGTTACACAGCCTTATCCCTGTTTGGTGGCGTATTATCACTCGTGCTCATTCCGATTGTGTATTGGTATCGAAAAAAAAGTTAAACAAAACGTCCTCGGAAAATATTCCGAGGACGTTTTGTTTTATGTCATCTATTTACCCATGCGGGTTCTCGTTTTTTATATCCATAGAACATCATGAAAGGAAGGTTACTTTAGAAACGATTCTCAAAAAAAGATTGACAATAGTGAAAAAAGACCCTACGATTATCGAGAATGATAATCGTTTTCAATTAACTGGGAGGTAATCATGAAAAAATCAATTTTGCACGTACATACATTGCTAGCGGCTATGCTCGTTGTGTCTGCTTGTTCAGGGGAATCAGAGAATGCAACAGAAGCGGAACTTGACAGCGGGGGCGAAGACAACGGTTCCGAAGAACAAAGCGAAGAGATCGTCATCGAGCATGCATTCGGAGAGACGACCATTCCGTCAACACCTGAGCGCGTCGCCACGGTGCAGTGGGGGAACCAAGATGTTGCATTAGCGTTAGATGTAGTTCCTGTTGGGTTTTCTGCAGCGAACTTCGGTGTAGAGGACGAAAGTGGGCTACTTCCGTGGACAGCTCAGAA
Source organism: Geomicrobium sp. JSM 1781026 (assembly GCF_041949955.1). Taxonomy (NCBI): domain Bacteria; kingdom Bacillati; phylum Bacillota; class Bacilli; order Caryophanales; genus Geomicrobium; species Geomicrobium sp. JSM 1781026. Next base: position 217,946 of record NZ_JBHFQF010000003.1, on the reverse strand, counting down.
GCTTGAGGAGTTAGGCGAAGATGACCCATATATTTACCAAGATACTGATGGACTTGATTTCGAAGCGATTTCTGACAGCAATCCAGATGTAATTCTTGCCGCATACTCAGGGATTACAGAGGAGGATTATCAGTTGCTAAGCGAGATCGCCCCTGTCGTTCCGTATCCAACTTCTCCGTGGACCACTTCCTGGCGTGAACAAGTGACGATGAACGCACAAGGAATGGGAATGGAAGCAGAAGGTGAACAACTCATTGAAGATACGGAGGCGCTTATTGAGGAGCGAGTGAACGATCATCCTGAAATTGAAGGAAAATCCATCGTGTGGGTGAACTTCTCCGCAGATGATTTTTCTGGAATGCATTTGTATACGCCAGCAGACACACGCGTCGCTTTTCTTGAAGAACTTGGCTTAGAATACCCAGATGAAGTTGTCGAATTGATTGAGGATACCGATGATTTCTCATTGAGTTTGAGTGCTGAAAATGCCGACGTGCTAAACAGTGCCGACTTGATTATCGGTTATGGAGATGAAGAGCTGTTTGAATCCGTAAAATCCGATTCTAGACTCGGGCAAATTCCTGCCATTGAACGAGACTCAGTCGTTATGATTGGTGGAAACTCGGCAATTGCTGCTTCAGGAACGCCGACACCACTCTCGATTGAATATACAATTGATGACTATGTGGAACTCATCTCTGATGCTGTCGACAACTTGGAAGAATAAGGAAGGGAAGCAGCGTAGAAACAAAGTGCCCGTCGTGCTCATCTGTACGCTTGGGCTCTTGGTCGTATCTACGCTGCTATCTCTTGCCTTTGGCTCACGCGCGGTAACTTGGGAAGAATTGATGAGTGGCTTGTCTCTGTCTGAAGCAGATTCCTATGCAGCAAGCGTTGTCCGAGAAAGAATACCGAGAACGGTCTTTAGCTTATGTTGCGGGGCGGCGCTCGGCATATCGGGCGCACTTATGCAAGCCGTAACGAGGAATCCACTAGCCGATCCTAGCATCCTTGGTGTGAATACAGGAGCGGCATTGTTTGTCGTTTTTGGCATGGCGTTTCTCGGCATTAACTCTCAATCTCAATACATATGGTTAGCCCTCGTTGGCGCGATGCTAACCGCATTGTTCGTATATGGCATAGGCTCACTTGGTAGGGCAGGAGCAACACCTCTCAAGCTCGTGCTTGCTGGGGCGGCGACGAGTGCGGCGCTGTCATCCATCGTAAGCGCAATTATATTGCCAAGAACGAATGTGATGGACCAGTTTCGTTTTTGGCAAGTGGGCAGTGTCGGGTCAGGTAGTTGGCAATCGATCATGATTTTCTTGCCGTTTTTGATTGTCGGCATTGTAATTGCAATCATGTCGGCGTCTTCTTTGAATGCACTCGCTTTAGGAGATGAGGTCGCCAAGGGACAAGGTGTGCGAATTGGCGTCCTTCGTCTGATTGCCGCATTTGCCGGTGTGATCCTTTGCGGGGCAGCGACAGCGCTCGCTGGACCGATTGGGTTCATCGGCTTATTGTCCACGCATCTCGTGCGTCTCTTGCTTGGTCCTGATTTACGCTTAATCATTCCTTTTTCTGCAATGACAGGTGCAATCATTTTGACGGTTTCTGATGTGAGTGGTCGTCTGCTCGGCAGTCCAGGGGAACTAGAGGTAGGGGTTGTCACCGCGTTTGTCGGTGCACCGATTCTCATCATGCTTGCGGTTCGGATGAAGGTGCGTTCATTATGATGAATTCGACAATTGGCCGTATACGAAATGAGAGAAGAAGAAGATTTACTCGAAGAGCAGTCGTGACAAGTGCGCTGTTTCTTCTCGTACTCATGTTATGCACGGCGATGCTCATGCTCGGTAACACTATCTACCCGGTTCAAGATGTCGTAAGGGTGTTGCTCGGGGAAGAAATTGCAGGGATGATGTTTGCGATTGAAACGATTCGCTTGCCGAGAATGCTTGCCGGATTACTTGCAGGAATCGCCTTTGGTATTGCAGGCAACACATTTCAGACGATGCTTCGCAACCCCCTTGCGAATCCTGATATTTTGGGAATTACTGCCGGGTCTACCGTCGCCGCTCTTGTGTGCATCCTCCTATTGCAAACGAGCCGAGCAACCGTATCGGTTTCAGCAATTATCGCTGGTTTAGTGACGGTTGTCGTAATCTATTTCTTATCGAGAGGAAACGGGTTTTCCATCGGAAGACTTGTGCTCGTAGGCATCGGTATCCAGGCAATATTAAGTGCTACCATCTTGTATTTGCTCATGATCGGTGCGCAGGAAGACTTGCCAAACGCAATGCGTTGGATGAGTGGCAGCTTAAATGGTGTGCAGATGCATCAGCTCGTGCCGCTAGCGATTTCGATGATCGTCTGTATTCCGTTGCTCGTGTTTACCGGCCGTCACCTGTTAATGCTAGAACTCGGTGAAAGCGCAGCTCTCTCCCTCGGTGTACAAACCGATCGTACGAGAATTGTATTAATCGTGGCCTCTGTCATTATGCTCGCACTCGCTACAGCTGTGACCGGTCCAATCGCTTTTGTCGCTTTCTTGTCAGGACCGATTGCAAAAAGACTAACCGGTGAAGGTTCGCCGAGCATCATCGGTTCGGGTCTCGTCGGGGCAACCCTCGTTCTCGGTGCGGATCTTTTAGGGCAATTTGCCTTTGATGTACGTTACCCTGTTGGCGTCATTACCGGGATGATGGGTGCACCGTTTCTGCTTTATCTATTGATTCGCATGAATCGGAGGGGAAATCTGTAATGAAGACGAAAGATCGGCTTCACGTTGAAGGGCTTGAAGCGGCTTACGAAAATAAAACCATCCTTAAAGACATCCAACTGAAAGTGCCTGACGGGCGGATTAATGTCATTATTGGCGCGAATGCTTGTGGGAAGTCAACCTTGCTAAAAGCGATGAGTAGGTTACTAAAGCCAGTCGGAGGGGTGACGACGCTGGATGGCAAAGCGATTCATACGATTCCTCCAAAGAAGCTCGCTAGAACGCTTGGCCTGCTTCCGCAATCACCCATCGTACCTGAAGGAATTACAGTTGCGGATCTGGTAGGACGTGGACGCTTTCCCCACCAATCATTCATGAGGAGTCGAACGAAAGCAGATGATCACGCTGTCGCAGAGGCGATGGAAATGATGAACATCGCTGATTTGGCTGAACGAAACATTGACGAATTGTCTGGCGGGCAGCGGCAACGGGTATGGATTGCGATGGCACTTACGCAAGAAACCGACATTTTGTTTCTGGATGAGCCAACGACGTTTCTTGATATTACGTATCAAGTGGAAATTCTCGATATGCTCACCGACTTAAACCGTAAACAAGGAACGACAATTCTTATGGTTCTTCATGACATCAATTTGTCCGCGCGTTACGCAGATTACATGTTCGCCTTGAAACAAGGCGAACTCGTCACCGAAGGGACGCCGCAAGACGTCATTACGAGTGAACAAATCAAGAACATTTTTGATTTAGACTGTGAAGTGATTCAAGATCCGGTGTCAAAGTCACCGTTAATAATACCGAAAGGTAGGCATCACATCCGATGAACGGCGCGATGAATTTCGGTCGCGCCCTTCTTGTTTCTCAGACCAAGTTCGATTAAGATGAAATGTAAGCGCATAACATACGCTAAAAACGGGTAAAGAGTCACAAGACAAAAGCCCTTCCTATTTATATGAATGTGCGATATAATATATTAAACACATTATAATACTCGGAATTGAAAGCGGGTGATGATCAGATGGAGTTAATTTCAAGAGCGACGATTGAAGACGCATGTGAGATCTTGAATTTACAGAAGCTTGCGTACGTATCCGAAGCGGAGATCTATAATGACTACACAATCATGCCCTTGCAAGAAGATTTAGAATCAGCCAAAGCTTCATTTCAAAAAAACATCGTTCTCAAATACGTTGAAGACCGCATGATTATCGGCTCAGTCCGGGGTTATGAAGAGAATGGCATTTGCTATATTAATAAGCTAATGGTTCACCCCGCCTGCCGAAACCGAGGCATCGGACAAATTCTCATGACAGAGATTGAGAGTCACTTCACCGACGTGACGTTCCGTCTGTTTACAGGTGCTCAGTCAGAGAAGAACATCGCTGTGTACGAGAAACTCGGGTACACCATTTACAAAACAGGCAAATTAGATGTTGAAGATACACAATTTGTGTTTATGGAAAAAAGAGCGGAGCACCGCCACGCTCAGTAAAGGTCATGCCAAACGGCATGGCTTTTTTGTGGACTGGAATTCATTTACAAAAAGTAGTTTTTTATGTAAAATTAATCTGAAAGTTAGTATTATTTAGTATAAAAGATACAATAAGGAGTGTGCTTGCATCAATGACAACTTCAAACATGAAGATGAACGAGACAATAATTCAGTTAACAGAAACAGAAAGGCGCGGGATGGAACAGCTCATTGATCAACTCCCGCCAATCGATGTCCACCGTATTCCGGCCGACCATCTACGACACGTAATAAAAGTAGCAAACGATCAATTCCCTGCTTCTATTCGCGAGCGAATTCAACAATTCCAGAGAAATCCGAATCGAAAAGGGTTTATTAAGCTAACGAATGTCCCTGTGGACTCGAGTTTACCGCCCACACCAAAAGATGCCAAACCAACAACAGATAAGCATACATACCGAAGCGAATACACATTGCTCATGACGCTCATGCTGCTCGGAGATCCGATTATTTATACAGAAGAAAAAGACGGCATTCTCATCAACAACATCTGTCCAATTGAAACCGATGGCGACACGACGGAACACACAGGCTCTAAAAAGTTCTTTGATTTTCATACAGAGAATGCCTACCATCCGTTTCGTCCGGATTATTTAGGATTAGTCGGGTTGCGTAGCGATCATGACGGGTTGGCAGAAACACCGGTAGCTTCAATAATAGAAGCGATTCAGCATGTTCCAGAAACGGCAATCGCTATTTTAGAAGCGCCGTTATTTCGCATTCAGCCAACAAAGATGTTTGAGCAGCAACACATAAAAGCCCGCACACTCCCTGTTTTACGCGGGAGTCGAGAGGAGCCCGCCATGACGATCCATTTTTCATTAATGAAAGGGGTGAGTGAAGATGCGGAGTGGGCGCTCGAATGCTTGAAAAATGCGCTCAAGAAAGTGGTTGTGTCTCAAGTCATTCAACCAGGGGAGCTTGTGATTATGGATAACCGTGTCACGGTTCATGGACGGTCCACATTTCATCCGCGGTTTGATGGGAAAGACCGTTGGCTACAACGGATGTTTGTTATTGAGAACATCAAACCGATTCAACATCTACTCGTCGATTTTACATATACGTGCGCGCCATTAGGGGACTGGATTGAGCCGCGCTAAGATCGATGTTAAAAAAGGACTCGGCAAAGGTCTTCATTCTACGTGGAAACTCGGAAGGATTATTTTTCCGATTACGACGCTCATCGTCATTTTGCGGCATACACCCGTCATCGACCAGCTGTCGCAACTGTTAGCCCCGTTTACGAGGTTGTTTGGCCTGCCAGGTGAAGCGGCCATTGCCTTTGTGCTCGGCAACTTGCAGTTGTACGCAGGCATCGGTTCCATTTTAGCGATGGACTTGACGATGAAAGAAGTGTTCATCCTCGCAGTGATGCTTAGTTTCTCCCACAACCTCATATTAGAATCGGCGTTTCTAAAAGAGATTCGAGTGAGCATCTGGCTTGTCGTGACAGTTCGTCTCGGCATGGCGATGCTCTTTGGCATGCTTGTGAATCTTCTGTATCCAGACGGGGGAGAAGAGGCAGCTTACACGGTTGTAGAGCCTGCGATGAATCAAGATGCTTGGGGAAGCATTGTTTTAGAAGCGGTTGGAGCGGGTCTAGGCGCCGTGTTGCAATTGGCGATGATTGTCATCCCGCTTATGGTCGTCATTCAAGCTATCTATGATCTATCGTTGCTCGATTTCTTTACGAGATGGATGAAGCCTCTTCTTCAACCGTTAGGCATTTCACAAAGAGGTGCGATCGTCATAGGAAGTGGCATGATCTTTGGGTTGATCTACGGGGCAAGTGTGATCATTCAGGAAGCAAAGGAACAGAATTTCAGCAAACGAGAGCTCACTTTACTTATATTGTATCTTGCAATTTGTCATGCGGTCATTGAAGATACGATAATCTTTTTGCCACTCGGGGTAAACGTACTATGGTTGCTACTGTTTCGGTTTGTCGGTGCAGTTGTATTGCTGCTCGTTGTCGCCTGGTTGTGGAAGAGGCCGATGAAGAAAAGCTTAAATACGGAGCAACAAACGGTATCATGAAACGAAGAAACCTACTTCCCCTTTGCGCTATACATTGCTAAACTATAACAATAGAATACTTTGAAAGGTTCCACGATTTATGACAGCTTCCCCTACAGGCAGAGAGCGATTTGCTCTCGCCATGATGCTTAGCATGTTGACCGTGCTCGGGCCGCTCAACATTGATATGTATTTACCTGCATTTCCCGAGATTGCAAGTGATTTGTCAACCTCACAATCACTCGTGCAAGCTAGTTTAACCGCTTGTTTATTAGGTCTTGCCGCAGGACAACTCGTCATTGGACCGATTAGTGATGCGAGAGGGCGCCGCGGCCCGCTCATGATTTCAGTTTCACTATTCGTGCTCGCTTCAGTTGTTTGTGCGCTTGCACCAAACATTACAACGCTCATTATCGGCAGGTTCTTGCAAGGGTTTACCGCAGCTGCAGGACTCGTCGTTTCCCGTGCCGTCGTCCGGGATGTGTTTGATGGAAAAGAGTTAACGAAATTTTTTGCACTGTTAATGGTCATTAATGCCGTTGCGCCAATCGTTGCCCCGCTTGCTGGTGGTGCTATTCTGATCATTCCTGGCATGGAATGGGATGGGATATTCTATACACTTGCCGCGATGGGTCTACTCGTCGTGCTCATCGTGTTCTTCCGCTTAAAAGAGACGTTGCCTGCGGAGCGTCGGTCTCCAGGATCGTTAAAGCATACGCTCGCCACGTTTTATGACTTAATGCGGACGCGAACGTTTATGGGGTTTGCCCTCGCCCTTGGTTTTGCTCACGGAGGCAGTTTTGCGTATGTGGCAGGCACGCCATTCGTTTACCAAAGCATTTATGAAGTGAGTCCGCAAATGTTTAGTGTACTCTTTGGCATTAACGGCCTCGCAATGGTGATTGGTTCTCATGTGATCGGGCGCTATAGCGGCGTTGTGCGCGAACAGACGTTGCTTTATACGGCGCTTATCATCGGCGTTGCTGCTACGAGTGTACTGCTCGTCATGACGATCATTGAAGGGCCGCTGTTTATGATTGTCGTACCGATCTTTATTTACATGACCGGCATGGGGATGATTTTAACGAGCTCATTCACACTTGCCATTGAAAAAGAAGGGCACCGGGCAGGCAGTGCGAGTGCGCTGCTTGGCGTATTTCCACTCCTCATTGGTGCCGCGGTTGCCCCGCTTGTTGGGATGAGTGAAACGTCTGCCATCCCGATGGGCTTTATACTGTTTGCCACATCCGCATTGGCATTTTTATCATACGTAGTACTCATTCAAAGGAGCGATCAACGATGATTCGTAAAATGGAACATGTAGCAATAATCGTCAACGATATGGACACGTCAATCGGCTATTATGAAGACCTCTTTGGTTTTGTGCTCCGCCTTCGAGGGTCGAACGACATTCGAGAAATGGCATTTCTTTACTTGCCAGACACACCTGATGTAGAAATTGAACTCATTCGTGACTTAAACCCGACTGAGACGTATGCCGAGGTGAGTGTCGTCAATCACTTAGCCTTCACTGTCGACAACATCGAAGAAACGATCACCGCCTTTCAAGATAAAGGCATCGCTTTCTTGAGTGAAGAAACGAAACCGACGTTAGACGGTGGAAAGATGATTTTGTTTAAAGGACCGAGTGGTGAAATGTTACAGCTTGTCGAACGTGGGAAGTAGGAGTTGAAAGGGTGAGGTGCCGATGACGACGTACACAAAAGGAAAACGACGATTGCTCGTCGGCATCTTACTATCCGCATCATTTATTTCCGTACTTAATCAATTTTTACTCATCACCGCTTTTCCGCAAATCATGAGTGACTTTGAGATTAACGCAACAGAAGTGCAATGGCTAACGACCGTGTTTATGCTCGCCATTGCGATCCTCGTGCCAATTACCGCGTACCTCATTGACCGTTTCACTTCACGAGCGCTGCTTCTGGCAGCGGTCTTTAGTTTTTTCATCGGCACACTTGTTGCCGCGCTCGCGCCAAACTTTGGTACGCTTCTCGTCGGAAGGATTCTTCAAGGCGCCGGTTCAGGCATGATGATGCCGCTTATGCAAACCGTGCTATTGCTCGTGTATCCCCGAGAACAACGGGGGTTTGCGATGGGTCTTGTAGGTCTTGTCATCAACGTGGCGCCTGCGATCGGTCCGGTCATCTCCGGTCTCTTAGTCGACAGCTTTAGTTGGCGCGCGGTGTTTTACGTGACGCTTCCGGCGGTCTTATTATTAATGGGTTTCATCTATCGATACATGGAGAACGTTACCGAACAGCGCCCAGCGAAAATCGATGTGCTATCCGTGCTCCTTTCCAGCGTCGCGTTTGGCGGGATTTTGTACGGGTTTAACAGTACAGGGTCAAGTACGACCGCCATGCTCATGATCGGCATCGGTAGTGTCGCACTTCTCCTCTTTATTTTCAGACAGTTACGTTTGGAAAAGCCGATGTTGGAGTTGCGCACGTTCAAACGTCCGTTGTTTGCACTTGTCATCGTCATTACGGCCCTGTCATTTAGTTTGCTTATTGCCGTCGAGACGATTTTGCCGATGTTTGTGCAAAATGTACAGTTGTACTCGGCGTTTGACTCTGGCCTCATTATCTTTCCAGGGGCGATGACGCTCGCGGTGATGAGCCTCGTGGCCGGCAAATGGTTTGATCGGTACGGCGGTTTATGGCTCGCGCTCATCGGCTTTATTTTGCTCAGCTCAACGACGCTCACGTATTACGTCGTGTTGTCAACCGACACGGGAATCCCAATCACCGCCGTGCTTTTCATGTTCTTTATGGCAGGCATTGCGATGATTAACATGCCGCTCACGACCGCGGCCCTCAACGCGTTGCCGAATGAACTCATCTCTCACGGGACGGCGATCACGAACACTGCCCGGCAATTCGGCGGTTCGATTGGGCTCGTGTTTATCATTTCGTTCATTACGAGAGCCGCACCAGAAGCCGGTGGCGAGAACCCGTTAACGTTTTTAGAAGGTGTGCAGTCGGCGTTTTTCGCATCGTTTCTGTTTGCTGCTGTAGGTCTCGTGCTTACGCTCGGCTTGTTTAAAATCAAAGAAAGAAAAGGGGGGACTGCATGATGAATATTGCACTCGTCGGGGTTGGTGCCGTTGGCGCCGTGTATGCACGTCTTTTGCACGACAATCCCGATGTTCAGTTGTATTGCGTGATGGATGCTGTGCGCAAAACCCGAGCAGAAGAAGAAGGCATCTATGTAAACGGCGAGCGCGTGCCGCTCACGTTTGCGACACCAAAAGAGGTGGACGTGCCTATCGATGTAATTATATTCACAGTGAAGAACCCGCAAATGCAGGCAGCAGTGACGTTTGTTGAGCCACTTGTAGGTGAGGACACCGCGTTATTATCGCTACTCAATGGCATTGATAGCGAAGCGGTCATTGCCGCCCAATACGAAGAGTCCCGCGTGTTGTACGGTCTCGCCAACGGAATCGATGCGTTGAAAAAGGAGAACAAAATATCGTACACCCATCCGGGCATCCTTTATTTCGGTGAGCGTGATAATCGTGCACTGAGCACCCGTGTCGAGCGACTGGCACACGTCTTTTCCGAGTCAAACATCCCGCATGCTGTCCCTGAAAATATGGAATATCAGTTGTGGCATAAGTTTATGGTAAATGCGGGAGTGAACCCGGTCACGGCGATTATGGGAGCATCGCACGGGGCACTTCGTGATTCGATGGACTTGTTGCACGTCACAAAAAGCGCCATGCGAGAAATCGTCCTCGTCGCGCAAGCAGCGGGCATTCCCCTAGCGGTGGAAGAAATTGATACGTTCTTCACGGATGTGTGGACGCAAGTCGGCGCCGACGGGAAGACATCTATGCTCCAAGACATCGAAGCCGGGCGCACGACCGAAAATGAGTACTTCGGAAAGCGTGCCGCCGAGCTCGGCAAGAAATACAACGTTGCTACGCCGGTAAATGACATGCTCTATCATTTAGTGAGGGCGATGGAACACCCGACCGATTAAACATGAGGCCATTGAAAAAGGGGAATTGTAAACGTTAAATGGGTTGGATCAGATGATTCGTGTTAACGAGTGGTGTAGGCGGAGAGAAGCTTTTACTTAGATACTCCTATGAATATTACCCGGCTATGGTAGAATTTTCTTCAATTTGGGAGCACATTCAGCTAAAATCGCACCGTTGCTTAGCCTATGGTAGAATTTTCACCCTGCGCCCTGGTCAGTGCCCAGTCCTGAGTAATGGGGAGGCGCTGAAAAATAGAAATTGAAGAACGCATAACGGTGTGTCGTTTGTTATCAATAGAAAATCCCACGTAGACTCTGTCTTTGATGGGATTTTCTTAAATAGAGGAACCCTTTTTAGCGTGAATCCCCACATAGAAAGGCTATATCCCCACATATCACGGTTCTATGTGGGGATAATTTACGATTGCAACGCTCCATCTGTTGAAATCCCCACACGGATTTCAACAGATGGATTGTGTTAACGAGTAAGTTTATGAGTGATTCACTATTTTTCCAGCGCCCTCCGGAACATAATAACGTCGGCTCTCCTTTTCGTTCCGGAGAGCCCCTCTAGCCGGAACAAAATTCCGGGGGTACTCTGTTTTGTTCCGGAGAGTCCTCTGAAAATTCTTTTTCCAGCGCCCTAACTAAACATCGATCGGTTTATTTTCGGTTTTGTGCGAGAGAGTAATCTGTTCTCAAGTTGAATGAATCTGTACCCTAGTTTCAGTGAAAACGAGAATTTAAACGGTATTTTAGCGAAATAGGTAACAGTTACACCTTAACTCGGGGACAGATTGGACCCCGTATGGGCCGAAGCTAAACCCCCTGCCGCATGACGGCAGGGGGTTTAGTCGCGCTTCTCTGAATCGAGTCGAGAGAGGATTTCTACGTTTTGATCGATAATGTCCGTATTTTGTTTTTGCATAATGTGAGTGTTCTGTGCGATGAGCTTGTTGTTTTGTCCGATTACAACTGCCAATTGACAGACAATCACGATTAATAAGAGTAGTGCTAGCATGTTCTTCACCTATCTGTACGAATGATTTCCGTCCACTAGTGTAACATGCAAGCGGCCTCTATGGTTTCACTTCTATCCGCATTGTCATCTTTTTAAGGATAAAGATGACGATAGCTATAGCAATGATGCAATAGATCGCTGTGGCCAGTAGGGTACTCATCAGATGATCTCCGACAATTCCAATGTAAACAGCAATGATGATGTTAATTGAACCAAACAGCCAATGTCGATAAAAGCCAGCGCTAATGAACCAGCCGAGGAAGAAGAACAGGTTGAGCAAGAGAAGCAGGCGGAGCCACGCCAAGTTTCCGTAGTCCGCAGCCACCCCTCCGTCAATGATACGTACGGATAAGTTTTCCTCGAGATTGAACCAAGAAATGAAGCCATTAGACAAGAGGGAGAATAACAAAACGACGGCTGTCATCAAAACCGCTACACTCATTCCAGTGAATACCTTGCCATAGAAGTAGTCACGACGGGTAATGCCGTTGGAGACGTATTGAGTGACGTAGCCGCCCATGGAAAGAGTACCGAGAACGAGCATGAAAATTGTCGCCGACGATAATCCACCTTCCAGAAACGTCCACGTCATTTCGTCGTTTAATGCAATCATGAACGTGTTAGAAATGATGAACAAGAACATCAATATCCCGACAAACCACGCACTCCACGTCACATAATCACGAAGACTGTTTCGGTATACGAGACCGAGCTTGCTATGATTACTCATGATGGTCCACCTCCGTTAAATGAATAAACAGTTCCTGCAACGATAACGTGCCGATCTCCAGGCCGTGCGAGCGCGCTAACCGCTCATCCTTTTCCACGAGCTCCCCATAAACCATCACACTTTTCGTGCCACCGAGTGATTCGGTTTTGAGGACGCGTTTGTTTTCAGCCAATTGATCCACCACCTCGGCATCACCTGTTAATCGGTAGCCACGCTCCAATACTTCTTCCTTTCCTTCGTGGAGGAGCAGTTCGCCTTCATGAATGATGGCCACTTCTTCAAACAACCCATCCATTTCAGAAATCAGGTGGGTGCTTAAGATGATGAGGCGCGGGTGCTCAACGAAGTCTCGGAGCACTTCTTCGTAGAAGATCTCTCTGGCTGGTGCGTCCATCCCTAAATAGGCTTCATCGAAGAGCGTCACAGGTGCGCGGCTCGCCAGGCCGATAATGACGTGCAGGGCGGATTGCATACCCCGAGACAACTTAGAGACCTTTGAATCTTGGGGCAGCTTGAACCGCTTCGCGAGTTCATCGGCGTACGCCCGGTCAAAGTTCGGGCGCAACTGTTGAGCGGTATCAATCCAGCGGCTCACTTTCTCGGTTTCATACTCGACATTCCGCTCGCGGACGAAAATGATTTGTTCCATTGCTTTCGGGTTTTCAAACACATCTTCCCCATTTAAAAGAAACTGACCGTTTGTTGCTGGGCGGAAAGCGGCAAGAATGGATAAAAGGCTCGTTTTTCCTGCGCCGTTTCGACCAAGCAAGCCGACGATCTTATTACCTTCTAACGTAAAGTTAATATTTTGCACAATCTGCTTATTTTTCTTTCGAAGCGAAATGGCTTCGGCTTTTACTTGAATGGTCATTTTGCGTCTCCTCTCTTTTTCATGCTGTCGATCATCTGCTGCACGTCATCAACAGAAAGGCCAAGGCGGTTGGCTTCCTGTAGCATGCGTGCCACGTAGTCTTCTTGAAATACTTGTTTTCGTTCATTGAGCAGTGTTGCTTTTGCTCCTTTTGCAACGAACATACCGACCCCTCGCTTTTTGTATAAGATTCTCGCGTCTACAAGCTCGTTTAATCCTTTTAGAACCGTAGCCGGGTTAATTTTGTAGTAGGCAACCAATTGATTTGTAGAAGGGGCTTGCGATTCTTCTAGCAAGCGGCCATCAACGATTTCATCTTCAATCATTTCTCGGATCTGTTGGAAAATCGGACGTTTGTCATCCAATGTTGGGCGCAAATGAAGTTCACCACCTTTATGGTTAAATGGTTAGTTGGTTATGTAACTAACCATATAGCACGCCGAGGTATTTGTCAACGCCGATCTTCAATTTTGTCGCGACAGAAACGACAGAATTGCGTTTTCCTTTTGTTGTAGCAACGGTTTTGGCGTCTTACACTATACATAACAAAAAAGATTAAGGGGGTATTTTATATGGCTGAAAAGAAGAGTGTACGCGCGCGAATTCAGCGATTTGGTAGTAACCTAAGCAGCATGATCATGCCGAACATCGGCGCATTCATTGCGTGGGGGATTATTACCGCCATCGCGATGAGCTTACCCGAAACATCGGATGTTCACCTGTTTTTGGAAGCTTTCGTTGACCCGATGGTCATCTACTTATTGCCACTGCTCATCGCATTTGCCGGTGGTCGGATGTTACATGATTTTCGTGGAGGTGTCGTTGGCGCCACCGCAGCGATGGGTGTCATTGTCGCTGCAGACATCCCGATGTTTATCGGTGCAATGATTATGGGACCTCTCGGTGGTTATGCGATTAAGAAATTTGACCAATGGATGGATGGAAAAATCCCGTCAGGTTTTGAGATGCTCATTAATAACTTCTCTGCCGGAATTATCGGCGCTGTCTTTGCGATTCTTGGTTCTCTAGCGATTAGCCCTCTCGTCGTAGGGTTTACCGCAGCGCTTGGTGCCGGTGTTGATGCGATGATTGGAATTGGAGCGTTGCCGCTCGTCTCCGTCTTCATCGAGCCTGCTAAAATCCTCTTTTTGAATAACGCGATTAACCACGGCATCATTACGCCGATCGCTTCTAGTCAAATTTCAGAGTTCGGCGAATCGATGCTCCTCATGCTCGAAGCGAACCCAGGTCCAGGTATTGGAATTCTCCTTGCGTTCATGATCTTCGGTAAAGGCGCGGCCCGGGCATCTTCTTACGGTGCAGGGATTATTCACTTCTTCGGGGGGATTCACGAAATTTACTTCCCGTACGTGTTGATGAAGCCACAACTCATCATTGCCCTCATTGCAGGGGGGATGAGCGGTGTGTTTATTGTCCAGTTGCTTGAAGTCGGGCTTACAGGTGTACCCGCACCGGGAAGCATCTTTATGATCCTCGGGTTTGCTGCAAGTGGCAGCACATTAGGCGCATTGCTTGCTGTACTCGTCGCCGCCGGTGTCACATTCGCGATTGCTGCACCGATTCTTAAGTTCGACCGAAAAGGTGAAGAAGAGAACCTTGACGAGGCGAAAGAAAAAATGGCTGCGATGAAGGGAAATGCGAAGGCATCGTCTGATGGAACGAGCAAAAGTTATGCGGATGTTTCAACGATTATCTTTGCTTGCGACGCAGGTATGGGGTCGAGTGCAATGGGTGCATCGGTCATGAAAGATCGTGTGAAAAAGGCAGGCATCGAAGGGGTGGATGTGACGAATACGTCGATTAGCAACATTCCGACCGAAGCAGATCTTGTGATCACGCACAAAGATTTAACGACTCGTGCGAAGGAGCAACATCCAGATGCGATTCACGTATCGGTCGATAACTTTATGAACAGCCCACGTTATCAAGAAGTTATTGATGGCTTGCAAACGGGTAAAACTAATGACGAACAACACGTTACCGCAAAGATCGAAAAAGTTATTTTTGCTTGTGACGCGGGGATGGGCTCGAGTGCGATGGGTGCATCAATGCTCAAAGACAAGTTCAAAAAGGCAGGAATTGAAGGCGTTGACGTCTCGAATACGGCGGTGAGTGCAATTCCTGATGATGTAGACCTTGTGATCACGCATAAAGATTTGACTGCTCGGGCGAAAGAGAAGCAGCCGGACGCTGAGCACATTTCCGTTGATAATTTCTTAAATAGCCCAAAATACAATGACCTTGTGGAGCGTTTGAAAAACCAATCCTAGTATTCGGAGGTGATCTTCATGCACATGACGGCACGAGAACGTATTCTGCTCACGACACTTGTGACTGCAGGAGAACCGGTCGGTTTGTCACGATTGGCTGAAGATGCCTCGGTTAGCCTTCGAACGATTCAGAGGGATTTGAAGGCGTTGGAGCGGACCGTCCAACCTTTTGGCTTGACGTTGATTCGCAATCGGAACCGCACGGTTTTCTTACAAGGAGATTTGGAAGCTTTACGCACTTACCTTGAGTCGGTGTCTTCGGCAGAATTTACGTCACAAGAGCGGCAAGGGGTGTTGCTCGTTCAGTTGCTTGCCGCCGGGGAACCGGTGAAGTTGTTCACGCTATCGCACCATCTTGGGGTGACGGCGTCGACGGTGAGCAGTGACTTGGATAAAACTGCGGAATGGTTGAACGGGTACGGATTGTCGCTCATTCGTCGCCGTGGATATGGCATTGAGGTGGAAGGGTCGGAAACGAACAAGCGGCGGGCACTGAGTGGCATTTTATCGAGCCGCTTGACGGAAGAGACGTTGTTTGCGGCGGTTCACGATGAACAGATGGAAGAAAAGGTGACGGAACGACTGCTTCATGTGGTCGATATAGGCCGGGTAAAGCGAGTGCTAGGGGCGGTAAGAAGTGTCAAAGCTGAGCACTTCCCGCATATGGTTGACCAGTCACTCATTGCCCTCGTCGTCCATACGACGCTTGCAATCGAACGGCTCGGCATGGGAGAAGCGATTCAAATGGATACCGACCAATTGGAAGCGCTCGAGCAAACCGACGAGTACGTCCATGCATATGAGCTCGGTTTAGCTCTCCAAGATGAGTTTGATATATCCCTTCCTCGAGAAGAGTTTGGCTACCTCGTCATGCATTTACGAGGAGCAAGGGTAGGGGGCATGCCGGATCAACCGTTTGAGGAGTCGAACGGTGAGCTTATTTCCCGGATTAAACGGCTCATCTCCGGAGTGGAAGATGCGCTTGGCGTGCAGTTCCATGAACATGTCCTCCTGCAAGATTTGTTGGCGCACTTGAAGCCTGCACTGTATCGGATCCGCCAACATATGAAGATTACGAATCCGTTGCTCGAACGACTTCGAGGGGATTATACCGATTTATTTCAGGCTGTTGATCAGGAAGCGAACCGTGTATTTGCCCCTCTTCGCATTCCAGATGAGGAAATTGGGTTTCTTGTGTTGCATTTTGGCTCGGTATTAGAGCGTAGAAAACGGTGGCAAGAGTTGTCAGCGCTCGTCATATGTCCGAGTGGCATCGGGTCGGCGAAGATGCTCGCTAGCCGTTTGCAACAGGAGTTCCCGGAAATCACAAAGATCGAAAATGCTTCGATGTTTGATTTGAACGAAGGGACGGGAAAGGTGTATGACTTGATCATTTCCACTGTCAATATGGAAATGAATAATGAGCAAGTGTTTCATGTAAGTCCTGTGCTTACAGAAAATGAAGTGCAAACCATTCGTCACTACATTGACGATACGTTGTTAACGGTCGGTCGTGATGTGCGCAAACCGCAACCAAAGGGGAATGTTCCATTCGCCCGGTATGCAGATTTGGCGACAGCGATGTTTCATGTGACCGGGTCGTTTACAATTTTTCAGGCAATAGACGTAGAGACGGGGCTTCGGCAAAGCGCGGAACAATTGGAGCATGAAGGAAGTATCGCTAATGCCGTACGTTGGGTGGAAGCGCTCAATGCTCGAGAGTCGAAAGGCGGATTGGCGATCCCTGGCACGGGCCTTGCTCTCTACCATGCAAGAGACGAGACGGTGCTTCGTCCCTTCCTTCAAGCGTTTGACTTGGAACGGGAGGCGTCGCTACGATCGATGGGGGAGGAAGAAGAGCGGGTCAACCGTGTGTACATCATGGCCGCCCCGTTACACATGTCACAGTCCGACCTTCGGTTTATGAGTTTCTTGAGTACACTGTTCATCGACTCACCAGAACAAACCGAACACCTAAGAATCGGCTCACAATTCGAATTAAAAAAATGGCTAGAAGAGGCATGTCGAGAGTATTTAGCCGACGCCATTGCAAAAGGAGACGAATCACCATGATCTTAAAAAAAGAAAACATTCAACTAAACGCAACAGCTGCAACACGCGAAGAAGCGATCACTGGAGCAGGAGACGTTCTTGTACGTGAAGGTTATGTAACCGAAAGTTATATTGAGAAGATGCATGCCCGTGAGGAGATTACATCAACGTATATGGGGAATTTGCTTGCCATTCCTCACGGCACGGAAGATTCTCGCGATGAAGTCCAACAGTCTGGGCTTTCCGTATTGCTCTTGAATGACCCAATTGATTGGGACGGTAACACCGCGCAACTCGTGATTGGCATTGCCGGTAAGGACGGAGAACATTTGGATATTCTCTCTAAGATTGCCATTGCATGTTCTGAAGAAGAGAATGTACATCGATTGTTGCAATCCGAAACAGCCGAAGATGTACTCGAGTTCTTTTCGCAGGTGAATGAGTAAATGCAAGCCGTTCATTTTGGTGCAGGGAATATAGGAAGAGGGTTTATCGGAGCCGTACTCAGTGATGCAGGATATCAGGTGACGTTTGTTGATGTGAATGATGAAGTGATCTCTGCTTTAAAAGAGCGGGGCAGGTACACCGTCCGAATTGCATCTGCCGTTGATGAATCTTTTGACGTTCAAGGTGTAACAGGGCTGAATAGCCGTGATGAGCAAGAGCAAGTGATTCGAGCGATCGCTAATGCACAAATCATTACGACAGCTGTTGGGCCAAACATTCTCCCTCACATCGCGCCTTTAATTGCTAAAGGGCTTGGTCAAAGAGACGGACACACGCCAGTGAACATCATCGCCTGTGAAAATGCGATCCGCGCGACATCGACGTTAAAAGGGCATGTGGTTGAGTATTTGTCCGAAGGGGAGCGGCGTACACTTGAAGGCACTGTCGGATTTCTAGATGCTGCCGTTGACCGGATTGTTCCTAATGTACAACAAAAAGATGCGCTGGCTGTCACGGTTGAACCGTTTTTTGAATGGGTCGTTGAAGACCGCGCGCTCGTTGGAGATGACGTTGAACTCGGTGAAGCAATACTCGTCCCAGATCTCGACTCATACATTGACCGAAAACTTTTCACCGTTAATACGGGGCATGCGGTTGCCGCGTATGCAGGATTTCACGCTGGCAAAGAACGGATTCTCGATGCGCTTCAAGTCGAAGCGATTGAAGCGAACGTGCGAGCAGCTTTGCATGAGACCGCCCAAGTTCTCGTTAAAGACTATGGGTTCGAGAAAGAAGCCCATATGCAGTACGTCGAGCGGATCATTGAAAGATTCAAAAATCCATTTTTGGAAGACACAGTAGCTCGTGTCGGCAGAGGGCCGATCCGTAAATTAGGTAGCGATGATCGACTTGTAAAACCTGCCCGTGTATTAGCTGAGAAAGGCGAAGTGCCACATCAATTAATTGCCTCGATTTGTCAGGCACTTTTCTTCAGAGCTGAGGGCGATGCGGAAAGTGAAGAACTCGAGCAGCTCGTGCAACAATACGGTGCGTATGAGGCTTTTCTTCAAGTATCAGGCTTAGACGGTGAACACCCACTAGCTGCCTTGGTGAGAGAGCGTTTAGAACAAGAAAAGTAGATGATAAAGGCCCATTCTGAAACAGAGTGGGTCTTTTTTCTTTCTAGCTAATATGCTGTGTTCTTCGTTCGAATGATGATAATCTCTATATCCAAGAAATCAAAATTACACAACCCGGTACGTTCGCTATTGCATTGAGCTGAGAGAGCTATGCTAGCGGAAACTTCCGACATCCAAGTATGGGGAGAAGTGAGATTTTGCTCACATAAACGTCTGGCTCTATAGTATTTGGGAATAATTAGGAGGTTATTGATCTATATAACCCCCGAAACGATCTATATAGGATCAACTTAATATTTTCTTGATTTGTACTGTTGGGTGCAAGGGGTAGCGCGGTGCTGGATGTCATTTTGCGCGCTAGTTTACACTTTCTACGCGCAAGTTTGCCTAGTTTAACAATCTTGGGCGTTCCTGCCGCTAAGCTCCTGCGCAGTTTGTTACAACCGGAGCGCAGATTCCAGGCTGAAGTGCCAACGACACATCGGCCCCAGCGAAACCGTACGCGGTTCGGCGCGGCTCGCGCCGACAGGATGCTGGGTACTTTGGGTCGGCGGGTGTACACATGATCCGGGGATCTGTTCCATAGTTTATGAGAATATATCGCTTTTCCTACGGATTTCCCCAACTAGAGCACAGTTGCCACTTTATGAAGCTTCCCATTGGTTCTTGAAGAACTTCTTTCCTTCAACTTATATAGATCGCGCCAGAAAGAGCTAGCAACCATCGGCACCGGAGATAGACCGAACGGTCGTCTGAACATTTCATGCCGACGTCTCCCCATATTGTGTATATAGCAATACTGCGAATTCAACGATTCCTTCTATCTTTATGCCAATTATCGTTACGGAAATTTTACTTGGGTAACTAGCGGTCACCATGTGGAAATATGTAAGTAGAAATCGAGAGAAAAGGTGGCAATTTTATTGAAAGAATCGCCACCTTTAGTATACGCGGTGTTGCGGATTTATTTCCGCAAATAGTGACTGACAAGTTGCAAGAACATCTCACCAATGCTCTCTAATACGCGTTCATCAAAATCGAATCGGGGGTGGTGATGTGGATACTGTGTGTATTCTTCGTCCGTGCGACTACCGACGTGGAAGAAGTTTCCAGGTTTGTGCTCTAGATAATAGGCGAAGTCTTCGCCACCGAGAATTGGGGGCCCGCTAATGACAGACGTTTCACCGAACAACTCTTTTGCGATGCTTCCGACGAGGGCTGTTTCTGACTCATGGTTAACGAGAGTCGGGTAGCCGTTAATGTAATCAACCGTGCAAGAAACGTGTGTACTCGCCTCTGTGCCTTGAATGATTGCGCGAATTTCTTCTTCGATCGCAGTTCGTGTTTCTGGTTTGAATGTACGGACTGTCCCTTCAATGACAGCGGAGTCAGCTATTACGTTAAAGGCTTTTCCTGCTTGGAATACACCGACAGTGACGACCGCGTTATCCATTGGGTCCACGCGTCTTGCGACAATTTGTTGCAGGTCGGTTACAAGTTTGGAGCCTGCAACGATGGAATCGACAGTTGTCTGTGGCTTCGCGCCGTGCCCGCCTCGACCTTGGAGATGAATCTTGAAACGGTCCACCGCAGCCATCACTGGTCCCGAGCGTACATTAACGGTGCCAAGTGGCATTTCAGATGCGATGTGGGCGCCATATATAACATCTACGTCTTCGAGACATCCGTCTTGAATCATTTCAATAGCACCGCCAGGAGGTAATTCTTCGGCATGTTGGAAAATGAACACGAGTGTGCCGGATAGTTCTTCTTTTTGGTCAGCAAGCACTGTCGCTACGCCAAGCAGTGCGGCGGTATGACCATCATGCCCGCACGCATGCATCACCCCAGGGGTTTTGGAGCGATACGTTGTGGCGTTCTCTTCGTCAATGGGCAATGCATCAAAGTCTGCACGAAGTGCGAGTGTCGGACCGGCAGATGCGCCGTAGAGCTTGGCAACGACGCCGCGGCCACCGACGTTTCGGGTTACTTCTAAGCCGAGCTCTTCTAATTTGTCAGCAATCCATGCGGGTGTATTCACTTCCTCAAAACTAAGTTCAGGGTGCATATGTAAGTGTCTGCGCCAATCGACAATGGTCGGGTACAACGACTGGAGAGTAGTCATAAGGGAATCCACCTTTCTTTTTATACTAGTCTACTATAATTGAAGGAATAGTTCGAATAAAAGAGGGGGGGTTGGGGTAACTTCTTCTTAGTTTAATGAGGCATCTGAAAAAGGAAAAGGGCGATATTGATCCCTTGTTACACGGTTTTCGCCAAGAAAATTATGAACAGGGGGATCAATATGGCCGAAGTATATTCTACATTATACTTGGAGAAATTTAAATACGAGTGAATGGATATATAATGAGGCGCTGTAATATTGTAGAGCCATTAAATGAATGATCTGTTTCCAAAGACAGTCGATTGGAATCAGATCTACTAAAAATGAGCAGTCGGTGTAGTTCTGGTTCCAATCTATGAGTGTCTGCTTCCAAACCAGAGAATATGGAAGCAGATGAGCGGGATTTTACATCAAGGCTTTCAGGGAGGGCCCGTTCTTACTAAAGTAAGATGGCAATTCTAAATCCGAGAAAGTAAAGAGAGACCTTTTTTCAGCGACTCATGCTTACGATTGTGGGCCAACTTTCGTAATCTCGAAACCTAAGCGAGGAAGGGCACTCTCTAGTCGACTCACATAGTCAACATCAAGTTTGTTTAAAAGTTCAATCGTCGTGCTGTCTTTGGCTAGAGACACAGGAATGCCAGACAAAATGACCCGGACGCCCATTAACCGCAACGCTGATACGAGCCGTTTCAACAAGTCTACTGAACTTTGCTCCGTGTGAAGCATTTCTGAGAGGTCAATGACGAAATGGTGAATCCGCTTTTCAGATGCATAGTGTAGCGTATCTTCCATAATCTTGTTCGCACGTCGATCATTAATGTTTCCTTGGAGAGCAAGAATGGCTAACTCCGGTGTGAGTGGCATAATGGGAACGCTAATGAGCTCTAAGTCGTGGATTGTCTCATCAAGTTCTATCATGTAAGACAATACGTAAGCAAACGATTCGACGAAGGCGACCTGATCATCAGTAAACGTCTTCTCTTCAGGATCCATAATGCAAAGCGTTCCAAACGGCACCCCGTTCATGCGTTGGATCGTGACGCCCAAAAATGTTTTCACTTGTAGCTGTTCGGTGATGGGACGATTTTTCGTTTCAGGATCGGTCATCAGATTTTTAAATGATTGTGTGCCTGACGAGCTCTCGTGTACATATCGGCAATTGGAATCATCGTAACTCACCTGCATGGATGGTGTCACAATGGTCCGGTCTTCATTGCGGGCATTAATGACAGTCATCACCTTCTCGTCTCGTCGAGCAATATATACAGTGTTGACATATAACTCTTTTGTAAGAATCGCAAAAAGTTTGTTGGAAGTGTCGAGAAGAGATTGGTGTTTAGTCATAGCTTTCTCCTTATCGATAAATAATTAATAAAAGAATTCCAATACGGCTATTAAAAAGACTGCGTCGTTTAGCTCATAATAGGTTGATAGTTTGATCATATCAAGATCGAAAAAATAAAGAAAGTAGGTTATGAAACCGGTTTAGGCCTAATGGTGGAAATTTGTCTCGAGAGAGCTCCATTTATGGCAGATCCGAAGTAGATCCCAGCTACCACCATAATCACTCCTCTAGGTGCGACAAAAAGGTGCCTTCATTTTGTGCTATATCATAAATCAAGCATTCGTGTTTAAATGCTTACCAATTCTACGTCGTGAATGATGACTTTGATAATCGGCAACGCTAAACCTATTGTAGGTCATCTCATCAAAAAAGAACAAGAGTACGGGTCTCTTGTTCTATCGGCTTGCCTCTATTCGCCGTCTTCTTTGCTTAAATATTCGTTATGCTCTTCCCCATCACCGGACGTATGATTTTTAAACTGGCTTAGTCTTCCGTTACGATGCTCCCCGTGGTTTTTCGTTTCTCTGAACTGATGGTCGTGCTTTTGTTCTTTATTATTTTTAGACATAAGTTCAACTCCTTATGTCTTTATTATGCATAAAAAAAAGAGGGCTATGCAGCTCTCCGAAGTTTCAAATAATAAATACCGATCATTGCTGATGAAGCAATCGCTGTAAATGGCAACATTGATGCGGCAAAGACGATAGGTGTCGACGCTTCATGTACGAAAGGTTGGCTCATAAAGAATACCGGCAAACCAACGAGCGTAGGAAGTAACACATAATAAACATGCGGATCAGTGTTTCTCGAAATAAGCATATGGGTCATTGGAAAGATCATGCACATATACGCAATAAAAATTAGCGACACAAGTAACAGATCCATCGGTACACCACCCGTTCTGTAAACGTTTTACTAAGCGTTACCCTCACCACCGTAATCAAAAACATTTTCGAATGTAATTGATTCAAAGGTACCCATATTATTACACAGATGTGCAGGGTTTATTCATAATTCAGTTTGTAATTGTTTCAATTGTCAAAAATCAGGGAAATGACGAAAGAGGAAATAAAAATAAGGGGTGAATGATTGAGCGTGAAGAAATTACTGCCGTATAACACAGATGCATATTTTGATGAAATGTTCACGTCACAAGGTGAAGTGAAGTCCCACTACCGTTTGTTGCATCGAACAATTGATTCGTTTGAATCAGCAGAGCTTCAACTCAAACACGAGCAAGCACAAGCCTCTTTCTTGCGACAAGGTATCACATTTACAGTTTATAAAGATAACGCAGGCACAGAACGAACGATGCCGTTTGATTTTATTCCGATAATCATTTCCAGTGAGGAATGGCAAGAGATCGAGCGGGGCGTAAAGCAACGGTTAAAGGCGCTAAATGCTTTTCTTGATGACATATACAGCGAGCAAAAGATTCTTCATGACGAAGTGATTCCGAAGAATTTGGTGTATGACAATCCATACTATTTGAAAGAGTTGAAAGAAACGTCATTCCCACTAGGGAACCATTTATTTTTATCAGGCATTGATCTCATTCGTGATGAGCACGGGGAATATCGTGTTCTTGAAGATAATTTACGAAATCCGAGTGGGTTAAGTTACATGTTTCAAAACCGATATGTAATGAGACAAGTGTATCCAGAGTTCTTTAAGCAACACGCGTTATACACATTAGAAGAACAAATGGATGATATGCGCAAAGCTTTAATGGAGTATAGTACGAACGGTTCAGCGTCAACGGCTGTTCTGCTTACACCGGGGGTATTTAACTCTGCGTATTATGATCATGTCTTTTTGGCTCAACAAATGGGCATACAATTAGTAGAAAGTCCAGATTTGGTCGTGAAAGATGACCATGTGTTCATGCGAACGATTTATGGCCTTAAGCAAGTGGATGTTATTTATCGCCGCATTGATGATGAATATTTGGACCCCGCCCATTTTAGACCTGATTCATTACTCGGGGTTGAAGGATTATATCGCGCATTTTCACAAGGGAACGTTGCGATTGTAAATGCATTAGGAAACGGTGTCGCGGATGACAAGGCAATGTATGCATACGTTCCGGATATGATTCAATACTATTTAAATGAAGAGCCAATCTTGCGAAATGTGGACACGTACTCGTTACGAAAGCCAGAACATCGAGATTGGGTGCTGGAACGGTTAGATGAGCTCGTCGTCAAAAATGTAGGTGCTTCTGGAGGCTACGACATGTTAATTGGACCTCATTCTACAAACGAGAAGATCAATAAGTTCCGAGAGAAAATCATTTCTGAGCCGCACCAATATATCGCTCAACCGACGATAAAACTAAGTCGTGCGCCAGCTTTTCAAGGCAATGAGTTCTACCCATGCCACGTTGATTTACGGGTGTATGCGATGAGTGGAAAAGACATTCAAGTCATACCTGGAGGATTGTCACGAGTGGCATTGAAAAAAGGTTCACTCGTTGTGAATTCCTCTCAAGGCGGTGGAGGCAAGGACACTTGGGTGCTAAAGGAGGAAGTATAGATGCTCATACGCGTTGCGGATGCGTTGTACTGGATGTCAAGAAATATAGAGCGGGCTGAGAAAACAGCTGGGCTCTTGTCGGTGCAACTCGTGCAAGTTCTCGAAACATCTGAAGATGATCTACTCGTCCAACAAGAATTTGATACTGCGTTGAATATTGCAGCCTCTTCTGGTGAAGCTGAGAAGATTAGAAAAAACGGAAACATTGCCATGTACCAAGTGTTGGAGTATCTACTATTTGAACAAGACAATCCGAATGCCGTCCTTAATTGTGTGCGTACCGCCAGAGAGAATGCACGAAGTGTAAGGGACCACATTAACCACGATTTGTGGCAAGTGATTAATGTTTTCTATTTGGATGTGAAGTTTGCCAAGTTCGAAGACTTTACCGATTACCAGATGCAGAATTTGCTTCGACGTGTAAAAATGACTTCTTTATCGGTACAAGGGGTCATTGAATCGACGACGATGCGGGGCATGCCTTATCAGATGATGAAGGTGGGCAAGTGGATGGAGCGAGCGGAGTATACGCAGCGGACGTTGCAAGCGATAAGCGAGCGACTGGAAGGCGATCCTAGCTCAATCCGTTATTATATGCGGCAAGCATTGCAACTCGTAAACGGGACCGAAGCTTTTATGACGCAAAAGAATCCGACAATGGATCCTAAACCGATTCTTTCATTTATTATCGGGCATTCAGATTTCCCAGGTTCCATTCATTACTGTGTGAGACGTGCGAACAAAGCGATTGAAAAAATGCAGGGGCCGCAAGGATCCAACTATACTCAGTTTCTTTTTCAAGAGATTAATGTCATTATAGAACGTGTAGAGCAGTTAGCGTTTGAGGATATTGATCTAACCGAAGAGATTGACCAATTGAAAACCTATTACACCCCTCTTCAAGTGGGTGAATACAATAGGTAACAATCGATTACGGGATGAGGAGTGCTTGTTGTGAAATACGAAATTGTGCACCTAAACCGCTTTGATTATGATACGCAGGTAGACCAAAGTATGAACACGATCCGATTGATGCCGAAAACGGACGAGTGTCAGCGGCTGCTTGCGTATCATACAGAAATCACACCGCACTCGCTTACCGCACAGCATACAGATTTATGGGGGAACTTGGTCGAGACGTTTTATATTGCGGAAACACATACGCATTTAGAAGTGAAAACAACATCTACAGTAAGCATCCAAAGAAGCCCTTTTGTCGACCAGTTGACGTATTCAGGAGCAATGCAAAATATTTTTAATTCTCAGCTCTTTCGAGCGCAATATTTGCCGTTCCTCAGCCAAACAAACTATACGTATGTGACGATGGAGCAAGTACAACAGGTATGGAACGAGATTGGAAACATCCCGAATCCGGTTCAATTTGCGAAATCACTTATGGAATACCTATACAACCAGTTCACGTATGACCCGACAACGACAGATGTGAACACTGTCGCCAAAGATGCCATCGAACTGAAATCTGGGGTGTGTCAAGACATTGCCCACGTCATGATTGGCGTACTTCGAGCACAAGGCATTCCGGCACGGTATTTAAGTGGCTATCTCTACGTCGGAGAAGATTCAGCACTCGTCGGGGATGCAGCCAGTCACGCATGGATCGAATTTATGGCACCAGGCATCGGATGGGTTGGTCTCGATCCGACGAATAACGTAGAAGCACTAGAAAATCATATCCGTGTCGGGGTTGGACGCGACTACGCAGACGTGAGTCCAGTCCAAGGCGTGTATCGAGGTGGAAATCAGAACCTTGATGTGAGCGTGTCTGTCACATTGTTAGAATCTTAATGTCATGTCAAAAAGGCGGAAGTAAAGGCACGCGCCTTTACTTCCGTCTTTTTTGGTGTGGCTGGAATTTCGATGATGGAAATCTGCCTAAAGCGCTGTTAAATACGTTCGTTGTTGGGGAGTGCATTGTTTCGACATGGAAGTGCACGCTTTCGACACGGGAGTGCACGGTTTCGACAAGAAAGTGCACAGATTCGACAAAGAACCGCACACTTTCGACATGAGAGCGCACATTTCCGACAAAGAAATGCACCCAAACGACACAACCACGCACCTTTGCTGTAATGAAATAACAAGTAATTACCCCTATTGATAGTCTCCTTCGGTTTGAATGCGCACGTCAATGTTTACATTTTGCAGGGCGTCCTCTTCAAGGTTTTGCAACTGCTCGACGCTCCACAAGCCTGGGTGAAAGCGAAATGGTTTTTCGGTTAGGTGCAAGATGTCTGCCCCCATTTCTACACCGTAAGTAAACGTTCTTCTTATATCTTCTTCAATGGTATCTTCTAGCATTTTTTGAATGTCTCGAAGTGGTTTTTCATCCGGGTTCGCAAATACGTCAGCATTTGCTGTAATAGTAACGGCAAATGCTGGAGTGTCTTCATTTGCTAAGATCTCCACCTTGCTTGTCGGGTCTTGGATGGCGGCAGAAATACGATCATCCGGCAACACGACGTGCAATAACCGCGTCTCTGCCTCGAACCAGTCTATCCCTTTTAATTGCTCCCAACTTAAAAAACCTTTGCACTCTTGACCGGCAATGAAATAGCCACCGTCAACGGCGAGTGCGTCATTGGGTTGATTTTCATC
This sequence comes from Geomicrobium sp. JSM 1781026, assembly GCF_041949955.1. Lineage (NCBI taxonomy): Bacteria > Bacillati > Bacillota > Bacilli > Caryophanales > Geomicrobium > Geomicrobium sp. JSM 1781026. Next base: position 190,470 of record NZ_JBHFQF010000003.1, on the reverse strand, counting down.
TCGCCATGTCTCGCTATCTATATTAATGGACGGAATGAGCACGGTACTCGTCGGCTCATAATAATATTGCACGAGCTCTTGCAATGTCGTTACCGAGATAAACGAGTTGTTGTTCAGCATTTCTTCAGGGTCGAATGTGAATGTGTAGATCGGTGCACGATCAAAAAAACTATTGTTCGCCATTGTATCCTCAACCGAAGCGTTGGAAGCGAATAGCCACGTATTGTACCGAACCGATGGCCAACGACCGAGAAAATCAATCACGACATTTAAGTGTTCTTTCTCAAGCGCGTTCGGTGATAGGTAAACGGTGTTGATATGACTATAACTAATTGGAGTGGCGGCGGCGCGTTCAATTTCTCCGACGATCCATTCTAGTGTATAGCCGCTTGCTTGGGCGATCGCAATTTCAGACTTTCCTTCACCAAGGCCAGGGGCTTCCGATTTGGCTACAGTACTATAGTTGAGAAACTCATAATAGAGAACGTATTCATCGTCCTCATAATCAATGCCAATCGCTGTGACATACGATTGGTGTTGAATTTCTTTTGCCCCCCAACAGCTCGTAAGTAAAAGACAGGCGAGTAAGCAAATGGTTAGTTTTGTGAAGAACTTCATAGATCACCGCCCCTTTTATTTATCGGAATCGGTCGGTCGGTATGCAAGGGTGCGCTTCTTGTCTTTACGAACGGAAAAGCGAAACAACCCTTTCATCGTATCCTCGATTTTGCCCCGATCAATTGGTGTAATAAAATGATGACCAAAGCTTGTGACAGATGCGAAGTAGGTAAGAAGGATGAACAAGCTGCAGAAGAAGCCGAATAGCCCTAAATAAGCCGACATCGCTAATACAAAAAAGCGAATGATTAGCAAGTTGCCGGCAAGGCTTTGGTCTGTCAATGTATAACTTGAGATAATGGAGACGGCTCCGATGACGAGCGTCGCTGGAGACGTGAGCCCGGCTCGAATGGCGGCGTCCCCGACGATGAGCCCACCGAGTACGGCGATGGTTTGTCCAACCGCACTCGGCAGTCGGATGCCAGCCTCCTTGAACAACTCGAAAAACAATAAAATGAGAAACATTTCTAACGCCGAAGACATCGGCAACCCTAAACGTGACTCCGCAATGGTCGCCACAAGTGGAAATGGAATCTGTTCAATTTGAAAAGAGGTAATCGCTAACCAAAAGCCTGGCAACAAAATACTCGTTAAAAGCGCACCCATTCTAATTAACCGTTCCGTATTTACATACATGTAACTTGATTGATTATCTTCGGCTGCGCGCATGAGCAGAGAGAAGTTTGTTGGAGCGAGCAGGACACTCGGATTGCCGTCCACGACAATGGCAAAACGCCCTTCATTGATCGCTTCAACGACAAAATCAGGTCGACCGCTATATTCAACGAGTGGGATGAGCGAGTGCGTCTGATCATACAATTGTTCCTCAATATGATAGCTACTCGTCACAACGCTCGTATCAATGTTCTCCAGTCGATGTTCGACTTGTTTGAGAATCTTAGGATTTAAGACATCGCCTAAATAAACGAGTTTGATTTCTGTTTGACTGCGCGTCCCGACCGTATAAGATTTTACCTTTAAGGAGCTTGTTCTTAGCCGTTTGCGAATAAGAGCAACATTCGTCGTAACGTCTTCAATAAACCCATCCCGTGGTCCGCGAATCGAGACTTCCATATTGGAATCTTCAACATTTCGTTGTGGAGATTTTGCGATTGAAATGGAATAGACACGTTTGTAAGCATGGTCAATAAGAATCAAACTGCCTGTAAAGATTTGTTTTTCAATGTCATCCAGAAGTGATGTTGTCGGCTCCATAACAGTGACGTCAAACATGCTTTTAAGAGTCATCTCGTCAATTCGTGTCTCGTCCTCTACCATTTTTTGCAAGTTTGGAAGAACGGTATCCACCATAAAGTCATGGTTGATCAATCCTTTGCAATAGACGAATGTGCAATTGTAATGCTGTCGACCAGATAAAAAACGCTGTTCAACAATCTGAACATCTTCGACATCTTGGAAATGTTCGAGCAAATTCTCTTTCAAATCTTTCGTAGAAGAGCGGCGGCTCATGCTTTCGTTCCCTCCTTTTTACTTTTAATTAGAATAAAGAATACGAGCAATGAAGCAGATAGGAACAAAAAAATAGACGGAAAGTAATAGTCCGTTAACCAGACTCGAAATTGATGGATCGGAATGGGGAGGAGATTCGCCAAAAATAGAATTGCGTAAATGAGTAAAAGCGAGATGCGGCGATTACGAAGCGGGAGCAGCATACTCGCTACGATCGTAAATAAGACGACACGAACGAGCGCCCCGCTATTCCACTGGAACATGGATAAGAAATCAAGTCGGGTAATGTAGCGACCAAGCGTGAGTAGACGCCATTGTTCATAAGCTGGATTGCTTAAATTCGTCGCTTCAACATAACCAAATTCTGAAATGGCTCCTGTGAGTGGTCCGAGCAATAAGATGAGAAGAATGGCTCCAGAGATGAAGAGACCTTTTGTGGAGATCCGTTTTTTCGTGAATTGCACAATAAATAAAATGTAGAAGATCTCGAGAAACCCCGCTTGTGTGTACACTAACCCTTGCAACATCGGCCCAAAGCCTTCTTGGAGCACGGGGAACATCAAGGAGTATTCTTTATTTGGGATGTTACCGATACCAACGAGAAGCCCAAATGACGACACGATTGGAAAAAGCAAAAGGGCAATGATACCGAGCACAAACCAACCCCTGCTTGCCGCATAAATGAAAACGAGAATGTAGCCAATTAAAATGATGAGGTTCGGTGTTTCGTATGCATAGTTAGACGACGTCCATCCGATGGAGAATTTCAGGGAAATAAATGCCTCAACAATAAATACGAATGCAAAAATGAGCGCCAGCATTTGTACGAGAAAACGGGGGTAGTGGTCGTTTAAAAATGTAAATAAACTGCGTCCATCTAATGTTTTGTTCATTGATGACACAAGAATAACTGTAATGGCAATCAAGGCTGAGCTGGCAATTACACTGAGCCAAGCATCACGACCTGCAACCGATAAAAGGCTAGGGATGATGAGGACGTGGACCATAAATCCTGTCGAAATGATCATAAGTATGTACAAATGGATCGGCTGTAAAAATTTGCTTTCCATAAAAATGAAGCCACCTTTGCATTCTTCGGTGGATTTATCTTTACCATTGATCCCAGATTTATGTACAAAAAGCATGACATTGCCAAAGTGAATGGATAATTAGAAAAAGTCTACAAGATTGCTAAATATTATATATAGATATTGGAGGGTTAGCGTTTTACAATCTTTGTGTAATGGGCTACACAAGGAGGAGAAGGTTAACATGAAAATTTTACATACTGGGGTAATGATTGGTGTTACGATTGCTGGATCACTCGTATGCATAAATGATACAAAAGCAAGTGAACAGCGTGCCGACTATTTTATCGGGACGGAGCATTCAGAGGAATGGGTTGAAGAGACATTCAACATCGAGATTTCTCATGAGTATGAATCTATGAATGTGCTGTATGCAACGCTTAGTGAAGAAGAAGTACAAACGTTAACAACTGAGTCTGCAATCGAGTATGTTGAAGCAGACCAAGAAGTGACGGTGGAACAACAAACGGTACCGTGGAGCATTGAGCACGTTGGGGCACCGACCATTCATCAGACCGGTTTTACAGGTGCAGGGGTGGATGTTGCAGTGTTAGACACAGGTGTAGAGGTGAATCATCCCGACTTAAATGTCATTGATGGTGCGAGCTTTGTGCATGAAGATTCGCATACCGATTATAACGGACACGGCACGCATGTCGCCGGTACAATTGCTGCATTAGATAACGATTATGGGGTTGTTGGTATTGCACCAGACGTTAACCTTTACGGCGTCAAAGTACTCACATCAAATGGTGGAGGAAGCATGCATAGCATCGTGCAAGGCATCGATTGGTCTGTAGAACAAGGCATGGATGTGATTAATTTAAGCCTCGGTTCATCCATGGGATCCCTTGTATTGGAACAAGCGATCACGAGCGCTGAAACTGCAGGTGTGGTTGTGGTAGCGGCTGCTGGAAATGCGGGAGCATCGTATGGAAACGAGAGTACGGTTGGCTATCCGGCCGCTTATGATAGCGTCCTTGCGGTAGGCGCAACTGACCAACAAGATGCACGAGCCCATTTTTCTAGCGTAGGTTATGAACTTGATGTCATGGCGCCTGGTGATGGGATTTATAGCACCGACTTGAATGGCGGTTACCAAACGTTGAGCGGAACGTCGATGGCGTCACCCCAAGTTGCTGGATTTGCTGCGCTTTTGCTCCAACAAAACCCAGAAAGAAGCCCTGAAGAAATACGCGCAATTATTAAAGATACGGCCAATCCTTTAGGAGATTCGTTTGAATTTGGAAACGGTATGATTAATCCGTCATCTTCGTTTCAGCAATAAAGATCATTACGAACGGGAGCCGATGCTCCCGTTTTTATTTTGGTGCCCGTTTTTCATCTATAAGTCTTGGTGAAATGGATGGACAAGCCACTAAATATGCAAAATCTAGTGGTATCCCACTACAAAATGACTATATATGTAATATTGAAAAATTTCTAATTTGTACATATACTCGAGAGGCACGTTCAAATCAATAGGAGGGATTCTAATGGGTTACAGTAAAAGTCGAATAGGTACAGCATCTTTTATGACAGTTGCTCTCGCTGTTGGTGCCGCTGGTGGGGTACAAGCGAACAGTGAAGAAGCAGGGGAATTTCTAATCGGGTTAGAAGAGTTTTCAACGATGGATGCAAATAATCTAGAAGACAATTATGACATTGAGATCCTTCAAGAATTTGAACACATTCATGTGCTTCATGCCGAACTAACCGAAGAAGAATATGAAGCATTGCTAGACGAAGAGAACATTGCCTTTGTGGAAAGGGACCATACAGTCACTCACTATCAACAAGAAGTTCCTTGGGGTATTGACCGGATTTCAGCCCCAGCAGTACATGCGAATGGTCATACTGGTGCAGGGGTTGACGTCGCCGTGTTAGACACGGGGATTCATGAAGCCCATCCTGATTTGGAAGTTGTCGGAGGAGAGAGCTTCGTCAATGAGGACCCACTCGTGGATACGAATGGACACGGTACTCACGTGGCAGGTACGATTGCAGCACTTGATAACGATGAAGGTGTATTAGGTGTTTCTCCGGATGTGAACTTGCATGCTGTGAAAGTACTAGCCGCGAACGGAAGTGGTAGTTTGAGTGGAATTATCGACGGCATCGATTGGTCTGTTGATAACAACATGGATGTCATCAATATGAGTTTAGGTTCACCGCAAGGATCTGAAGCGATGGAATTGGCCGTAGACCATGCCGAACGTTCTGGCGTCGTTGTCGTTGCAGCGGCGGGAAATGAAGGAACAGGCTGGGGCGGAGGAAGCACCGTCGGTTTTCCAGCAGCTTTTGACTCTGTACTCGCAGTCGGTGCAACCGACGCAAATGATCAAAGAGCAAGCTTCTCAAGCGTAGGAAATGAGCTGGACGTCATGGCTCCAGGAGCGAATATATATAGTACGTATCCAACAAACTCGTATGATTCTTTAGATGGAACGTCAATGGCCGCGCCGCACGTTGCCGGTCTTGCAGCGTTATTAGTTGCCCAAAATCCAACAGCGTCCCCTGAGGAAATAAAATCTACCATTGTTGATACAGCCAACTCAATAGGTGATCCGTTTGAGTACGGTGCCGGCATTATTGATCCAGAAGCTGCACTCGGCGAATAGACACGCCGTGCGAGCAGCGCCCATTCGCGACTAGCGAATGGGCGCTGTATTGCGTTCGGTCGGAGCATCCCTGAATAAAAGAGTGAAGTACTTTCGGTGATCGGGTATCGGCATTCGTTTTCCGGGAACTGGGATTGAAGTACCGGAAAAGAGAGGGTATCGGCATTTTACTTCCATAAACTGGGTTTTAAATACCGAATAAGTGAGGGTATCGGCATTAGTCATCCAGAAACTGGGATTGAAGTACCGGAAAAGTGAGGATATCGGCACTACACTTCCATAAACTGGGTTTTAAATACCGAATAAGTGAGGGTATCGGCATTAGTCATCCAGAAACTAGAATTGAAGTACCGAAACCGAGCGTTATCGGCATCGCTCTTTCAAAAAATAGAATTGGAGTAACAAAGCAGTGCCCCTTTCGGCGGCGCGTAAACATATTCTCAGGCTACTTCTCAATAAAACAGACGGCTCAGGGGAACTAGCCTGAGCCGTCTGTTATTGCAAGGGGCTCAACAAGGTTCTTAACTTGCTTGCCGAGCAGCTATTTACTCACGTTAATGTCTGCGCCCTGTTGCGGTGGTGCGTCTCCTTCTTTTAGCGGACGCTTTGCCCAGTATGTTGCCATAATCGGACCCGTGATGTTATGCCAAGCGGTACCAATGACACTTGGAATGACTGAAAGTGGAGACAAGTGCGCGGTCGCTAGTGTCACACCGAGTCCTGTATTTTGCATGCCGATCTCGATGGAAACCGCTCTTCGTTGACTTGGTGTCAATCGGACGAGATAAGCAGCGGTATAACCTAAAGCCAAGCCCGCGCCGTTATGCAACATCACTGCGACAAAAGAAATAAATCCTGCAGTTGCGAGTGTTTCTGCATTCGAGCTTACAGCACCAGTAATGATGGCAAGGATGGCTAGTACACTGACGAGCGGCATTACCGTCACCGTTTTCTCAACAATCACCGGCAAGAAGCGGCGAAGGAGGAGACCGAGTGTTACCGGAATAATAATTACTTGGACAATCATCGTAAACATCGCCCAGAATTCGACAGGCATCCATTGACTCGCTAAAAGATAAAGGATAGCTGGCGTTGCGATGGGCGCAACGAGGGTGGACAGCGATGTCATGGAGATTGATAAAGGTAAATCCCCTTTTGCAAGGTAGACCATTACATTTGAGGATGTTCCCCCTGGTACTGAGCCGAGCAGTACGAGACCGATGGCTAGCTCTGGAGGTAAGTTCAGTAGGTAGGCAATCGCAAGTGCCGTTAACGGCATAATTGTATATTGGAAAACGAGTCCGAGCGCGACAGGTATCGGCTGTTTGGCTACTCGCTTAAAGTCCACTGGCTTCATCGTCATCCCCATGCCAAACATGACGATTCCTAATAAAATTGGAACATAACTATTGATCGGCATGAAAGGTTCGGGAATAAGAAATGCAATGATTGCTGCAGCAATAACGAAAAGTGCAAAAAATCTTCCTGCGAATGAACTGACCCCACTAAGTACCCTCATCATCTATTTACTCCTTTACTTGAATCAGCTTCATCGGGTTCAACCGGCTATCTGGATCAAGTGCTTGTTTGATCTTTTCCATAACGAAGAACGCTTCTCCGTGCTCTTTCTTTTGATATTTCTGTTTGCCGATCCCTACGCCATGCTCCCCTGTGCACGTCCCGCCGGCTTCTAATGCAAACTCCACGATTTCTTCGTTTAATGCTTGTGCTTTTCTAATATCTTCAGGATCTTCGGGATTAATCATGAGAAGGATATGATAATTGCCATCGCCAACATGACCGGCAATGCCGCCTTCGAACCCGGAGTCGTCCACAAGCTGCCGTGCGTGTTTAATCGCACTCGCGAGGCTTGAGATTGGGACGCATACATCTGTGACCATCATTTTCTTGCCCGGTGTGCTATGTGTGAACGCATAAGCAAGCGTATGTCGTGCTTCCCAGAGCTTGTTGCGGGCGGCGGTGTCTAGCTCGAATTCAATTTCTTCACACCCGAAATCCCGTACAATCTCTTTCGTGAATGTGAGGTCCTGTTCGAGTCCCGCTTCATTTCCATGAAGTTCAAGAAAAAGAGTCGGTGTGAGCGCATAGTTTGTATCACTGAACTGATTTACTTTTTCAATAGAAGGCTCATCAACGAGTTCACATCTAGCAATTGGGATGCCAGCGTGAAGAATGGAGACGACGGCGTTAACAGCGTCATCAATCGTTGAGAATTCCGCTCTTCCCGCGACGATTTGTTCAGGAATGCCATTCACTTCGAGTGTAATTTCAGAAAAGCAGCCGAGAGTTCCTTCAGAACCGACAAATAGGCCATTCAAATGGTACCCAGAGGAGGATTTCGCTGCTCGATTTCCAGTATGAATGATGGAGCCATCGGCGAGAACGACCTCTAGATCACGAACTTTGTCACGCATAATGCCGTACCGGACCGAACTTGTGCCGCTCGCGTTCGTTGCAGCCATACCGCCAATCGTTGCATCAGCCCCAGGGTCTACCGAAAAAAATAAACCGTACTTTTTCAGTTCCTTATTCAGTTGTGTTCGTGTGACACCAGGTTGTACGGTGACGAGCATATCGTCTTCTCTCACATCTAAGATGGCATTCATTTCTGAAAAATCAATGCAAATGCCGTCGCTAGTTGGAATGACCAAACCTTCTAGACTTGAACCTAAACCAAATGGGTAGACAGGTCGATCATGTTTTTTGGCGACTTGCATAATCTTTGAAATCTCGTCAGCATTGCGGGGAAACACGACAATTTCTGGGTTGACCGGTGTATGATAGGATTCATCTTTGCTATGTAACTCAAGCACTGTTTCATTTGTCGTTACTTGTGACGAATCTAAGAACGCTTGAAAATCTCCGACTAGAGTGGACATTTGTCCTTCCCTCCTGTACAAGTATAGGTTTATAAAGCATTATACACGAAATATATTCATGACGGTATGAATTTTTGAAAGATTTTATAACATTGTCTTTTTGATAGGTAATCCAATAACGGCCATCCCTCTTTTCCGTTCTTTTGATAAGATGTTATGGAGGGGGGAGTACCGTGGGAACATCTATGAAAAGATTCGGACTAAACCTGATCGGGTGCTTCGTTCTTGCCGTAGGCATCCAGCTTACGAACCTAGCAGACCTGGCAACATCTGGAGCTGCAGGCTTGTCATTGACGCTAATCGAGCTCATTGATCTACCTTTTCCAGTCATGTTTTTCATAATTAATTTACCGTTTTTCATCTTAGCTCTTTGGAAATTAGGAGTCTCTTACACGCTTCATTCGCTGCTCTCTGTCACGCTCGTTACGGGGATCAGTGCAGGGTTGCAAACCATCCCTATTCAAGACATATCAGTGTATAGCGGATCCTTACTCGGAGGATTTCTCGTCGGTGCTGGGGCAGTTGTCATTTTCCTAAGCCAATCATCGATGGGTGGGGCGACGTTACTTGCCGTATACTTACAGCAAAAGAATGCCATTGATCCAGGCAAAGTCATTTTTGGCTTTGATCTGATGGTCGCGAGCATATCATTTCTCCTCTTAGGCGTTCAAAACGGATTTTTAACGATCGTGAACATATTTGTATGCTCTCTCGTGATTAGTCTATCGAAAAAAGCCATTCACACGAGTACTCGACAAGCGGTTAGAGCGTAGCTTGGGGGTCATAAAAACCCCCGCCGATGTTCGGCGGGGCTAACGAATTTTTTAGTGAAAGCAAATCTGTCCGAACTTAATCTACATAAGGTGAACGAAATATATCTTTCAAGAATCCTTGGTCGAGTTGGGATGTCAAGTAGGAGAAAATCGCAGGAAAAGCGGTGTACCCTCATAAACTAGGTAGCAAAGTGAGTGAAACCGGAAACAGATTACCGCGTCAAATGTACATTTTTTCCCTGAAGCACCCGCATCCTGTCGGCGCGAGCCGCGCCGAACCGAGTGCGGTTTCGTTTCGGCCCCCACGGGGCCGACGTGTCGTTGGCACTTCAGCCTGGAATCTGCGCGCCAGTTGGGACAAACTGCGCGCAAGTTTGGAGAAATGGGCGCTGAAATCAGAGAAAAGCGCAAACTTGCGCGCAGAACGGCCGTTCGTCTTGCCTGTATGTGCCGCTTTCTCCTGCGGCAATGGGTTCAGAGAACCATCCCTTGCATTTCCAAGCCAAAAACCTAGCAAGACGTCGGCGCGAGCCGCGCCGAACCGAGTTCGATTTGGCTTCATCCGCTCTCAGGCCGACAGGTTGCTCGTTTTTGGGCATTGAATCTGTGCCCGAGTTGGAACAACCTGCGTAAAATAGCACCGAGCTCCCCTTCCAACCCAACACCCAACAGTGCAAATCAAGAAAATCTTAAGTTCATCCGATATAGATCACGAAACCCGATGATATTCCAATCGCTGCACAATCATTCACTACACGCTCATCCCTAAAACATGAAGCTGTTTTGGGGATGAGGGTTTTAGAAGGTTATGCGACTTTTCAATGGTCTTGCGGTCGGTGTGCCTCGTTTTAAAGGATCGGAGATAATAGCCGTGATACGGATTCTTTCGTTTTGATCCATAAGGAGCGCTCTGCATAGCGTTCTTCGGTGAGCAGGCTGCTGTCTTTCATATCAAGTAGGAAAAGTTCGTGCAGTTCTTTGGCGACTTTTGTATCATAAACAACCGCGTTCACTTCAAAGTTTAATTTAAAGCTCCTTGGGTCGATGTTCGTCGTACCGACAGAGGAAACTTCTTCATCCACAACAATCGTTTTCGCATGCATAAATCCTTTTTCATATATCCAGATGTTGGCGCCGTATTTTAACAGCTCTCCTGCATGAGCGAGTGTTGCCCAATAGACGAACGGGTGATCAGGTTTGTTCGGGATCATAATGTGGACGTCGATATTGCTAAGAAGGGCAATCTTTAGGGCGTCCATGAAACTTGCATCGGGTATGAAATAAGGTGTTTGGATCTTAATGGTGTTTCGAGCGCTCATAATAAGTTTGATGTACATATTTTTAATGTGCTCGGTTTCAGAGTTTGGTCCGCTATCAACAATTTGCACGGCGCTCGTTCCGGTATGTTCATAATCCCCAAACACAATGTCGGTAATGTCAATCTCATCTTGTTTGGTTGCTTGTTTCCAATCCAAAATAAAACGACCTTGAATATGATCAACTGCAGAACCGGTGATCTTAAAATGAGTATCTCGCCAGTAACCGAATTTCTTTTTTTTGCCCAAATATTCATTGCCGATATTGAATCCACCGATGTAGCCGATTTTACCGTCAATAATGCAAAGTTTACGGTGGTTTCGGTTGTTAATCCGTGGATTAATAATCTTTAAAAATGAAGGGAAGAAAGCTTCGGCCTCGCCGCCATGTTCGAGCAGTTCTTTAAAGAAAGATTTACTCATCGTCCGGGAACCGATGGCATCATAAAGTAGCCGCACTTTGACGCCTTCTTTTGCCTTTTCAACGAGCACGTCGCGGAGTTTACGACCAAGATCATCACGTTGAATAATGTAGTATTGGAGGTTGATTTCTCTTTTTGCTTCTCGAATGTCATCAAACAAGGTGCGGAACTTATCGGTCCCTTCGTGAAACAATTCGACGTTGTTATCCGACGTAATAATTGACGTAGAAGATTGCAAATTAATGAGCATAAGCTGTTCGTACTTATGGTGAATGTCTCGGTCTAACAAAAACTCCTGATGGTCTTTTAGTTGCTCAACTTGCTCGTCTACGGCATTTCTCAAGTAGTTGCGCTCTTCCGCTGATAAATTATAAAAATTTCGATGTTTTAAATGCCGACCAAATAGTAAATAGAGGATAAACCCACCGATAGGAATAAAAAATAAAATCATAAGCCATGCCCATGTTGCGCCAACGTCACGACGCTCCACAAACACGACGAAAAACGCCAATAAAATATTAATAATAAGTACAATCGAAATCAGTTGCGAAAAAAATTCATTAAACACTTGGCAAAATCCCTTTCCAAGCCGGAGCCTCCTTTCATTGTAATGAATTCTTGCTCGATTTGCCAACGGGAGGAAGCGGATGTTGTCGAAAAACAATAAATAATCTCTTATTTATCGTCTGTTATAGAGAAAATGTAAGAGATATATTATATTGAAGAGGAGATATATGATTTATAAGCAAAAAATCCAGGGTTTCTGCCCTGGATTCGTTTATGAATAGCGTGATGAATCGGGCGTGTTTGAATGATGAGCCATTCATTATCACTGGGAGGTGCCGAGCGAGTGGCTTTTGATAGGAAAATTATAAGGAAATTAGGAAAATGGTGTCAAAGTGTGCAGAACGAAGATGTCGAACGAGCAGACGGTGAACAACGTGATGTGGAACATATGCTCCGACATTGCAAGTTGACTGACGAAGCGAAACAATACTACGAAATCATTCGCTTTAAACATGACATGATAAAAAACGATCTACTCCAGAACACGCTTTTGAAAGAAAAACCACAAAGAGACGCAATGGAAGAGACGAGTGAAGCGCTTGATTTTTTGTATCATTATATGGAAGGCAACTTGAATTATGAGGAGAGAAACTATCATGCTTCCCTCCTGCATTATCAAACGGCAAAGTTATATATGAAGAACATTCGTGGAAAGAAGAGAGCGGCTCTCTTTCTACAATTGGGAGAAAATTTGTTGAAGCTTGGACAAGTTAACCTGGCCAAAACTCAGTTTAATGAAGCTTTACATATTTCATTTGGCGCTTATGATCAACAAAATGAGTATAAACGCAGCCAAAACATGCTTGCTAGTATACAAGAGCCGAAAAGTAGCCCGCCTGTTTATGAATCGTTGCTTAGTCGTTCTTTGAAAAGAGCAAGATCGACACAGACGAACAAGCAACCTTTCGCATTTCGAAACGGTTACCAGTACTCACCTCTAAAATAACGCAGAGATCCGTTCAAAAGAGCGGGTCTTTTCTTTAAATGAATGGACGTTGGTTAAAAGTAGCCAATGGTCGCTCTCGTATTCCTCGGTCAGTCGTTCTAGCTGTTCTTTCACTTCTTTTGGACCACCAATAATCATCCGATGACGATTTTCGGCGATGCGCTGTTTTGATTTTGAGGATAACGGTGTATTTTTTGTTTCTTCGACAGAAGGGATGCGACTGTCTAAACCACGCTCGACATTTAACAACCACAAGTCTTGGCTTAAAGCGAGCTCTTCAGCATGGTCTCTGTCCTTTCCACATATAACAAAAATGGCAGTGAGGGCGGGCGTGTTGGAACTGTTGTTTGCTCGGTAAATACTGTGGGATGCTCGTCCTCTGCCAGGTTGAATAAAGTGCCCGTACACATAGCCGACACCTAGTTCAGCTGCGAGCTTTGCGCTGTTCTCCCCAAGTCCCAATGAATATAAGGCAGGTGCTTCACGAGTTCGTGGTGTAGCCCGAATTCGTTCCTCTCCTCTCAAGAAATTCCGTAACAATCGAAGCTTGTCGGGATACTCGTCCAACTGATTGTCTTTGCCATCGGCGAGCAGTTGACGAATGGATTCCCCGCCTCCAGGTGAGCGACCAACCCCACCTTCGACTCGGCCTGGAAACAGTGCCTCTAGTTGCAGAAGTTGTGCCGCGACTTTGTATGGACTGTATTGGGGGAGAAGAATGCCGCCACTTCCGACGTGTATTCGCTCGGTACGCGCAGCTGTGGCACTCATCATAATTTCCGGTGAACTTGAGGTCATGCCTCGGGTGGCGTGGTGCTCCGCAAACCAATAGCGCTCATACCCTAACTGTTCCGCATGGGCGACGAGTTCTAATGTTTTCGCAACCGTCTCTTCGGCGCTCATCCCTTTAGGAGCGGGAATTTGATCTAGAATTCCTAAGTGCATCGTTATGACCCCCTCTTTCACAACTATTTTGTTCCCGAAAGAGAGGGTTTATGAAACGTCGCTCAGAAAAACGATTAGCGAAGCTTTGCGCGTATTGACTCGGCAAGTTCAGGTGACGCTTCTTCAAAAAGGTCAATCACACTACGGGCAGTGTTCGAGTGAATGGTTTTCAAATCAGCGGCTAAATTTTCAACCAAGTGTTGTTTGCCTGTTGGTGATAGATAATCGTAATACGTCCCCGCTTGAGAGAAGTTATCCGGATCTGCGATCTTTGAACGTTGAAGCTCCCCTTCAACATAACGGCCGTTTCCACTCGTCACGAGTTCATCTGGTGTCCAGTTTGCTTGATCATTCACACGTACACTTCGGAAGTCAGGGCCGATACGTCTGCGCTGTGAATCTGAATAAATATTCGCGCGTCCTTGCAACATTTTATCATCAGACAGTTCAGCCCCATCGATAAGGTTTGAAGGAGAAAATGCAATTTTTTCTACTTCTTCTTTAAAAGAATCCGGATTCGTGTCCAGCACCATTTTTCCAACGGGGATAAGCGGGAATACATTTTCATCCCACACTTTCGTATCATCAAGTGGGTCGAACGATAATTGATGAACGTCGTCTGGATCAATTAGTTGTACGTAAAGCCCGTACTCTACCGGCTCACCTGAAGCGATCGTATCGTACAAGTCTTTTCCTGCATAATCGGGGTTTTGTGCACTGAGTTCAGCCGCTTCTTTCGCATCAATGTATTGCTCTCCAGCAAACGGAATCCACTGGTACTTTACATACTTCCGTTTTCCCGCCCGATTTTTCCATACGTACGTATTCACACTATGACCAGGAATATGACGCAAACTCTTCACTGTCCCACGATCGGAGTAGAGTTGTACGACAAAATGAAGCGACTCCGGAGCTCTTGCAACAAATTCCCAAAAACGATTGGGGTCCATCAAATTATTCGTAGGTGAAGGCAAAAACGCGCGGATGGCTTCTGGAAAGCGAATCGGGTCGCGAACCGAGAAGATGGGGAGGTGGTTGCATATGAGATCAAAGATGCCTTCATCCGTATAGAATTTCGTCGAAAACCCGCGTACATTTCGCGACGTGTCCGGTGTTCCTTGATTGCTGACTGCAAGAGAAAAGCGCACGCTGACGGGCACTTGTTGGCCAGGCTCTTGCAGAAAGCATAACGTTGTATCATCAGATTGAGCGTAAAACGTTTCAAAGTATCCAAAAGCGCCAAACCCTTTCACATGCACGGGACGATCAATGATCTTTTCGTGAACAAACGTTTCCATCGTTTCGTGAAGAATGCTATCTTGTTCGAGTACCGGTCCGTCGTTGCCGATCGTTTGCGAATGAAACTCCGCAGGCAAGTCGCTAGGATAAGAAACAGGAGCCTCTCGCTTTTGCTTGAGCCCACGCACGTGAATGCCGTCTGATCTAGAATATTTCACACCATCACTCCTATAACAATTGATGGTTATTCTTATGATGCAGGAGGCTTGATTTATGAACCTTCCCCTTTTTGCTATACTAAAAAGAAAAAGCGAGCTGATCAGATGGACCGGGCATTCATCATTGGAGACATCCATGGAAATTATGACGAGCTTTTGCAACTGTTAACACATTGGGACCCCGCAACCGAGACACTGATCTTTCTTGGCGACTACATCGACCGTGGTCCCGACTCCTTACAAGTCGTCCGGCACGTCATGCAACTTGTCGAAGAAGGAGCCATCGCCTTAAAAGGAAATCACGAAGAAATGATGATGGAATGGACGAGGGGTGAACATGAAGCAAGATACTTAAGAAATGGAGGAGAAGAGACGCTGCAATCTTTTATGACAGCTAGTAGTGGAGCAAATGACTTGAGTTTTGCGGAATTTCGCTCAGTGCTCTTAACCGAATTCTCTGAGGAAGTTACGTTTCTTAGTGAACGCCCCCTCTATTATGAATGGAACCAATTTTTGTTCGTACACGCTGGCGTCGACTTGTCGAAAGAGAACTGGCGAGACGGGACAGACGAAGATTTCTTGTGGATTCGTGAACCCTTTCATACAGGTTCGAATCAAACAGGAAAGAAGATTGTCTTTGGCCATACCCCGGTAAAGATTTTAAACCGGGACAAAAGCTTCAATCCGTGGTTTTCCGAATGCGGAACCAAAATCGGCATCGACGGCGGTCTCGTATTCGGCGGGCAACTAAACGGCCTCAAAGTAGCTGCAGACGGGCGCACAGACTGGGTGAAAGTCGAATCGATATCGTGAAGGGGTGGGGGAGTTTCCCTCACCACTGATAGCCGAAAATTGAAGGATGTGAGCGATATATAGCGAATGTAGCAGAGGAAGTTGTATTAGAATTATATGCTGAAAATTTTAAATAAAAAGTAAATATTGCGCGAATGACCCTGACAACGTATCACAACAAGCTAGAGTGCTAAATGGGAAAGGAGATGGCTCGATCGATGAGGTGCAAAGTATTTCTGCAAAAAATGGCAACTTCGGTGAACAGTAATGAATGAGAAGACAGACGGCTACTTAAATTTATTAAAAAGGCGAAATTTCCTTCTGTTTGCGATTGCCCAAGTTACGACGAATCTTGGGGACGGCATTCATATGACTGCCGTAACATTTCTGGCGATTTACTTAGGGGCTTCGCCTTTTGAAGTCGGTGTAGTCGCTTTTTGTAGTACGTTTCCTAGAATTTTGTTTGGCCCTATCGGTGGCGTTTATGCAGATAAATGGGATAAGAAGAAAACGATGGTTATTACAGACTTTGTTCGTTTTTTTCTTGTGTTGCTTATACCAGTTCTCTACATTGCTGATGCGCTATCAATCGCAATGATCGCGTTAATTTCCTTTGTTTTAACGAGTTGTTCTCCTTTTTTTGTTCCGGCAAGTAAGGCGTACATACCGAAAATGGTTGGAAAAAAGAATATTAATCTAGCGAATGGTCTTTTGCAAACGACTTTATGGCCATCCTTTTTTATCGGTGCTGGATTAGTTGGACCCATCAATGCACTGATCAACTTGCCTTTCGTTCTCGTCATCAATGCGTTATCTTTTGCAATCGCAGGATTTTTAATTATGTTCATTAAATCGAACAAAAATGAAGATCATTCGTCCGGTGTAAAGAAAGATGTGAAATTATTCTCTAGCTTAAAAGAAGGCTACATCGCTTTACGAACAGAGAAGGCACTTCATTTTACTGTGATGACATTTGGCGTGTATACCTTTTTTTGGAGGGGGCTTTTGCAAGTTGCACTTCCACTATATGTAACCGTCACTTTAGGTGGAGGGCCAGGGATGTTTGGTGTTTTTATGGCTGTTAATGGTGTTGGTGAAATGGTCGGCAGTCTAATCATGGGGAAATTAAAGGTGAAGCGGCCGATGTCGGTCGCATTTATAGGGGAAATATTATTCGGCGTTGCGATGGTTAGTGTGGCTTTAGCTGGAGATCCCTTTTTTATTGCTGTTGTCCTCTTCATCGGCGGAGTCACATCGCCAGTCACCGATATCCCCATATTGTCTTCTATCCAGAAAAACATCAAAGAAGATCACATATCTAAAGTATTTAGTTACTGGAATACGATGGGCGCTGTAGGCTCATCTTTAGGAACACTTCTCATCGGTATTTGGTTAGAATTGATCTCGCCAAGCACGATGTTCTATATAGGGGGAGCGATTCTCATTCTAGTCGGAGCGTTAGGGGTGTACTTGATGAAAAAGAAATATGAGCGGTAAAGGGTTTTCAATGATTCATTAAAGCGATCTAGATCGCGTATCTCCTAAAAACCCCCAAAACCCAGGCGACCATCGCCACCTACGGTGCCGAAACGAATGAAAAACGATCTATATAAGTTGAACTTAAGAATTTCATCAAGAATCAATGGCAAGCTTGGTAAAGTGGAAATTGTGCTGGAGTTGCGACTGAACGGTTCTCAAGTTTGGCGAAATCGCAGAAAAAGCGGTCTAATCTTATGAACTAGCGAACAAATTACTGGATCACCTATGATCCTCGCCCCAAAGAACCAACAAGCTGTCGGCGCGAGTCGCGCCGAACCGAGTTCGATTTGGCTTCGGCCCCGCTGGGGCCAACAGGTTGCTCGCTTATGGGCATTGAATCTGCGCGCAAGTTGGAACAAACTGCGCAAAGAGGAAAATGTTAAGTTCATTCGATCTAGATCGTTAAGGCTGCGACCTAGATCCCTGGACTCCTAGAAACTCCCAATCCCTAACCATCCGTACATCTAACATCCACGGGCGACATCAAGCTTCTATACAATCTCCATCCGAGCCTCACGGCGTGTGCGGTACACGAATAGAATTGCTGCGAGTAGTAAAGCGCCTCCGCTCACGAAAAATGGAAGTGTCGCGGGATCGGTTACGATGAACAGGAAGCTTGTGATGTCTTGTAAGGCGAAGATAATAAACAGCAACGTACTTGGCACAAGCAGGCCGAGCAATGACAAGTAGCTGCCCGCAAGCCGGGAGACGATACTTGTAACGATGACCATAAGCACGACGATGCTATAGACGATGGCAACGGAGACGAGCATGTACGCTTGAAAGGAAAGGTCATACCAGAAAAATGTTGGCGACATGAAAGAGTTGATGCTCGCTTCCCAGAACAAGGTCGTGTCGTTTAGCACCACATACCCGGCAAATAAACTTCCGAGAATGAGTGTCGTGAGCAGTAGGCCGACAAATAGAGCCGCCCACAGTTTCAAGCTGAATATGCGTCTTCCTTTTTTTGTGACGTACTGAAGCGGCCGCACATGATGGTCTCGGTAAAAAGCTGGGCTAATGAACACGACAATCGCAACCAACGCGAGTATGCTCCCGTTAAAGAGCAGCGAATGAAAATTATCCATCACTTGTGCGGGTAATATTGCCCGGTGTTCACCTCGTGCATCACCTTCAGCAATTCGCTCATTAGCCGCTGCTGTGTAGGAAGGATGTCCGCTGTCAGAATGGTATTGATCCAGAATGCTCCGTTCCATCTGGATGTACCAAAACAGCCCGTCCGCACTGTCCATGAGCGTGTTCCGGAGCTCTGACATCTCTCGTTCGTCGATGTCATTCGCAAACACCCGGTCGTATGTGCTGACGTTCAGGTCGTTTGCCTCGGGATGATTTGAGATGACCGCGTCTGCCGCTGCGAGTTGCTGTTCGTGATGTACGGCAAATTCAGCCATGTTCTCATCGGTCACCTCGAGCCCGTATTCGTGAACGAGATTCTCAGCCGTTTCGTAAGAATACGCATTACTTCCGTTAGGGAAGTGCTGAAAATGAAACTCAATACTCATGATATAAAGAATGGCAGCGATTGGGAGAAAGAGAAGCCACATCCGCCATTGCAGCAGGCGGCGAACTTCTTTTATGAATAAACGCATCGTGTTCTTCCTTTCTGTTAATGAATCGATTGTTTAGAGAAGCATCGAAACGCGACAGTGACCATAATCGAAGCAATCGCACCCCAAACGAGCAGTGTAACGACCTCATACGTTTTTGCTGCAGTGTGTGGTGCAGTCGCAGTGAACCACATGTGCGGATTCATGATTAGCGTCACAGGCGTATACATCCCGTAAAACAGGAAATTGGAACCGGCTGGGGCGAGCAACGGGAGTAACAAGAAGCCACCAGCGACGACCAAGACAACAAAAAAGACGGCATAACTGTTACGAATGAACACACTCGTAAAAAAGACCATTTGCACGATGATAAAGAGCACCGTGTACGTGACGATTAATGCCCCGATCAGAAACGTCAACATCGTAAGCGGCCACCACGTCAAATACGGAAGAGGTCCATCGATATTGAAATACGAGCTCACATACGTATTCCACATTCCAGAGAAGGAATAGGTGAGAAAGAAGACCGTTAAAGAAATGGCCAACACCGTTGTAATAATGAGAAAACTGCTGGCGTTCACCGCTAACCATTTCGTGAACAGCAAACGGCGACCCCGCGCAGTGCTGTATACATGCTGTGCAGTACCGTACGCGTGCTCATAATTCACACTATGAGCGGTGAGCAACGTGAGGATGATTGAAAGCCCAATTAGCGAGTAACGAAAGACGTGTTCATAAAGGCTGGCATGCGTTTGCTGCCCGAGATAAAACACGGTTTTATGTTCTTCTTGATGAAGCAGTGCTTCGTAACGCTCGCTGTATGCGGCGTACTTATTGTGCATCCACTCGGCTTGGTTTCCTTCGAGTGCGTATTGATCAATCGCTTCTTCAGCGAGCCCGGTCATCGTTATTTGTTCATACTCTTCATCGATGAGTGGTGCTTCTTCGACATAGGCATCGCGAACGGCAAGCTCAATGAGTTCCAAAGCGTACGGCTCGGTGATGTCGATGCCTTGAGCCAACTGATCGTTCGCCGAAGCAATTGATGTGTTGTGCGTTTCATTAAAAGCTGTTAACCGCTCTTCATTGTCAGCGGCAACGTCAAACATCCAATTCTCATCGAGGGCATTCCCGTGGGTCTGCACAAGCGATGTTGTGGCGTTTCTTTCGGCGGCAGACGTGTCGTACCAGGCGGAAGAAATGATGAGAACATTGAGTAGGATGAGCAGACCGGCAAGCGATAGAAGAATGGGTGAGCGCAACAATTTCCTCAGTTCATAACCGAATACACTCATTGCCGTTCATCCTGATACACTGTTAAGAACACATCCTCAAGACGTGGGGTTACCATTTCCCAGCCCGGTTCGGCACGAGAAGTTGTGTGAAAACGGGTGAGCACATGCCCTTGTTCCTGCCGTTCACCTAGGACTGCATACGTCTCCCGAAACCGGTCCATCTCTTCATGGGCGACCATTGTTTCATATACTTGTCCATGAATGCGACCGCAAAGCGTATGGATGGACTCTTTATAAAGGAGTTCCTGATCTTTAATCATCACAATTTCATTAGCGATCGATTCCACGTCAGCGACGATGTGTGTACTTAAAATAATCGTGCGCTCTTTGGCGAGTCGGGACAACAAGTTGCGAAACCGAGCACGCTCTTTCGGGTCCAGGCCGGCGGTCGGTTCATCAAGAATGAGCAATTGTGGGTCATTCAATAGCGCTTGGGCAATGCCGACCCGTTGAATCATGCCCCCCGAAAATTTCTTCATTTTTTTCTGAGCCACTTCCGTGAGTGCAACCGTCTCTAACAGTTCCTCAACTTTGAGATTCGTTTTTTTTCGGTCCAGCCCTTTTAATGCGGCAATATAGTGCAAGTAACGCGTCGGTGTATCGTTTTTGTAGTAGCCAAACTGCTGGGGCAAATAACCGATCACATCGCGATACGCCGCGCCCATCCGATAAATGTCTTTACCGTCAAAACGGATGCTACCACTCGTTGGGAACAATAATGTGGCCATCATTTTTATGAGCGTCGTTTTGCCTGCACCATTTGGCGCAAGCAGTCCATACACACCCGTATCAAATTCCAGTGAAAGCTCTTTTAGTGCAGTAAAGGAACCGTACTTCTTCGTCACATTCTCAATCGTTAACAATTAGACCTCACCCTTTTGTTTTGTATCGTCAAAAAGATCCTGAATTTGTGAATAAAAATAATAAAAGCTAGCGACGGCAAGAACGGTATACACACCTGTAGGAACCATTTGAATGATGCCTTCGAGCGGCACGCCTGGCAGCAAGTACAAGCCAACAGTCATGGCGATCCATAAAGTAGGAAACCCCCAATGCCAAAGCCATTTTTTCTGATTCGCCGTCATTAACGTCAAATAGATCGAGGCAAATAGAAACAAGCCGCTGGAGGCGACAGCTAACCCTTGTAGTACGGGGATGTGTACACCAAGTTCATTAGCGAACACAACGAACAAAATAATGCCGATGAGAGAGAAAACCGCAATGACGAGTGTACGCAAAGCAATGAGTTGCACGAGACTAAAACGCGTCGCTTGTTCAACTTCAACGCCAGGTTGCTCCATCTTTAAAGCGACGAACAGAAGCATGTGGGCATAAAAGTAAAAGGGCGTTCCCATAAACAGCAAACTAAGGGTAGGAAGGGTGTGCGTTGCGCTCGCTTCTTTCAGAAAAGCAAACAATACAGCGACGAGCGGCATGAACAATAGGAGAGATAAGACGAGAAACAGCGCTTCGCGTCGATCATAGAAAAGATGGCGAAACCCAATCATTTGATACAGCTTGAACAATCGCCGGTAAAAGCGGTCATTGTCACTCATGCCTTTTCTGACAATGGTTTGAATCTCCTCTTCATTTCTGTGCTCACTCGTCATGACCATCTACCTCCCAAGCGTTCCGAATTCGCTTAACGGTTGTATAATATTTCGTTTTAACCGTTGATTCTGGCATGTTCATTTTCTTTGCCAAGTCGATAAAACGTTCACCTTGCAGTAATTTGCCTCGCACGATCTGCTGCTCAGACTCTTGGAATGTTTGCAAAAGTTCAAGAACCCGATTCACCTCAAATGAACGAAACAACTGCTCTGTGAAATCCTCACTTTGGCGATCGTCGACGTCTATTGATCGTGTTTTCTTCGTTTGTTGATACGCTTTCGAGCGAAAATAATCAATCACCCGATGGGAAGCAATCGTATAAAGCCACGTACGAAAGCTTGCCTTTCTTTCATCAAATGAGCGGATCGATTCTAGCATATGGATAAAAATCTCTTGCGTAAGGTCTCGAGCAAGCTCCTCATCGGAAACCTTCGATTTCACATACCCGAGTAGATCCGTATAATACATCGAGACGAGCTCATTCGCCGCGTCATGATGCCCTTTTTTTCGTATTCTCTTAATGAGCTTTCTTTCACGCGACAAACTTCTCACCCTACCTTTTACTTCTCCTAATCTTATATTCGTAATCTAGCGACAAATTGTTTGCGTTATTTTAAAAAAATTTAATAGGTTGGGGGTAAGGGGGCGGGATCGGTCTATGAAATGGTGAAAACCTACAACTTGTTACAACAAGTTCCCACAGCGATTAGGTTGGAGTTTCGAGTTGACGATGTTTTCTGAAGCTGGGCATAAAAAAGGGGCGTCCTATCCCTTTTTATGTGACCATTCACCTTACAAACCGGTCATTTAATGACGCCAAATGCCTCATAAATTGCTATGTGTGACAGTTGGCGGATCTTGTGTGACAATCCAGGTGAATAATGGACCGTTTTACGAAGTGAAATGACTCAAAAACGCAAATATGTGACGATTGAAGTATTTCGCTCATATAAAGATTCCAATAGTTTGCACATAACGGTAGACAGGAGAGTGTTTGGGCTACAGATATCCGCCCGAGTTGTGCCAGCGAATAGAGGTAGCAGACAACTAATTTAGTCAAGACTTGGAATTGTAACCTTTACGTATTGGTCATGATAAGTGGTTGCTAGGGGGGCTGTGCATTGTAATAGGATACTTATTATTAAGGACCTTCATTTGGAGGGTTTTTAATATGGTCGGCAAAATCCTCTTTGTATGGGCAATTGCCTAGTAATATTTCTTGCGCTGTACTTTCGTAATCATATTCGGATACTCTAAGCTCATATTTGTCTGAATCGATGAATAGCCAACAAGCTCCTTTGGCTCGACTCTGTAAGCCAACACTACCTGCATTAATAACCTTCTTAGATAAGATGTCTCTTTCAAATTGAATGTGGGTATGACCGCAAATGATGACTTGCTGTCTTTCATCTTTTATCATCTCATAGACTTCGTTTTCTGGAGTATCAGCCCTTATTGCTTCTGTATCACTTCTAGGGGAGCCGTGGACAAAAAGATGATCTTTTTCTATGTGTGAAAATGTGAACGACCCTAACCAGTCAAGTTGTTCAGAGGATAGTTGCTCAACGCACCATTGATTTAGCTCATCGACCATAGTTTCTGCTTTTTTCGGCTTCTGGTAGTATTCAAATATCTCTCTGTCACTATTCCCCATGATAAAAGTAAACTCGTCTTTATATGAAAATAGTTTATCCATCACTTTTTTGGGCTGAGGCCCCCAAGCCAAGTCACCGCCAACAATTACTTTATCTACTTTTTCACTTTCGATGTCGACCAAAACAGCTTCTAACGCTCGATCGTTACCATGAATGTCGTATATTGCAGCAATCTTCATCTTGATCACCTTCCATACTTTTATACTCCCTATTCTTTAAAAGTACTCTCTAAAACATTGACTCTCTTCGAGAGAAAGTGATTCACAAATACGTAAACGAATAGACTCCCGATGACTAGACCGAATACGCTAGCTATAGAAAGATGAATAAACAGTGGGACCGATACGATAAATAATTGTACGTATAAGATGATCAAAACAAACTTCAAGAAAGAGGCTTTTATTTGAGCTTTTGAGATTGGATAAAGCATGGCAGTTTGTTTTAGTTGATGTTGTAAAGGGATGATTTGAGAAGCTGTCATATATACAATGAGCAGATGAAAAACCCAACCACTTGTTGGCAGTGCAAAGTTTACAACGATGCTAATGAGGGTTAGTCGCAAATAAAGGTAAAAGTAATCGTTATGTCTAACAAACAACTGTGCGTACAAATAGATGAATGTACGACTCTGACGGGTGGGAATACACTTTTGCACAATCATTGTGAGCAATCGTCTACGCCGGAAAGAATGTTTTAGACTAGGTACATCAATGAAAAAGTTAATAAATCTAAGGTTTTTTAATCGGCCACGTTCTTCTTCATCAATTTGCCACAGCCAATTCAACGTTCTTCTTTTTCTCATAAAATAAAGGATGTAGACGACATGTACACTCATGAATATCAGTACATACATCCAGTCATCTTTAAGCAGAAAATAAACCATGAAATAAAGGAGAAGAAAACGATTCAACCGATGCAACAAAAGTTGTATGCGGTTCTCTAGCCATTGTTCAATCCACTTCATTACGATGTTAAAGCCAGCAATGGCCACGATAAATAGAAGAAAGAGAAGATGTAAAGAAGTTGTATCCAAAAATAAGGATATAAAAATCGTTAAGAAAATCACCAATTTACTAACATCAATTACCCAACTATAAAGGAGTGATCGAATAAAATACGGTGTTAATCGCGATTCTAATGGCAACAAAAAGGGGATATCTGCCTTCTCAACAAATGTCCGTACTTTTGTCTGGGTTAAAATGTAAGTGACAATGAGTGACAAAATGACTTCAACAGCTAGTTCAGGAGGAAGCCACTGCACAAATAAATGAAAGAAATAAATGAGAACACTACCAATGATCAGAAAGAAATAAAAAACATTTGCTCCAATGATGGCATAGTACCGAAACATCTTTCGATAATATTCCTGAACTCTTGAACCCCATAATGTTTTTACACTCATTCATACACCTGTACCTTTAGTTAAATTTACGTAGTTTACATAAAGATACCATAAACTTCCGGTTTGCGTATTCGTGTCTTCAAGCTAGAAAACTTGTTGTACTCGTAAGAGGCGCATCTTATGATGTAATGAGGACAGTGCTTCACGCGTATTGAAAAATAATAGGGTAGACTGGAGTGCAATATATGAAAACGGAATTCAGAAATTTCGCTCACGATGATTACCAATCGGTCTGTCAATTTCTTATCAAGCTGAATGATGAGAGTCGCCAGAACATTAATTGGAATTGGGCACGCTGGGAGTGGATGTTTTTCCATCCAGAACTTGATATTGAATCATTGGATACGATTGGTTTATGGTTTGACGATGATGAAGTTGTAGGGTTAGCGACGTACGATCATTATAATGGCGAAGCCTTCTTTGCGACACTAACAGCGTACAAATCGTTGGAAGAACAACTACTGGAGTATGTGATTGCTAATTTTCAAGACAAGACAGGTCTAGGAATTGCTGTAAATGATGCAAATGAAGCTGGCATTGCTTTATTGGAAAAATACAACTTCGAAATTGCACAACAGTCCGAACAAGTATTAGCATGTGATTTAGAGAATGCTGACTTACACTATGAATTACATCCAGACTTTCAACTGCACAACTTGCAGCCAGAGAATGACTTATATGAACACCATGAAGTATTATGGGAAGGGTTTGAAAACGAAGGCCCTCTACCTCTTGACGAGAAAACGCTCAACGTGCAGAAAAGAATGCTAACGGCACCACATTTAGATTCTTCTCTTCACATCGTAGCGAAGAATCAAGCAGGTTTTGCTGCTTATTGCGGGGGCTGGTATGACAAAACAACGGACTACGCTTATATTGAACCATTATGTACAAAGCCAGCGTACCGTAAGTTAGGGTTAGGGAAAGCATTGGTTCTTGAAACGTTACATCGGTGCGGGTTGATGGGCGCTAAAAAAGCATACGTCATTTCAGACGACTCTTTTTATAAGAATATCGGCTTTGAAGAACACTCCCATTTTTCGTTTTACTGGTATAAGCCCCAAGTTTAATCCTTACAAAAATCATCCTATAGATCATTCTATAGGATGATTTTTGCTGTTTTTCTTGCTGATTTGCTGGAAATCACACCATAGAAACTAGAGATCTTACCATTGATCCATCTATGGTAAGATTTCAGCTACGATAAGGGTCCAATTGTAGAAAATCACACCATAGAACGTTGCGGGTACTCGCTGCCTTGCTTGCAAAACCCCGGGCAACGTCTAGAAATGAACACCTGGCCCAATCGGGATGCCGAGCCATGCGAACCCGAGCAAAAGAAGGGTTGAGCTAATGAGTATGAGGATGGAGTACGGTAAGGTGTACGAGATGAGAGACCCGATTCCAATTCGTTTGTCCCACTCACGGATGAAGCCGAGTATGACGATCATGTATGGTGTGAGCGGTGTGATCATGCCTGTTGCCGAGTCCCCAATTCGATAAGCCATCTGAACGACGGCAGGGTCGTAGCCGAGCTGCATGAACATCGGTACGAAGATAGGGGCTAATATGGCCCACAACCCTGAACCACTCGTAATAAGGAGCGTCATCATCGCGGACAGCAAGATGACGCCGACAATCGTGACCATGCCGGTAAGATTTACGGATATGAGAAATTCAGCACCGTTGACGGCCATCCAAAGACCGATGTTTGTCCAATCAAAAAACGCCGTGAACTGCGCGATAAAGAAGATGATGACAACAAAGTTTCGAACGCTCGCAATCGCTTCTCCTGAGTATCGCATCACATCGGCTGTTCCTGAGATTTTCTTCATGGAAAATCCGTAAGTGAGACCGACGATGATAAAGAAGACGAGTAAGAAGGATACAATTCCATCGAGAAAAGGAGAAGGGACGAGCCCGCCGTCTTCATTTTGTAACGGTGACCCTGGAAAAAGAGCGAGTGTAGTGATTATCACAACGTATAGCAGCGCCACGACGCCGGTAATTTTTAGCGCCCGTTTCTCTTCGCTTGAAACGGGTTTGATTTCTTTCGTTGTGGTGCCTTCAAATGTACCGAGGCGTGGCTCGGTTACTTTTCTCGTAATCGTACCGGCGATGAGGGTGACGATGAGTACACCAACGACCATAAAAAAGTAGTTGTCGACCGCGGTAACCATCCGGCCATCACCGAGAATGGCGACCGCTTCATTCGTAATTCCGGCAAGCATCGGCTCGTTTGATGTAATCAGTATACCGGTTCCGTAACCGCTGGATGCGCCGACGAAACCGGTAATAATACCAGCTACAGGGTGTCTGCCGAGTGTGTAATAAATCATTCCGGCGAGTGGGGGAACGATGAGAAACGCGGCATCCGATGCAACGGTTGCAAAGTTTCCTGTAAAAAAGACCATGTACGGCACGAGCCATGCAGGAACGGATAACATGAGTGTTTTGATTAAGGATTCTAACAATCCGACACGTTCAGCAAGCCCGATGCCAATCATAAGTGTTAAGACGACCCCGAGTGGCGCGAAGCCAACGAAATTGTCGACGAGCGACGTGACCATATACTCAATGCCTTCTCCAGAGAGCAGGCTGCGGATTTCTAATAATTCGCCATCTTGAGGATGAAGAACGCTCATCCCTGCCCAGTCGAGGGTGGTAGAAAGTCCGATAACTGCTGCGATAAGTATGACAAAAATCATTAGCGGTTCTGGCAATTTGTTGCCGATGCGTTCAATGGTGTTTAGAAACTTGAGTGATTTTTTACTTTTTTCAGACGTCATGAGGTGCCTCGCAATCCTTGGTGAATGGTAAATCTCGATAAATTCAGAACATAATGTCGAAAATTATATCTGCTTCTGATTTAGAATGCAACCGGTCATAGGTAATTATTTTGATGGAAATGATCGGTAGACTGGTCGATTTCGTTGCACAAGTTGCTGAATTCTTTTATCCTAGTTAGAGAATGTTGAATCAAGGGGATTGAACAATGAAAAAGCGTGCGTTTGATTGGACAGTCATGTGGATCTATCTACTCGTCGCTGCTGTGCTCATCGTTGTACTGAGAGTACTTGGGTACGATCTGCCGTGGTATGCGCTCATTATTATGTTTGTCGTTCTCTCATTTGCGATTGATATTTTTGTGAATATGGTAAGAAGAGATCGGGCGAAGCAGCAAGCCAATGATAAACAACAATAGAAGACCGATCGAGCCTACACACGTAGGCTCGATCGGTCTTTGTTATCGATACGTGCCGTGAAGGATCCACGGAGAAGGGAGGTCAAACGGATGATCACTAGGCAGTGTGCGGGCCATCTCTTTTGTGAGGTCCAACCAAACATACGTCAAGTCACCCGTTTCTTTCGTCTGTTCCTCAAATAGTGTGGTGACGGTTTCCCACAACCCGGGCTGATCGGCGGCATCTGGCCACGGATACGCAAGATGCACATAATGGTATTTCTTTTGATCTTTCTTCGCAACGAAAAAGCGATCTTCAGTTGCGTTCTGAAAAAAGCGCCAGTTTGCTACGTCGTCTTCTGAAAATAATGATGGGGTTGCCGGAAACGGATAGTAGCATTCATACGGGAAGACGTTGCCTGAAGACGTGTACGCTTTCTCTAACCATCGGAGTTTTTCAGTTTTGTCGGTGATTTCTGACCACCGCTCACTTCCGTTTGTTAGGCGCTCAGGATGTTGCGTCGTCGCTCCGTGCAGTGTGGCTGTCGGTGTGAGGCCTAGCTTCGTTAACACTCGCCGGGCGGACGTATTGTGTTCTTGGGTGTTTGCCCCAACCCATTGTATTTCTGGAATGGAAAAGGCTTTGTCAATGACGGTTTCCATCAGCTTTGTGGACAGGTTCTGCCCGCGGTAGCGGGTGTCGGTTCGCAAGCGTCCGAGCATGGCATACGTGTTCTGGAAAATGGTGAAGCCACCGATGGTGACGAGTTGTTCTTCGATAAACAATCCGTATAAATAGCTATTTCCTGTTACGAGCCGGTCAAAAATATGTAAGATGTAATCGTCTTCGATGCCTGTATGCATTCGCGCAAATACTGAGCGATCTTCTGCGTGTAACTGTCGAATCATCTCAAGCCTCCACTTTCTAAAACGCGTTTTAGTGCCATTGTAGCATGCACGCATAAGAAAATCCGCTCACAAGAGTGATGAGCGGATGGAAATTATACATTAATCAAGTAACGTCTCTGGGAATACGGATAAATCGATGCCCCACACGAGTGGAACGAGGAAGTAGACACCAAGAACGATGACAATTGTAGCTACGATATTTAATGCAAAACCGGTTTTCACCATTTCAATGATTCGAAGTTTCCCAGTACCGAACATAATGGCGTTTGGCGGTGTACCGACTGGTAACATGAACGCCATGTTGGCAGCCATTGCACAAGGAATCATGAGCGCAAATGGGTGAACGTCGAGGGCAACAGCAAGTGCTGCTACTACTGGCAAAATCATCGTTGCAGTTGCAGTGTTTGACGTAATCTCTGTCATCATCATGATGAGTAGTGTTGCAGATGCAATAATAATAAACAAGTGGAATCCGTCAAGAACAGTTAATTGCTCCCCTAACCAATCGGACAATCCAGATGAGGTAAACCCTTGTGCGATGGCAAGACCACCACCGAACAGGAGGAGGACTCCCCAAGGAATATCGCGAGAATCGGCCCAAGTTAGAATTCTTCCTCCTTGAGCACGAACGGCTGGGATGGAGAAAAGAAGTACAGCGGCAAGAACAGCGATCAGTCCATCCGAGATGCCAGGAATTTCGACGATGAGTGCATCATCGCCTGACCAGAAGAATCCACGGGTAATCCAGAGGAAGGCGGCGAGTAAAAACACCATTCCGACCATCCACTCTTCATAGGTCGTTTTCCCGAGTTTATGACGCTCTTCTTGTATCACTTCTCTACCGCCAGGTAAGTGCTTAATGCTCGTTCTAAAGGCCATACGACCGAGGTACAGCCAAGCAACCGCTAACATAATAATAACGAGCGGCACCCCGAACAGCATCCACGTAGCGAATGAGATTTCAATTCCGAAGATTTCCTGCATTTGACCGGCAAGAATAATGTTAGGAGGCGTACCAATTAACGTACCGACCCCGCCGATCGTACCGGCATAACCGATAGCAAAGATAAGGGATTTCTCGAACTTTGGAAAATCTTTTTCTTCAGGTTTGCCTTTCAGTGCAGAAGCGACTTGGGCTGTAATCGCAAGCCCCATAGGGATCATCATCATAACCGCTGCCGTGTTGGATACCCACATCGAGATAAAACCAGTAGCTAACATAAACCCGAGCAATATACGCTGGGTACTCGTGCCGATGACTGAGATGATAAATAAAGCCATCCGCTTATGCAAGTTCCACTTTTCCATTGCAGTCGCAATGAAGAAACCGCCTAGAAATAAGAAAATAATATCATCGCCATAAGCAGAAGCGACGTCCCCGCCTTCCATTGCCCCTGTAGTAGGTAGCAAAATTAAGGGAAGTAGAGATGTTGCCGGAATCGGTAAGGCTTCAGTGACCCACCATGTCGCAATCCAAAGCGTAACCGCAAGTACAGCAACGCCGTCTGGTCCAAGCCCTGGAGGATCGAAGAATAAATAAATGAGTAGAAAGAGTGTCGGACCGAGCAATAACCCAATAAGCTGTGCACGAGAGTACGGTTTGTTCGGCTTTTGGTCGTCCCCGTTATCGTCATTCCCAGGTGCATTCGCGGTGTTGTCGGGCGAATCCTGTTCTCGTTTCTTCGCCGCCTTATCGACATCTTTTTTATAAGAAAAAATATTTAGAAGATCTTTTGTTCGGTGGTGTTGCTTCCATAAGTTTTGCCAAGTTGTCTGAAATGTAGCTTTCATTGAATATTACCTCCCTTGAAAACGCTTACGCACATTTTCCACAATTTCTTGACAAATTTCTACCTTTTTTAATTAAACGAAAGCAAAAGAAAAAACAGCCTGAAAGAAGGCTGTTACGTTTGCAGTAGTTGTTTTCCTTGTGAAGACAATAAATAATGTTGCACCGGACGACCGGACGGCTGATAGGTGAGGTCTTTTTCCAGCCACTTTTTTTCAACGAAAAAGCGCAAGTACTTGCGCAATGATACGTGAGAAATGTTCGTCATCGTACTCAGTTCTGCGGCAGTGTACCATTCGTTATTGTGATGAAAGGCGTGCAAAATGCGAAGCGCTGTTTCTTTCGTAATCCCTTTTGGCAAGTCGCCGTCCAAATCATAATCTGAGTTGTGAAGTCGGCGGTCCAGTTCATGTTGGCTGTAGAGCGTCGGTTGGTCGCTCACGAGACGTTGATAGCGAAACATCGCTTCATGAAACCGTTGAAAGGTGAACGGTTTGACTAGGTAATCAACGACCCCAAGACGTTCCCCGATACGGACGGTTTCATGATCGTTCGCTGATGTGACGAGAATCACATCTACGTCAATGTCAAGGTTGCGGATGTGGCGCAGCAATTCCAAACCGTTCTCTTTTTCCAAGTACACATCCAAAAGCAACACATCCATCTCCGTGTTTGTGACGAGTGATTTTCCTTCGGAAAGTGTCGTTGCCGACCCCGCCCATTGAAAGCCTTCGAGCATCTCTACATATTTTTGGTGAAACTTAGTGACGAGTGGTTCATCTTCCACCGTCCCGACAATAATCATCGGTGGTCCTCCTTTACTTCAGCGGGCATTGTGATCGTTAATGTCGTTCCTTCTCCCTTTGAGGAGGTAAACGCATACGTTCCGCCTGCTTGTTCCACAGCTCTGGTCATGATCGTAAGACCAAACCCACGATGAGCGCCGTTCGTTGAAACCCCAGACTTAAGCAAGTCCGGTAGTTGGGAAGTGTCAAAGCCTTTTCCATTATCTTGTACCTCGAAAACAAGTTGATCGTTACTGGCGGCAAAAGAGAGCGTCATCCGTTTTTGTTCTTGACCAATCATCGCTTCATACGCATTGTTTAACGCGTTGCCAATGATCGTAATCCACCGATCAATATGCCTCGGCTCTGTCAAAATTGGCCAGCCGCCATTGCCAGAGAGCGTCACGTTCACATCCGCTTTTTCTAAGCGGTCGATCTGATTTGCAACATATCCGGCAAGCGTGATGTCTTTAACATACGTTGCAATTTCGTTGATACCAGCGTTGTATTGGTCAGATAAGTAATCAACATATTCCCGTAGCTCTTCAAAAGACTTCGTATGCACCATCGCTCCGATTACATGAAGTTTGTTCATAAATTCATGCGTTTGGAAACGTAAAGCTTGTGCATAATGCTCGACCCCTGACAACCGTTCTAGCGCCTTGTCCAATTCATTCCGATTTCGAAACGTCACGAGCGCACCAACCGTATCGTTACCGACCTTTACCGGAATTCTGTTCGTAATCATTTGCGTATCTTGGAACACTTGCAAGTCATCGAGCACTTTCCGGTCGTGCCAAAGTGGTTCTGAAATCGGGAACTTCGGCCACACGTCGTTCAACGGCTTACCGACGTGATCTTTTTCAAGTGCATGTATTGCCGCCTCGTTCATCACGATGATCGTTCCTTCATTATCGGTTGCGATCACCCCTTCTTGCACACTTTCAAGCATTGCTTCACGCTCTTTCAGGCGTTGAGCGATGGCTTCGGGCTCGAGGTTATGTAACGTGCGTTTGAGACGCAAAGCAAGAAGGTATGCGCCAGCAGCACCAATGAGCATGCTCACCCCTGTCGCAATAAACACGATCTGTTGACTTTGGAAAATCGAATCTTCAATACGCTGAGTGGAGATGCCAACAGAAATCGCACCGATCTGATTCTCCTCATTCATCACCGGGTGAAACGCACGCATCGACGGGCCGAGTGTGCCGACTTCTTCTGATGTATACCGATCGCCATTCGCAAGTACTGCGTGAACATCATCGCCGACAAATCGTTCCCCGACTTGTTCAGCCGTTGGGTGAGTCAGCCGAATTCCGTCCATATCCATAATAACGATATAAAGCAAATCATTGTCCTCGCGTAAACGTGCTGCAATTTCACTTAACTCGGCATTTGGCTCGTCAGAGACGAGGGCAGAAATGACGAGCGGATTCACGGCAAGGTGCGTCGCGCTGAGCATCGCTTGTTGCTCGAGCGACTCCCGCGTCTGATTCGCTTGCGACTGGGCAATCAATAATCCCGCCAACAGCAAAGTTACGAGCAGCAACAACGAAGTAATCAGCATCATTCGATACTGAAAACGCCATTTCGTTGGATTCATACGTTGCCCCCTCCCTGCACAACTTCATAACGTCTATTATAGGGAAATTAAGCGGCGTGTGCCATCTTGGAATTGGAAAATGCAGGAGCTGTGGATGTTTCTTGAAGGGTGTGAATAATGCTTTCATGCGCGAAGTCACTGAAAAAGCAGCATCCCAATCTCTAGTTTCATGTTAATGCGATACATCGGCTCCGACCTATGTGGGGATTCGAACAACATGGCGTGCTGCAATCGGTAAGAATCCCCTCATATAACCTTCTATGAGGGGATTTAACCTTTCAATGTGGGGATTCCTGTAAAAAATGGTGCCTGATTGAAGAAAATCCCCTCATAAAGTGGTCTATGTGGGATTTTCTATTTTTCCCCTTTTTTTATTGATCTGGGAATGCGCGGCTGGCGGGCTAACCGGTGTATATAAGGAGTTGTGGCGACGGGTAGGGGGACTGTGCCCAAGTTCGTCGGCATATACCGATCTTAGGGGGCGTAATTGCTAGCTTGGAACAGAATCTGTAAACCGTAGAGCTGTTTCGGTGCGCCAGCGAGCGCCTCGCCGTAACGAGAACGACCCTGACCTGCCCGCCAGCAATTGCAGGGTCGCTAACTCCAACTTTACGGGTAGGTTCAATTGCACACAACCGTTTCAGAAGTCACTAAAAAAAAGCGAATTGCTCTTTTACCATAGAAATGAATAAGGCCTCAGTTACTCGTTAACGCAAACGAGCGGTACCGATGCATGTGAAATTTTCGATAGCCATGTTAACCGCAATGCTAAGATTCTTTAAGGTTTAATAGCATATTTGACTGATATCGCACCATTGGTCATTCTATAGTAAGGTTTCTAGTTTCTATGTTGCGATTTTCATTAGCCTCTTCTCGGTGCATAGAAAGAGTTTAGTATGTTTTAGTTAGAATT
The DNA here is from genome assembly GCF_041949955.1 of Geomicrobium sp. JSM 1781026. NCBI lineage: Bacteria > Bacillati > Bacillota > Bacilli > Caryophanales > Geomicrobium > Geomicrobium sp. JSM 1781026. The sequence continues at coordinate 156,302 of NZ_JBHFQF010000003.1, read as the reverse complement.
ATATGATAATATAAAATATAAGTAATAAATCGTACGAATTTAGGGGTGGTGTCAATGACAAAAAAATGCACATGGTTATGGATTGGCCTGATACTCATCTTGGCCGGCTGCCAGCAATCGATTTTCAAACATGCCGAAAGCGATACGTGGGAAATCGAATTCGAAGCCGTTCAAGCACATGAAAGCCAAGAAACCGCCTTTTACACATTTCACTACTTGCCCGATAATTACGATGAAGTAGAAAGTATTGATATTCTTACAGACTACAGTTTTGAAATACTCGGAACCACTTTCGATTCTGGAAGCTCAGCGATTACAACCGAAGCCGGTTGTACTGGCTGTGCATTAACAGATGAAGATCGCACCATTGAAGTGACGATGATTTGGACGATGGAAGAAGGCGAACAATTTGAAGAAGTGCTGGAGCTGGAGTAGGGGGTTAGAAACTGCGCGCGAGTTAGTAGATGTTGTGCTCTAGTTGGCGAAAAATCGGCAAAAAGATGGACTTTTTAAGCAAACTAGCGCGCAGATTGCCTCATCTGGAGCACATATTTACATATTGCTAAGCGACCGAAAAAAATCCCACCTGATCGCACGAGTGCTTCCTAGGGAGATTCTATCCTCCAAGCCGTTACCTTAACGCTTGATCGAGCTCATCCATAATATCAGTCGGATGCTTAACGCCGATCGACAAGCGAATGAGGTTAGCAGGAATGCCGGCTAGCTCCAGGTCTTCCTCGCCTTGTTGCTGGTGTGTGGAAATGGTTTGAAAACCACTCAATTCGCAACATGATGCATTTTGAAAGAGAAGTCTTCCCTAATACACATGCTCAACAGTATACTCAGCCTCTTCCAAGAAATCGATAATCGTTGGGTTCAGTGTATTAACAAAGTGGCTTCCCCCAACGATCACAAAATACGTTTGGCCACTGTCTTTCTCGAGTATATCTACGAGCTGGTCTGCCATCAAACCGTCTCGATACTCCCCGGTAATCGCATAATACTCTTCTTCAGCAGGAGTGTATTCGAATGCATCCGCTAAGGCGTCTGGGTCTCCTGCCCACCACAATTCAACAGAGGCATTGCTTCCCTCCTCTGACTCATCAAAGTTGTCAATCTCCTCCTCCAGAAGGGTTACGTGTGTTTCGTGTGGGACTAATTGGTCTGCCTCATAATAAACTTCATATGATTCTAACGCACGGATTTCTTTGTCTTTTTCTTCTGCTCTATTTAGAAAGTATTGATCAACACCATGTTCGTGCGTGTACTCCCCATCTTGGCGCTGAAGTCCGTGGAGAAGAGAGGTCATCACAAACGGCAGGTCGTGTTGTCTAACGTGAAGATCAGCACCAGTACCGTCCAGGATTTCTTCGAGTTTTTCATAATGCTCTGCGGATAAATCATCTTCTAACGTTGTGCCTTCAGGGTAAGTTTGATCCGATTGAAGTTCATTGACTTCCCGCTGGTCAATGTTGTTTATGTCAATTTCAGGCAGGACGACGTCGGACTGCTCAAAAGCATCTTCAATCGCTGCATTTAACGGGTAGCCATCTTCATGCCCAATATGAACCGTTCCTTGCAAGTATACGGTCGTATCCCCGCTCTCGACTTTCCACAAAAAACCGCCATCATCCTCTTCTGAGCCAATTGAGCTTTGGCTATCACACGCCACGATGAGCAGAGAGGGTGCAATAATAAACGAAGTCGCTTTTTTAAACATATAGGAACACTCCTAGCATAGTGATTTGTATATGTACGAATGAAAAGATTTCAATTTTCGGAATAATCTTATAAAAATAATTGTACAGAGCGTAAGATCCAGAAACTGCGCGCGAGTTTGTAGATTTTGCGCTCTAGTTGGCAAAAAATCGGCAAAAAGGTGGACTTTTTAGCAAACTAGCGCGCAGATTACCCCAACTAGCGCACAGATCCACATATTGCTAAGCAACCGAAAAAATCCCACCCGGTCGCACGTATGCTTCCGAGGGGGATTCTATCCTCCGAGCCGTTATCTTAACGCTTGATCTAGCTCATCCATTAAGTCAGCAGGGTGTTCTACGCCGATGGACAGGCGAATGAGGTTAGCTGGAATGCCGGCAAGTTCTCGGCCTTCCTCGCCTTGTTGCTGGTGTGTGGAAATGGCTGGGATAACCGCAACACTTTTATGGCGGCCAAGATCTGTCGCTCGCCAAATGATTTGGAGGCGATCAAGTGTATTCCGAGCGGCTTCAGCGCCACCTTTTACCATAAAGCTCATCAAATGACCGTACCGATTGACGGCGCTTCCAGACTCGTCGCCATCTGCGAGCCACATATACTTGGAGGCAGTTGCATGTCCAGCATTGGAGCGAAGACCTGGGTAATGAACCGCTTCCACCCTGTCGTGTGCTTCAAGAAACTGAGCAACGCGCATCGCACTTTTGCTCATTACGTCTACGCGCGTACGTAGCGTACGCAAATCGTTTAGAATAAAGTGAGCACTTAGTGGAGACAGTGACGTGCCGTGGTCGCGCATCGGCCAGAGCTTCACGTAGCCCGTAAAGTTTTCCCGCATTTCATCGGTACCGACACGGCTCGGGATATGGTGTTTGGCAACGATGGCACCCGCAATTGCCGATCCGCTCCCGCCGATTGCTTTACTAATGGAATGCACGACAATGTCCGCACCATGGCAGATCGGACGCATGAGGGCAGGGGTTGTAAGTGTCGAATCAACGATGAGTGGAATGCCATGATCATGGGCGAGATTCGCCAATGGTTCAAGGTCGGCCACCGTCAAAGACGGATTGGACGGCATCTCAACATAGAGAAAGCGTGTCTCGTCATCAATGCGCGTCGCCCATGCATCAATATTGGCGGTGTCTTGCACCCAACGCACGTCAATGCCCCGTTCATTTTGATAGCGTTCATCGAACAACATGAACGTACCTCCGTAACATTTCGCATCGGCAACGAAGTTCATACCGTCCGTCTCCGCTTGTAAAAACGGATTCGTTGCCATGAAGATCGCACTCATTCCAGAACTCGTCATAACCGCAGACGTCTCGACGTCTGAGCCATAGCCTTCAAGTAGGGCAAGTGTGCCTTCAAGGTAGTGAAGCGTCGGGTTATGAATGCGCGTATACCCCCACGCAGGTGTTTGATAAGAAAGCGCAGCTTCCAGATGATCGGAATTCTCGAAATGCTGTGCTGGTGAAACGGTAAGCGGTTCCATAATGCTTCCCTGATTTGCCATCGCATCTTCCATCCCATACAAACCGTGCGCGGCGATCGTGTCAAATCGCTTCGTTTTCATCATCTGCTTGCGGGCCATTTCCGACTGCAATTTTTCCATCCCTCGGTCAATGTACTTTTGAACACCCGTCATTATGAATCCTCCTTTTGGATAGGCAACGCCGTCGACGATTTTACTTCGCCATACGACACACTAGTCTGAATTCGCGTCACACTCGGCAATGCACTCAAGTTCTCAACAATAAACGTCTTCAAGTCATGACTGTTTTTCAATAATACTTTTAGAATATAATCATACTCGCCCGTTACGTGATGACACTCCAACACTTCAGGCATACGCACAACCTTATCTTGAAAGAAATCGATATGCTTTCTTTGATGCGCATTCATGCCTACATAAATAAAGCAGAGCAGATCAAAGCCGAGTCGGTCTTTATTTAAGATCGTGACATAGCGTTCAATGATGCCTGCTTCCTCTAAACGTTTGACCCGGGCATGTGTCGCTGGAGGAGAGAGATTAATGCGGCGAGCCAAGTCGACGTTCGACAACTGTGACTCTTGTTGAAGCAGTTCGAGTAGCCCCCTGTCGGTATCGTCGAGCTTATAATCTACTAATAATTTTACCATGAAGACGCCTCCTAGTATTAATTATTCTTAATATTAACAAATAATCAAAATAAATGAAGGTCTAACTACGTTTATATGTAAATAGATTCATTTTTTGCTTTGCTTTCATTTATTCGTCAGAATCATTAGAATGAAAGTATAAAGAGGTGTTGATGGATGAAAAAGGTGTGGATCATAATAGCGGCGAGTATGCTTAAGGCGTGTGCGAGTGGTGAGGAGACAGAGCAAGTTCATGTGATGGCAGCGGCAAGCTTATCCGACGCACTCGGTGATATAGAAGAGATCTATGAAGAGGAAGAACACGTGGAACTGATCATGAACTATGGCTCTTCTGGACAACTTAGGCAACAAATTGTGCAAGGAGCGCCTGTGGATGTGTTTATTTCTGCAGCCGAATCTGACATGGAAATGCTCGTTGATCGAGGAGAAGTTAGTGAAACCACCTCTTTACTGCGTAACCGGTTGCAGCTCATATCAACACTAGAGATGGAGATTGCCGACTGGTCTGACCTCATGACAGTAGACTTCCAAGGTCTTGCAGTCGGTCATCCTGAATCTGTTCCGGCCGGGAAATATGCAGCTCAAGTATTAGAAAATATGAATCTACATACTGAACTTGAGGATCAGTTTGTGTACGGCCAAGATGTTCGGCAAGTACTTACTTATGTGGAAACAGGCAATGCAGATGTTGGCATTGTGTATCAAACGGATGCGCTAAGTACAGAGGACGTCCAATCGGTTGCACTCGCACCGGAAGATTTCCACGAACCGATCGTCTATCCGATCGGTCTAATCGGGGATGTTAGCGAACGAGCGGAACACTTTTATGACTGGGTACAGACGGACGAGCCGTTACATATTTTCGAATCTTATGGGTTTGAGATCGGCGTTCAACATGATTGAAGCGTTTTGGACGCCCATCCTCGCTTCAATACGTGTTGTTGCTTTGGCAAGCATTCTCTCCTTCGTCCTTGCGATCATTTTTGCTTGGTGGATGAAGAAAAGAAACTTTCGTGGAAAAGTATTTGTTGAGACAGCGCTCATGCTTCCCCTCGTTTTGCCTCCGACTGTTATTGGCTTTGGGTTACTGGTCATTTTTGGTCGGAGAAGTGTGATCGGTGAATGGTTTGAGCTGCTTTTTAATCAACCGATTGTGTTTACATATCTCGCAGCGGTCATTGCAGCGACCGTTGTCGCTTTCCCGCTCATCTATCAGCTTTTAATCAACGGCTTTGAAACGATTGATGATGAACTTGAAGCCGCCGCGCGCCAAATGGGGGCAAAAGAGTGGCAAGTGTTTGTTTATGTAACGCTACCGATGACGTGGAAGACACTCATCTCGGGATATATGCTAGGGTTTGCCAGGGCAATGGGTGAGTTCGGCGCGACGATGATGTTTGCAGGGAGCATTTACGGGGTGACACAGACGGTTCCGACGAGCATCTATATTGCCGTGGAGTCGGGAAATACCGCCCTTGCCGCATATTGGGTCGGCTCAATCGTCATCTTTGCATTCGTTCTTCTTGCTGTCGTTCAGCGATTAAAGCGAGGAACAGGAGGGTCGTTTTGAGTTTATTCTTTCATTTCAACGAGAAACTTCAAGGGAATACGGTTCGCCTACCTGAGGCAGACTTTACGGTTGTTCGCGGAGAAGCGGTAGCGCTTCACGGCGATACGGAGTGGTTAGAGCCCTTTCATGAATGTTATGTAGACCCGTCATTCGTTGATGTACCCGTGCCGAACCGGTTCATATTCTTTCAGTCTGACGGATTATACACTCGCCTTACACCACGTAAGCATTTGCATCTGTGGGCGAGCATGTACGGGCGCAAGCGAGAAGAGGCCGACATTTTACGTGCGTGTGGGCTTACAGATGTCGCCGACCGTCGCATCAAACGATTAACAGCGATGCAAAAGCGCCGCTTGCATTATGCACGTGCGTTAATTATGCCTGCCGATGTTTATTTGTTTGATCAGCCAATCATAGGTGTCGACCGTGAAACGAAACAAGTTTTTCAAGGAGTGCTCGAACGTCTTCAGAAAAGGTATGTTGTGCTTACGAGCACGTCTTTGGAAGAGGCGGTGCAATATGGCAAGCCGTACCGACTTCATGAGCGTGGTTTATCAAGTCAAACCGAAGAAGTGACAACAGGCTCACCGTTGAAGTTAGAGAAAATATCGGCGAAGGTTGATGACAAGTTCATTTTATTTGATCCGTTGGAAATTGACTATGTTGAAAGTAAAGATGGGCATACGTTCATTCATGTAAACCAAGAAGTGTTCGTGTCTGCATTGCCTTTAAAGGAGTTGGAATCCAGACTTGTTCCGTATGGCTTTTATCGATCTCACCGCGCATTTGTCGTTAACTTGCAGCGGGTAAGAGAAGTCATTGTATGGAGCAAAAATAGTTATAGTCTGCGGCTCGGTGACCGCAAGAAGAGCGAAGTTCCGCTATCCAAAGGAAACTATTCGACGTTACGAGACATGTTAAAGATGTAAGGAGACGAGCACGATGAGGTTATGGAGAATGATTTTTTACAAAGAAGTCCATCAGCTCCTAACAAATGGGGCCATCTATTGGATTACGCTCGTTCCGTACGCTACGTTTTTAATGATTTTTATGATTGATAACAGACCCGATTTGCCATTTATAATCGCGCTGGCACTCGTCTTAATGCCGATGCAGATCATGGCGAGCTTGCTTGTCGAAGAGAAAGAGCTCCATGCCTGGCGCGTATTTGACCAAAGCGGGGTCTCTTTTCTTTTGCTTTTAGCTGGGAAGGCGATGATTTCCTTATTCATTACCGTAGTGTTTATTACGCTCGCCATTTGGGTGAGTGAAGTTGCAATCATTCATGCCATTGGCATCGTCGTTTTTATCTTTCCCATTGCCGTATTCTTCGCAGCAGTTGGCGCTGTGGCGGCAGCGTTCTCCAACAATCGACTTGAAGTTGGTTTTTGGGAAGGACCGGTCTTTTTACTTTTTATTTCCCAGGCAATAATTTATCAAAACTTGTCAGAACCGGGAATATTGCCAATGGCTCATTTCGACAAAGCAATCCAGAGCATTATTGCAAGTCCCTTTTCAGTTGTCGGAGAATTCCTGACTCTTTGGTTATTCACCTTCATTTGCGTGCCCGTTGCGCTGCATTTATTGAACAAAAAGAAGCACAGTTTCTAGTCCCTCCCACTATTCGCTTCGCCCCGTTCATTACCCAATTCCCTCCTCGTATCCCGAATTTGCTGACGCACCCTTCCCGTCCACCTACACTAGAAGTAGAAAAAGGATAGGAAGGGTGGCTGTCGTGATCGAAGATTACATGAATTTCGTTTTAGACACGATGCAACGCGTGTTCATTTCTGTTCAAGACTTCGTTATTCAACTTTCAGAAGTGAACGGATGGCTCGTACCACTTGCGGTTGTTGCGATCGCATTTGTTCCTTTTTTAGAAGCATTCTTTGCTGGAGGCGTCGCGAGCTTCACCGGTGTGCCCGTCGTCGTGGCAGCCATCGGTGCAATCATTGGAAATGTAATTTCCGTATTGCTCATCATCCTCCCATTTGATGCGTTATTTCAGAGAATGAGGAATCGGAAAACAAAGAAAAAAGGGGGATTCATTCGTTCAAGGTTTGAGAAAGCAGGGAAGATGTATCGGCAATACGGAGTGGCTGGCTTAGCCATTCTCACGCCGTTGTATGCATCTGGACACATCGCTGCTTTCGCGTCTTTAGCGGCAGGCGCAAAGAAACAAACCGTTATTTTTTGGCACGTCGTGAGTATCGTTTTATGGGGGGTACTTGGTGCGCTATTTGGCGCTTTCGTTGGCTTCGACCATATCGTTGACCCTTAAAATATAAGGAGTGGATGAGAGTGACGTGGGTGCATACCATTAGTGGAGTGATCGCCATATTTGTCATTATGGCAATCATGGATTGGATTAACTTTCCTACACAAGGAACGAACAACTTTTTAGGCACACTTGATGACTGGGGTGTGAATTTCTTAAATATGTACAATGTTAATCTATACAATATATTTGGGAGCTTAACACTTATCATTAGCCCGGTCGTACTCATCGTGACGCTTGTCACGAAGGCAAAAAAATAGAGCGAAGGATTTTTTGATCCTTCGCTCTTTAACCATTAGTCAAGTACAGTTACTTCTACAGATTGGCGACCGAAGTTTAATGCTTCTTCTGTCGTAGCCATGTGCAAGTCAATCTTATTTCCGTTGATCGCACCGCCAGTGTCACCAGCAATTGCTTCGCCATATCCTTCTACGTAAACCGTAGAACCAAGTGGAATAACGTTTGGATCAACAGCAACAACATTGGCATTGCGGTCGTTCAATAAGTTGATGCCTGTTGCAGTAATTCCAGAACATCCTTCGCACTCAGCCGTGTACGCTGTAGCTTCCATTGTCATTGTGGCGCCTTCTGGTGCTTCTGTGCCGCCACTCGTTTCATTTTCAGTGTTGTTCGTTGTTGATTCTTCAGACGTGGACTCTGTTTCTGCGGATGCGGTTTCTTCCGTTTCAGTTACAGGTTCCGTTTCTTTTGTTGGCGCCCCATTGTACATGAGGTTGCTAAACGTGTCTGGTCCAGCAATACCGTCAGCGGCAATGCCAGCGTCTGATTGGAATTCAACCAATGCATCTTCGGTTAATGGACCGAATTTGCCATCAACATACGTTGGGTCGTATCCATTTGCTTGAAGTTCAGATTGAAGCTCTTCAACGAGGTCTCCCTCATCTTCAAGTGTTAGGTTTGATAGCGCGCCAAGTGTTTGTACACCAGCAAGCCCATCTGTGAGCAAGTTATGCTCTTCTTGGTAAGTTGTAACAGCGTCTGTCGTCGCAGCGTTATACTCGCCTGTGACATCGACGTCGTCGAGAAGTCCTCTATCATTCAATTTCTCTTGGAGTTGTTCTACATCTTCGTTGTTTTCGAGTACTTCACTTGCATCTGCTGTCATCGGCGCTGTCATGAGCGCGAAACCAGCAGCAAGTGCTGTAAAGCCTAGGCTATATGCAATGTTTCCTTTAGTTTTCCTAGCTTTAAACATCGTAACCCTCCTTAGTGGTCTTAATCAGTTACCGCATTCCACAACGTGAATCGTAACAACCAATCGCAACCAAAGACAAGCAAATTCTTCTAATTTAACCTGATTGAAATCGAGTTGTAATGGAATGGCGATATTGTTTGACTTTCGTTACATATTTACATAGATTTGCTGATTTTTGGTTTAACAGTTTTCCAAAGTGTAAGAAATTCCCTGTTTGGATAAGCTGAAATAAAAAAGGAGAAACGTCAATGCAAGTACTTCATGGCATTCGTGTGCTCGACCTCACGCGCCTATTGCCCGGTCCATATTGCACGATGATGATGGCTGATTACGGTGCAGAAGTGACAAAAATCGAAGCGCCTACGACTGGTGACTACGGCCGGGAGACTGAACCGATCATCAACGGACAGAGCACCCGGTTCTTAACGCTAAACCGAAACAAAAACAGCATTCAACTGAATCTCAAAACAATAGAAGGAAGAAACACACTGCTCGACATGTGCAAACAAGCAGATGTGATTATGGAAAGTTTTCGCCCAGGGGTAATGAAACGACTCGGCCTCGATTATGAAACCGTGAAAGAGATCAACCCGCAAATCATCTACTGTTCGCTCACCGGATACGGACAAACGGGTCCGTACCAAAACATGGCCGGTCATGACCTCAACTACATTGCAACCTCTGGTCTAGTAGACATTACTGGAAATACAGACGCCCCACCTGCCGTGCCTGGTGTACAAATTGCCGACATCGCAGGAGGGGCGCTGATGGCGCTCAGTGGCATACTCATGGCGCTCGTCAGTCGCAGTCAGGACGGTACGGGTCGCTACGTTGATGTATCAATGATGGACGGAGTCATGTCGTTACTCGGATCGGTCACACACGGATACCTTGCCGGTGGTGCAGAACCCGAGCGAGGCAACACCCGCCTTACCGGTCAGAAAGCGTGCTACGGGATTTATCAAACGAAAGATGAGCGTTACATTGCCGTCGCCGCTCTCGAACCGAAATTTTGGAAGAACTTCTGCTCACGCATCGGAAAAGAAGATTGGATTGATCAACTAAACGGGAATGCGGACGTTCAACAATCCATGAAACAAGAACTCGCACACCTATTCAAGACCAAAACACGAGACGAGTGGATAGAACAACTCACAATAGAAGAAACGTGTGTCAGCCCGGTGCTTAGCGTTGCCGAATCCATCAATAACCCGCAAGTCCAAGCACGGCAAATGATCATCGAAACCGAGCACCCAGCACTCGGCAAACTGCTCCAAACCGGTTTTCCCATCAAATTCTCCGGAGATGCTGGACAATTTCGACATCATGCCTCAGACCTGTAGACAATCGCCTAAAATTAAGCTATGTTAAAGGAAAAATAGAAGGAACATGCCCGATGACGATCGCGTCGATGTCAAAAGCTGCGGCTCTAGAAATTATTAGTTGGACGTATGAACCGCCGTATTCAATGTACAACTTAGAAAACGTACCCGAACAAATTGAAGAATTGTTAAATGGAAACTATTACGTATACCATTGCCCCGACGGGACGGTGTACGGATTTTTTTGCTACGGTCATGACGCACAAGTACCCGGCGGCCAGAAGGATAGCGTATACAAAAGCGACGCCCTTGACATCGGCCTCGGCATGAATCCCATCTTCACTGGGCAAGGGTACGGACAATCCTTTTTCCAAGTTGGACTGCACTATGGTAGAGAAACTTTTGAACCGAATCGCTTTCGTTTAAGTGTGAACCGGAGCAATCAACGAGCCATTAATTTATACCGAAAGTGTAATTTTGTTACGGTTGATCGCTTCAATAATCCGGGACCCCCTAAAGCAGAATTTTTGTTAATGGAAGAGATGTAAAGGTGTCTATACACTTTACATCTTTTCTTTATGCAAATAGCAATAACTCAACGACAAAAGCTGGTACAAAACTTGCATTGTATAATTGTAACCGCTTACAAAAAAGGAGGATGAGCCGTTGCGTACGTACAAAAAAGAAGTCAAGTTCACATTGTTCATGGCGTTAGCATTTATCGTTGTTGGGAATGTTGGGTTGTTTTTTTCTGTATTTCCGTTTGAAGGGGTGCTGTTGTTCGGGTTTCCGGTCAGTTACATCATTCCAATTCTTTTCGGCTGGTTCGGCGTTTGGGGGTTGACGATCGTTGCAGGGCGTATGGGGAATCGATTGGACGATGACATTGAGAATGAGGTTACAGAAGACGAAGCGAGAAAGGAAGTGAGCTGACATGAATGAAGAGATTTGGCAAATATCCAACCCCGTCATTGGGCTTGTCGTAGTTGCTGCGACATTTCTATTGTTTTATGTTGTTGGCTATCTGTCCAACCGTAAACAATCGTCGGTACGAGATTTGTACGTCGCCGGAGGTCAAGTCGGGGCATTAACGAATGGGTTGGCGATGTCATCGACGTATATGAGTTTGGCAACATTTTTAGGAATTACAGCGCTTATTCTTAATCTACAAATGCCGCTCATTATCTTATGGATTCAGCTCATTTTGGCGATTCCGCTAATTACAATTATTTACGGAACGAGTTTACGGCGGATGGGGGTCATTTCTCCAACTCATTTCATTCGTGAGCGTTACGGTGTGCGGGCGTGTATCATCGCAGCCGTTTTCATGATCATTATTTCCATTATGTATGCCCTCGGTCAAATGATCGGTGTAGCGGTCGCGTTTGAAACACTTCTCGGTGTACCGTATATATGGGGACTGTTCGTTGGGGGGATCATCATCGTTGGCTACATTACGATTGGCGGTATGACAGGCGCAACGAATAATGCAGCTATCCAAATGGTCATCATCGCCCTTATGTTTATCGTGCCACTCGGGGCAATTATGAAGGCATTAGGAGGCGCAGGCTGGTTTTTCCCACCACTTTTCTATTCAGACATGGTTCCAGCCATGCTTGAGTCATTTCCGACGTTTTTTGATTATCAGTATCCATCCAAATGGTTCTTTGCCCTCATTCCTGCACTCACAATCGGTGCACTCGGTTTGCCGCACTTGGCGATGCGGGTATACACAGCATCAAGTTTGAAAAGTGCGAGGTCAGCAATGGTTTGGTACGCATTTATCACCGGTCTCGTTTTCTCAGCTACGTACGCCATGGGATTTGTTGGCGTATACGCGACGGAAACACAAGGGCTTGTCGTTTCTGCAGGAGATGCCGACAAGCTGACGATGATTCTGAATATTGTTTATAATCCTGAGTGGGTAGCTGCACTCGTTATCGCTGGGGCAATCGCAGCGGGTGTATCCACACTAAGCGGCAACTTGCTAGCCATCGGTGCACTGTTATCTGAAGACATTATTACGACGTTGCGACCGACGTTAACCCAAAAAGGAAAAGTACGTTTAGGCTATGTGGCAATTTTCCTTGGAGGAATCGCCAGCATACTGCTAGCCGTCAATCCACCTTCATTTCTCGTTGTCAGTATATTCTGGGCATTCGGGCTTGCCGGTGTGACCATCGCGCCGCTCGTCATTTTGGGCGTCTGGTGGAAAGAAGCCAATCGCTATGGAGCGATCGCAGCATCGGTGATCGGAGGCATTGTATATATTCTCTTGTCTCCGTTCGTAGTGCCGAGCCTTGTCCTCACAGACCACCATGTAACAAATGAAATGGGCATTTCTGGTGCGATGTTCGCTGTGCCATTAAGCTTTATCATTATGATCGTCGTATCGTACGTCACAAATAGAATGCCTAAGTTCAAGTCTCGCTTAACGACAGATAGAGATCATGCGCTTGTTGAACGAATTCACGGTTGGAAAGATGTTCAGTCATATCGATACAACAGCAAGATTGGCCCCGCTGTCGCTGTTGTTGTTTGTTTTGTCGTTGCGGTGTGGGCGTTAATTCCATGGAATATGTAAAGGAGGAGATGATAAATGGTATTACGTATGATTGCCCTTGACCGTGGTGCGTTTGAGATGTACTTGCAATCAGACAAACGAACCTACTATAGCCGTATCATTTTAATTCTGATTGGCGTAGCCTTTGGGCTCATTGCGATCTTACTCAATCGCTCGGTCATCACAAGCTTTGATTCGTTACTCATCGGTATGGCCATTGTCCCAACACTTCTCGTTTGTTTAGGGATCCTTATGGTGATCGTGACAAAATTTGGCTTAACGTTAATTCTTTGGGCCGGTGCACGTGGCTTCGGCGGTCCGGGAAAAATGCGGGAAGTGAACCGTAGTATGCCCGTCGTACTCATACCAGGTGTTCTCGGCGTCCCGCTACTCATCGAGTACGCCAACAGTTTTCTAATCGTAGCCTTCTTGGTTGGAATGGTGTGGATGTATCTCATGTGTGTGCGTGTAATGGAAGTGACGCAGCAGTTCCGACGCACGAGAGCGTACTTGTCTGTCGCTATGTCGTTTCTATTTTTTGTTAGCATTTATTATTTGTTAGTGTAGCTAGAGGGAACCCCTCTAGCTCCTTTTTATAGTAGAATGAGAGTAACTTTTCATGAAAGGAAGTGACACGTGGACGAGCGAGAAAAATCAGCAGAACTGACGTTGTTAAGGCTGTTGAACAAACGAATGCGTCTTGACGCACCCGAGCACTTGCATAGCTTGGAAAAAGGATTTGTTGGCGAATGCCAGCTCGACAAGTGGCTCAATTCCGTAACGAGCGACTGCATTATTCTCAATGATTTATGGCTCCAGTACAAACAGTCATTGTTTCAAGTAGATACTTTAATTATTTTCCCCGAAAAGATCTTCATCCTTGATGCCAAAAATTATAGCGGAGATTACAAAGTGGATGGAGATTATTGGTCCACGCTCCGCGGCCATGAAATCAAAAACCCGCTTCACCAATTGCAACGATGCGTTACCCTCCTGCGCCAGCTGCTCCAAAGCTTTGGCTACACACTTCCTATTGAATACCGCCTCATGTTTATGAACCCAGAATTCATGCTGTATCAAGCCCCACCGCAACTACCTGCCGTTTTCACATCTCAACTTGACCGATTTTTGTGTACCCTCAACGCCTCAACTGCCCCTTTGTCAAAAAGCCATCATGCACTCGCCGCGAAATTAACATTCAAGCAACTCACAACCAATCCCTTTGCGCTACAGCAATCGTATTCTTATGATCAGCTACGCAAAGGAGTTGTGTGCTTGCGATGTCCCGGGATGATGGAGCGTCGAAGACGATATTTTCAGTGCATGAAATGTGAAGCACAAGAGAGTGTCCATGTAGCCATCAGTCGAAGTATTCATGAATTTGTGCAACTTTTCCCCGAGCGAAAACTAACTACGAGTGCCATATTCGATTGGTGCGGTGGAGAGGGAGAAAGAAGGTTTATTAGAAATTTGCTTATCAAAACATGCACAAAAAAAGGAAGCAATAGAGGAACTTACTTTATAGCCAGACACAAGCAATGAAAATAATGACTCTATTTCGTCTGCGGTGCCGAAATGGGTAGGATATCGGCAGTAGCCTAGCAGAATCTGGGAAGATCGTGCCGAAATGGAGCCCGTATCGGTAGTGGATTACCAAAATGTGGAATAGCAAGGCCGAACCAGGGCCGTAATCGGTAGTGGGATTCCAAAATCTGGGAGCGGAGAGCCGAAATGGAGCCGTTATCGGCAGTGTCTTACCGGAATCTGGGAACGAAGAGCCGAACTGTGGCAGTTATCGGCAGTAGCCTACCAAAACCTGGGAGTGAAGAGCCGAACCGGGCAGTTATCGGTAGTAGTCTACCAGAACCTGGGAGCGGAGAGCCGAACCGGGCAGTTATCGGTAGTAGTCTACCAGAACCTGGGAGCGAAGAGCCGAACTGGAGCCTATCAGCGTTAGTGAAGCACATTCCAATAGCTATCGACACGTCGGCACCTCTGGTGCCGAAGCCAACCCCTGTGCATGAGGCCCCAGGTCTAACCGATACCGCCTTTTCCTCGGCACGACTCGTGCCGACAGCAAGCCGGTATGTTAAGGTAAGCCAGCCCGTATCACGCAGTTTTGTTCCGGCTAGGAGGGTTGTCCGGACAAGAACGCGTGAGTCGCCGGTTTTTGTTCCGGCTAGGAGGGTTGTCTGGACAAGAACGCGTGAGTCGCCGGTTTTTGTTCCGGCTAGGAGGGTTGTCCGGACAAGAACGCGTGAGTCGCCGGTTTTTGTTCCGGCTAGGAGGGTTGTCCGGACAAGAACGTGTGAGTCGCTGGTTTTTGTTCCGGCTAGGGGGGTCTCTCCGGACAAGAACGCGTTTGTCGCTGGTTTTTGTTCCGGCTAGGGGGGTCTCTCCGGACAAGAACGCGTGAGTCGCCGGTTTTTGTTCCGGCTAGGAGGTCTGTGCGGACAAGAACGCGGATGTCGCCAGATTTTGTTCCGGCTAGGAGGTCTCTCCGGACAAGAACGCGTTTGTCGCTGGTTTTTGTTCCGGCTAGGGGGGTCTCTCCGGACAAGAACGCGTTTGTCGCCGGTTTTTGTTCCGGCTAGGGGGGTTGTCCGGACAAGAACGCGTGAGTCGCCGGTTTTTGTTCCGGCTAGGAGGGTCGCGTCGGCCAAACTGGCTGCACCCCCGAAACCCGAGCCATCCTAACCCCTATCGACACGTCGGCACCTCCGGTGCCGAAGCCAACCCCATGGTTCCACAACGACACTGCTTTTTCCTCGGCACCCCCGGTGCCGACAGCAAATAGGCTTTTCGCCTTTTCCCCTCGCGCACCCATCCTAAAGCCTAGCCCTATCGGGTATAGCTCCAGCTCCAAGCGCCCTATTCCTCCCCCTAAAAAACACAAAAACCCCCGCCTCGCACGCAGATTTGCGGGCGGGGAGGGGGTTTAACAAAGCGTACTACCTCGGGACTCATCACACGTCTAGCATAACCACATCACACGATGCGCTTTCGGATGTTGCGGCTCAAAATGTCGACGACGGTGACGACGACGATGATGATGATGAGCATCATTCCGACTTGCTCCCATTCGCGGGAACGGGAAGCGATGATGAGCGGGGCGCCGAGACCGCCGGCACCAACCATACCGAGTACGGTGGCGGAACGGAGGTCGATTTCGTAACGATAAAGCGCGTAGCTCATGAATTCAGGCAAGACTTGCGGCAACACGCCGTACCACATGATTTGTAGTTTGCCGGCGCCGCTGGCGCGTAGTGCTTCGATCGGATTCTGGTCGATCGACTCGATGACTTCGGAATAGAGTTTACCGAGCATGCCGACGGAGTTGATCGTGATGGCGAGTACACCGGCGAGCGGGCCGATTCCGACTGCGGATACGAAGATGATGGCGAACAAAAGCTCAGGGAATGAGCGGATGCCGTTTAGGATGCCTTTTCCGCCGATCGAGCCTTTCTTTGCGATGTTGCGTGCGGCAAAGAAGGCGAATGGGATCGCGAGGATTGAACCTGCGAGTACCCCGGCATAGGCGATGGCAACGGTCTCCATCATCATCATAAACAGTTCAGGTATACGTGAGATAGCCACGTCGTGCGTGAACGGGCCGAGCACGAGGCGTTGCAACATGTTCACGGCTTGGTCGAAGCGGAACGTGGATGTGAGGTCCATGCTCGTGAATGCGACCGAGTAGGCTAGGACGATAAAGGCAACGATGCTTCCGAGTTTCACCCAATACATTGGCGGCTTTTTTGGTTTGGTAATTTGGAGTTCTCTCATTAGACGATCCTCTCTCTTAAGCGAATGCTCACAACATCGATCAAGGTAACGACGACGAAGGTCATGAGGATGATCATGGAGACATTCCCGTAATTAAAGAAGTTGAGTTGCTGATTGAGGATGAGGCCGACCCCGCCTGCGCCGACGAAACCGAGGACGACGGAAGCACGGACGTTTATCTCGAGCACGTACAGACTGTACGAAATGTAATGCGGGAGAATTTGAGGCATGACCCCATACCAGATGACTTGTAGCGTGTTGCCGCCAGTGGAACGTATGGCTTCAAGTGGATCTGGATCAATCGATTCAATCGTTTCACTAATTAACTTCGCTAAAATTCCGACCGAGAAGAAGAATAGGGCATAGATTCCGGCCATGGCCCCAATTCCGACAAGCCCGACAAAGATTACGGCGAGCACGAGGTCAGGGATCGTACGCAATACGTTCATTGCAAAGCGAACGATATTATACAAAATGGAGCTTGTGTTAATATTTGACGCGGATAAAAAAGCGATCGGCAAACAGAAAAATACAGATAGTGTAGTTGCGAGTAGTGCGATGTTCCACGTTTCTAACAAACTGCCGGCGACTGTATCATAGTAACTCCAGTTTGGAGGAATCAGGTTGCCGAAAACAAAGTTGAAGATTTGTGGCAATCCATTGATGACGCGGTCAGGTGCAGCGTTTGTCACGTAAGCTGCGATTATGTATAAAAGTGCGACGACGGCGAGTACCGATAAAATATTGATCTTCGACCGCCGGGGAATGAGTGGGAAGTTGCCCGGCTTGGAAGCTGGATTCACTTCGAATCAGCCTCCTCGCTACTTGCAGTTTCTCCTTTGGCGTCCAAATCTTCGCCCGGCATATCGTTTTCTGCAGCTCCGGCATCTTCACTAAGCATGTCGTCTTCTTTGATTGGACGACCATAAATGTCTTCAAACGTCTTCTCAGTCACCTCGGATGCAGGACCATCAAAGACGACTTCGCCACTGCGCATGCCGATAATGCGATCCGCATATTCCATAGCCATATCGATAAAGTGCAAGTTGACGATCATCGTAATGTTATCTTCGCGGTTAATGCGGCGTAAATCTTTCATTACGATGTGTGACGTCGGTGGATCCAAGCTTGCGACCGGCTCATCTGCGAGGAAGACTTTCGTCTTCTGGGTGAGGGCACGGGCAATACTGACACGCTGTTGCTGTCCTCCGGAAAGTTGATCGGCACGTGAATACGCTTTCTCGGCAATGCCAACGCGGTCAAGACTGGCAAGCGCGAGTTGTTTGTCTTCTTTCTTAAATAGTCCTAGAATGCTGCGCAACGTGTTTGTACGACCGAGTGCACCACTTAAGACGTTGCGAAGGACGCTCATTCTGCGGACAAGATTGTAACTTTGGAAGATCATTCCGATGTCGGTGCGCATTTCACGCAGCTCGCGTTCGTTAAACTTGAGGGAGTTTTTCCCGTCGATTAACAGCTCTCCTTCAGTCGGTTTAACGAGTTGGTTCATGCTGCGGATCAGCGTTGATTTACCGGCGCCGGACAGACCAACAACGACGATCATTTCGCCTTGGTTAATTTCCAAATTCACATTCTTAAGTCCTTGATGGCCATTTGGATAGGTGAGAGAAACGTTTTTGAATTCAATCATAAAGCGTTCTTCCTACTTTCTGTTAAAAATTTCTAAAAAAAAGGGGAGAGAACCTCCCCACAGGCTGTTAAAAACCCTAGATGTTGTTTTTATAGAAGTGTAGGGGTGTACTGGCTACGCTTGCCACGGGCGTTGCCTCAGCTATCGCGCTTCGCACGATGATCTTCGGCTAACGCTAATCCCGTAGGCGTCTCCACCATTACACCCCTTTTTATTTTGCACAATATGAATACTATATTTTGTTTTTTAGCTCAAAAGTAATGGGCAAAATATTGATTGAGTAGCACTGCGAAATAAGTGCTTTTTATAAAAAGTATAGCTTCTAGCCAATCTGGGGGAGAGAACCTCCCCTCCAACTAGTCTAGTGTAATTTCTTCTTGGAAGCGCTCATACGTGTCGCGTACGACTTCATAGTCGCTTGATTCTGCTTCTGCAATGCCTGTCCAGTTGTAAATGCTATCAAGAACTTCTAGCATTTCTTCGTCATCATTAAAGCTAAGAAATGCAGCAATGATTTCGTCTTTCAAGTCTTCATCCAATCCAGCACGAGCAGAGATTGTGTCGTTTGGAATCGGTTGAGTGTACTCAATAATCTTAATGTCTTCCATAATGTCTGGATAGTCTTCTTCTAAGTTCTCGCGCGCATCATCAAATGACGTCGAGAAGTCTGCTTCTCCGTCAAGAACAGCCATTAAAGCTGTATCATGACCGCCAAGTTGCAAGTGTTGGAAGTGGTTGTTCAAGTCGTCAATGCCCGCATCCATCAAGTCATTTGCCGGGAACAAATAACCTGCTGCTGAAGACGTATCCCCATACGCCCACGTTAGGCCTTCTGTGTTCACCAAGTCTTCCATGCTGTTCAAATCGTCACGATCAGCGCTTACATTAAACTGTGCAAGGTACTCGTAATCCCCGAAACGCTCGGACTTGAGCATCACCTCAACATCGTGTGCTTCTTCAGCTTGGACAAAGCCAAGCGGTGGTAAGAATCCGATGTCAACCGTGCCATTGCCCATCGCTTCAACGAGACCGACATAACTCGTTACAACTTCAGCCTCGACATCCATGCCAAGCTCCTCAGCTAATCTGTCTGCTACCGGTTGAACGGTATCCGCCAACTCGCTAGCATCTTGCGATGGAACAAACCCCATAGATAGCGTGTCAGGCACTTCATCTGCCCCTGTTCCGCACGCTGCTAAAATCGTCGTCATGAGAACTGCTGAACCAGCAATCGTATACTTTCTCATTGGTACGATTTCCCCCTCCCGAAAGATATGTATTTTGCGTCGCTAGTGCGACATGAATCCACACAATTCTACCACAACTTTCTTCACTTTTTATACACAATTTACAAAAACATGCGCAAAATTAACAATCATTATAGGAGAAATTGACGAGAATCGCAAAATCGATTACGTTAAAACAAAAGACCAAGGAGGCGCAACCATGCACGACAACGCATTCAAACACATTGATCTCGTCATCTTCGACTTGGACGGCACCCTCTATGAAGATACCGACCACTTCGACCATTACGCCAAACGCCTGTCAGAAGAACTGTCCGAACAAAAACGAGCCAACTTTTTTCAAGACTATGACGATATGAAAAAAGGAAACCATGCGGTTTCCATCGGCAAAGCGTACGACGTTGTGCGAGACTGGGTCGTTGAAACCGATCCCTTTACAGGCCAAGTCAGCGGGGTGACCGACTGGGACGGCGGCCTTGTGCCAACCGCACAATGGAAAGCCGTGTACCCGGGTGCGGTAAGCTTCGACTTTGATACACTCATTG
The DNA here is from genome assembly GCF_041949955.1 of Geomicrobium sp. JSM 1781026. Taxonomy (NCBI): domain Bacteria; kingdom Bacillati; phylum Bacillota; class Bacilli; order Caryophanales; genus Geomicrobium; species Geomicrobium sp. JSM 1781026. The sequence continues at coordinate 136,263 of NZ_JBHFQF010000003.1, read as the reverse complement.
CCATTGGTGATGGATGGTGGCTTCCGAATGCAGCGGCACGACACTACGGAGTGAGCGACCCTCAACCAGCCTACCATCAGACGAAAGAATATATGGCGACCGATCAGTTTGAATTGACAGTGATAGAAGGGCTACGTACAGGACTTCAAGCACTCGGTCAAAAGAAGCAGATCGTGTTGCTCACAAACAGTACGCCAGATGACGTGGAGCGTCTGCTCAGTATGCTCGACTTGACCGACGTGTTCACCGATGTCGTCACTTCTGCTGGCAAACCCCAACATACGAAAGCGCAGTTTAAGACAATTATGGAGCGCTACGATGCGTCAGCTGAACGAACGCTTTCCATTGGAGACAACTACTTAAACGAAATTATCCCCGCTGGAGCGATCGGGATGAAAGCCATCTATATTGATTTGGAAGAAGGCGCGGTGCAATACGGCGACCGCAAAATTCGCAGCATTTCTGAACTCATTCAAGAGATGCACGACACGCATTAAAAGTGACGGTTCGCTTCCTCTAAAAACGCCCGGGCGGCGAATGGCAAGTACGTATCTTTTCGCCAAATCATCACGAGTTCCAGATGAAGCGGATCTTCACTTAGCGGTACGTACGTTAATGCGCTTGGGTTCATCGATTTGGCGATATGCAAAGGCAGCAAGGCGATGCCTAGCTTCGCCTCGACCATTTGCATCATGAAATCTTTCTGTGAACTTTCGCAAACGGCATTCGGGTAAAACCCACTCCGCAAACATTCCTCGACGATCGCTTTGTGCAAGGAAAAGTCATTCCGATATAGAATGATCGGCTCGCTCTCCAAGTCATTCATGGCAATCTCGTCAACGGAGGCGAATCGGTGATCATGGTGCATGACAGCGACGAGCGGATCGTGGAGGATTGGGCGACATTCAAAGTCTTCATTTTGGAGCGGCACGTTACATATAAAGCCGACGTCTAAAGAGCCTTCGTTAATCCCCTTCTTAATCGCAAGACTGCCAACTTCTGTGAGGCGTAAGTCGACGAGTGGATGATGTTCAATGAAATGGCTAATGAGCGGGGAAACAAATGCAGCCCCAATGATGGGAGGGATTCCAACGGATATCTCTCCCTTTTTTAGTTCAACTACATCGCTTAACGTCCCTTTCAAGTTATGAAACGCATCCAGCACATTTTGCGCATTTTTGAGTACCGCTTCCCCCGCATCGGTCAAGCGCAGTTCTTTCGAAGAACGATAGAATAACGGCACCCCTAATTCCCGCTCCAACTGTTTGATCGTTTTGCTTAACGAAGGTTGGGAGACGTGCAACGTGCTTGCTGCTTTCGTAAAGCTTGCGTGCTTTGCGACTTCGGTAAAGTAGGTTAAATGTCGAATGTCCATAGAAGCCCCCGGTTTAGATTACGGATTCATCCCGTGTTTTTTCAGCTTGTTATAGAGCGTTGCTAGCGAAATGTTCAACTGCTGCGCAGCCGCTCGTTTGCCTTCAATAGTGCTTTCATAGTTTTTCAAAGCGACGGACAACACCTCGTATTCCGCTCGGTTTAGCTCAGAACGAAGGGACCCTACTTTCGAACGGGAATGTTCGCGGTGATTGCCGAGCGGTGCGGGCAAATGAACCGTATGCAATCCCGTGTCCCGTCGGTCCATCATGCTTAAACTAAACTGCAACACATTGTGCAACTCCCGAACGTTCCCCGGCCAATCGTAAGCGGCGAGCTGGTCAAAAGCCCGGGGTTCAATGTGAATGGGGTGGTAGGTTGCATGTTTTTGCAAAAAGCCGCGAACGAGCGGCTCCAAGTCTTGCTTGCGCTCGCGAAGCGGCGGGATATGCAGGTTTAATACACCCAAGCGGTAATAGAGGTCTTCGCGAAATCCCCCACGAGCAACGAGTTCCCCGACATTGCGGTTCGTCGCAGCAATAATGCGCGTATTCACGTGCTGTTCCTTCAACGCGCCGATCTTGCGAATCGTCCCTTCTTGTAGCACACGGAGCAACTTGCTTTGCAGAGTTACCGGCAATTCACCAATTTCATCAAGGAATAACGTTCCGTCTGTGGCGAGTTCAAACAGTCCGATCTTGCCCGCATGTTTCGCACTCGTAAACGCCCCGCTCGTATAGCCGAACAATTCACTCTCCATCAAATCAGCCGGAATGGTGGCGCAATTAATCGGAACAAATGGCTTATCGGCGCGGTCACTTGCACGATGGATCGCTTGGGCAAACAATTCTTTGCCTGTCCCACTTTCGCCGGTGAGAAGCACAGGGAATGGAACCGCTGCTGCTTTTCTCGCGGTCTGAACGAAGTCTTTCAAGCCAAGGTCATGACCGACAATTGATTCAAACGTATACGTGGCTTGATAACTGGCCTGTACTTTCTTCTCGAGCTGATCAATCGTATCTTGCTTTTTCTTTAGGTCATTCATAAGGTTGAACACTTCTTCTTTCCCTTTACATACCGATACTGCGCCGACGACGACTCCGTTTTCATAAATGGGAGCCATATCGACGACGTATTCTCGGCCGTTCACGTTACGGTGGACACCCACGCGAACGTTTTCATCATGTAATGTTCGGACAAGTTGAGCTTCAGGGCGGACATCGAGGAGCGGTTTGCCGACGATGTCTCTTTCCTCTACACCCGTGATTTTCGTGTATTCTTCATTGATTCTTTCGACGATGCCTTCGCGGTTAATGATGAGTATCCCATCTTGTATGGCATGTACGATGCTATGTAGATTCATGACGGTCCAACTTTCATCGTTTTGTCTATCTTATCAAGATTGTAGTGAATGTTCTATTTATTTCTAAATTATTAGAAATTATATAGATGTTTTTAGAAATAAGATGAACCGTTTGCATACGACTGGGCTTTCGCTGTTGGCACGACTTTTGCTTAATAGATGAGTGGACAGAAAATGAGTAGAAAGTTGGGTAATGTATGAGGTCAATTAGAATTGGCACCGGTGCGGGTTATTCAGGAGATCGGATTGATGCGGCGGTCAAACTCGTGGAGCGAGGAAACTTGGATTATCTCGTTTTGGAAGGTTTGGCCGAGCGCACGACGGCGTTAGCACACCTTGAAAAGCGGGAGGATCCCGAAAAAGGATACGGCCAGTTTTTTGAAGCGAGAATGTACGCGTTGCTCGCCTTATGCAAGCGAAAGAACGTACGCATCGTCACGAACTTAGGCGCCGCGAACCCTCAGGCCGCTGCTCGGGTCGTCGTCCGTGTTGCCCGTGATCTAAACATGAACGGGTTGCGGGTAGCGACAGTGCTTGGCGCCGATGTCGCGTCGAGCATTGCCAAAGAAGACCCCCACATTTGGGAAACCGGAGAGCCGGTTAGCCATAGTGACTGGATTTCTGCCGATGCTTATTTAGGTGTCGAAGAGATGCTTCCTGCCCTAGCAGCTGGCGTGGACGTGATCATTACCGGCCGTGTGGCGGACCCGTCGTTATTTTTGGCGCCGATGGTATATGAATGGGGTTGGTCCTTGACCGACTGGGATCGGCTCGGAAAAGGCACGGTGTTGGCTCATTTGCTCGAATGCGGGGCACAAGTGACCGGCGGTTACTTTGCAGACGGGCAAAAAAAGCGAGTGGATGACTTGTTGCATGTCGGCATGCCCATCGTCGAAGTGTTCAAAAACGGCGAAGGCATCATTTCGAAAACGCCAGGCAGCGGGGGTGTGGTGTCTGTACAAACGTGCAAAGAGCAGTTGCTATATGAAGTGATGGACCCATCAACGTACATTACTCCAGACGTTGTTGCCGATTTTTCGAACGTGCAATTTCAAGAAGTAGAGCAGAATTGCGTGCACGTAACAGGGGGGAGTGGCAACGCCCGGACGGACAGTTTCAAAGTGACACTTGGCGTCAATCAAGGGTTCATAGGTGAAGGGTTTATCGCTTATGCCGGTCACGGTGCAATTGAGCGGGTGCAGATGGCGCAAGCAATCGTTGAGCAGCGGTTAAAGGACGCGGGCATTGCTTCTCAAGATATGAAAAGCGACTTGGTTGGCATGAACGCGCTGCACGGTGACGCGGCTGGACGACCTGAGCCATATGAAGTGATGTTTCGCATTGCTGCCCGTGCCGAAGGTCGATCGATGGCAGACCGAGTTGGAGAGGAAGTTGAATCCCTTTGGCTAAATGGACCCGGAGGTCCAGGTGGGGTTCGCAAGTATACGAGACCGGTGATTGCCGCGTATTCAACGACGATACGCCGCTCGGCTGTCAAGAGCAACGTAAACATAGTGGAGGTGGACGAACGATGAAAACGATCCGGTTACATGAAGTGGCGCACGCACGTGCTGGAGATAAAGGGGAAGATACGACGATTAGCGTGTTTTTGTATGACGATACGTACTATGACCAGATTGTCGAGCAAATTGGTGCAGAACAAGTTCGTGCACATTTTACAGGCATCGCCTCGGGTGTTGTGGAATGTTTCTTGCTACCGCAGCTCGCTGCCGTGCATTATGTCATTCGCGGGACGCGAAAAGGTGGCGTAGCCGCAGCACTTGAGCTCGATGCTCACGGGAAGTCGCTCGGATGGCACTTGTTACAAATGCACGTGAAATTGTAAGCGCTTCACCAATGAGGAGGGGTTAAAATGATCGCACTATTAGGGTTTCTAACAATTGCTGTATTTTTATATTCCATCTTATCAAAGCGCTTATCTGTTATCGTTGCGCTCGTACTCGTACCCATCATTTTTGGACTCATCGGGGGATTTGGTCTCGAACTCGGAGAATACATGCTCGAAGGGGTGCAACTCGTAGCGCCTACTGGTGTGATGCTCGGCTTTGCCATCCTTTACTTCGGGGTGATGAACAATGCGGGAATGTTTGATCCAATCCTTTCGCGCATCCTTAGGCTCGTCAAAGGGGATCCGTTAAAGGTCGTCATCGGAACGTTATTGTTTGCGATGATTGCCCAGTTGGACGGCTCAGGGGCTTCCACGTTTTTAATCGTCATCCCGGCGCTCTTGCCGCTTTACGAGCGACTCGGCATGAGTCGGATCGTTCTTGCTGGTGTCGTCGGGCTTGGCGCAGGACTTATGAACATCATGCCGTGGGGCGGCCCGACTGCCCGGGCAGGCACCGCAATCGGAATGGATCCGGGGGAGATCTTCATTCCGCTATTACCGACGATGGTTGTCGGTTTTCTGTGGCTGCTACTCGTCGCCTATTGGATCGGGAAGAAAGAGCGAAATCGCGTTGGCATTCAAGACATCGAATTTTCCCTTGAGCTTGAAATGACCGATGAGCAAAAGCAGATGAAGCGCCCGAAAATACTCATTCCGAACGTATTGCTCACCGTTCTCGCGCTAGCCGCACTCGTGCTTCAATGGCTACCGCTTCCAATTGTGTTTATCGTCGCCTTTGTCATTGCCCTTGTGATCAACTACCCGAACCCGAAAGATCAGATGGACCAGATTCAATTGCAAGCAACAGGCATGATTTCCGTGTTGTCGATCATTTTTGCCGCTGGGGTGTTCACAGGCATTCTGACAGGTACAGGGATGATCGAAGAGATGGCAATCGCGCTCGTTAACATCGTGCCAGAAGATATCGGTGGTTCCATGCCAGCACTCGTCGCACTCATGAGCATGCCGCTCAGCCTCGTGTTCAATCCGGATGCTTACTATTTTGGCGTCATGCCAATCCTAGCTACATCGGCAGAAATGTACGGTGTACCTGCGATTGAAATCGCCCAAGCGTCCGTACTCGGGCAAATGACCGTCGGGTTTCCACTCAGCCCACTCACGGCAAGCACATTTCTATTAATCGGTTTGGCCCGCGTCGATTTAGGTGACCATCAGAAATTCATGTTCAAATGGGCGTTTTTAACGACGCTCGTAATGGCAATTTTTGCACTGTTAACCGGTGTAATTTCAGCTTGGTAAACCGTTCTACAAAAGCCGTCATTTTTCATCAAAGGAATTCCGCGATTCTAATCGAAGTAAGGGAGTGACAGAAAGGGGGCGTGTGCATGAGTTCTCACGTGATGCATGCCAACATCATCGGTCACTTTAAAGAAATCCCGGATGGACACTTGCATACAGCCATCTACAAAAACCTTGACCGCCGGTTACAACGAACCGTCAGTATAAGTAAGATGGACGACTATATCTTCGAAAAAATGAAGTTTTATCACCCGTTTTGGATTTCGACCATGCAGGTGACGTACGATCGCGGATTATTGCTTCCATTTAAAATTGAAACGGTGTACGCATTCGTTGATGCCGTGTCAGGCTATCGCGACCGTCTGCCCAAAGCGTGGCCCGTTTCAGAAGACACATTCGGCAATGTGCCTGTCGTCGACCGAGTGATCGAAACGAAAGAGGCTGCTCGGCCGTATTTCATCGATCTGCAAAACCGTTGGAGTCGTAGCTATGTCGGGGAACGACCGAAGTATGAGCACCTCTCATTAGAGCTCGCTTACATGCCGATGTGGATGATCTCCCTCCGCTTTCAGACCGAGCACGTCTCGGTTATCATCAATGGCATGACAGGTGTTGGGGAAGAACAGCTCGCCGCCCGGTGGGCAGGGGAAGAATGGCACCGCCTTTAGCGTGCCGCTTCAACGTCCCCGCGCTCGGCTTCATCGCGTTTGCGGTTTTCCATCGTTTTCTTTTGCTCTTCAGTCGACCGTTGTTCATCACGGTCTCGGTTATCAGACGTGTACCAACGATCGTGGCGGAAGAGGTCCCAAATCGCCCGGCCGTTCGTCGGTTGGCCATCTGGCATATACACTGGCAACGCGTCAAACAACACAAAATAAAATGTATAGAACAAAAATGTATTCCAAAGCGTTTCCCCTGGGAGTAGCCCAAACCCGAGCATGATGTTCACCATCACCGCAGCGAGAATATTGCTCAGCATCGGAGACGCATAAATGAGGGCGTGCCAGAACTTATGGTCTGGGCGAATATCATCATAATGGCACCAGCTGAACATGAAGAAATAACGCCTCACTTCAATTGAAGGAAGACTAAACAACTTCGGCCCACAGCCGATAATAATCTTTTTATTCTTCGCGCCGAGCAGCGTCGCCACCAAATAATAGCCACTCTCGCGAATGAGCGAAACAAGAGGCAAAATCACAAAAGCAGAAATCAATAATCGTAACAAATCCAGGAAATCAAACATTGTTTGCGCACCGCCGTATTCTCTATAGAAGTCAAACGCTACTAGTATCCCCGTTATCGCACAAGTTGAAACGCGAAATAGCAGCGTGGCGGTTGTTCTGTATCGTCCAGTGCTCCTGGCCGGGACAGGAGCGAGGAGGCGTGAGCAATGTTGTGCGTCCAGCGCTCCTAGCCGGAACAAAAGCGGGCGAAGCAGGCGGTTTGTTCCGGATAGCGCGTAAGTTTGAGTGCGCAAGACGAGAGGCTTGAAGTGCCTTCTTGCTGTCGGCACCGATGGTGCCGAAGAAAAAGCGAGCTAGTCGTGGAACTAGGGGGTTGGGATTCGGCGCCGCAGGCGCCGACAGGTTGCTAGTCTCTCTGGTTTTCCTAGTGTCTGTTGGGTCTATACGGAACTGCCCAGGCTTAACCGGACAAAACTCTGGGGGATGCGTGGGATTTGGACCGCCTAGCCCTCTTAACCTGACAAAACCGGGCAAGGTGGAGGGCTGTACTGGAAACCGCCGATCTGTCGGTACCGGCGGCTTCCTTAGCCAAAACAAAAAGCTGGGACCGGAAAGATTTCCGGTCCCAGCTTGATTCGATTTAGAGTGCTTTCATGAATTCTTCGGCAACGCGAATGGAGGACTGTGGGTTTTGCCCGGTGACGAGTTTGCCGTCCGTTTGCACGTGCTCAGCCCAATCGTCAGCGACTACGAACGAGGCACCGCGCTCTTTCAGCTTCGTCTCGAGCATGAATGGAACTTGATCTTCTAGCTCAACGCCGCGCTCTTCTGAGTCTGTGAAGCTCGTAACGGTTTTCCCTTGTACGAGGGGTGTTCCGTCTTTTAGCTCCGCATTCACGAGCCCCGCAGGTCCGTGACAGACGGCGCCGATGACTTTATCTGCTTCCGCAAATTCTTGCAGCAACCGCTTCAAGTTCTCATCATCTGGGAAGTCGAACATTGTTCCATGTCCGCCAGGCAAAAAGATTCCAGAATAGTTGTTGCTATTAACGTCGGCGAGCGGGACGGTCTTCGTTAGCTGGTCCGCAATCTCTTTCCAACTTGAAGGAATGCCTTCTTCTCCAAGACTATTCTTGTCGATTGGAGAGTCTGTCCCATTCGGGCTCGCCACTGTAATTTCATATCCGTTTGCTTTTAACGCTTCATAAGGCTCCGCAAATTCGGACAGCCAAATGCCTGCGTGATGTCCGTTATCCATTGTGTGTCCATTTGTTACAACCATGAGTATTTGTGTCAATTGTATCCCTCCGAATATATCACTAAAAGGCGTTTGCCTTGTTAGTCGGCTTATTCCACGTGAACAGGCAGGTTAAACATAAATTGACAGCCAAGTTTTTCCTAGTGAAAATAGAAGGAGAGGAGGTGCGGTTTGTGAAGAAGAAAATCTACGTAACGCGCCAGCTTCCAGATGAAGTGATGGAGCGACTGCACGAACAATTTGAAGTGAAAGTGTGGAACGACCCGGACGAACCCGTACCTCGCAACGTGCTGCTTGAAGAAGTTGCCGATGTGGACGGACTGTTTTGCATGCTTAGTGAGACGATTGATGAAGAAGTCTTCCAGCATGCACCGCAATTGAAGATCGTCGCAAATTTGGCGGTCGGCTACAATAACATTGATATTGACGCAGCGAAAAACCGCAACATTACTGTCACGAACACGCCAGGTGTGTTAACGGAAACGACGGCTGATTTGACGTTTGCCTTGCTCATGGCTACTGCTCGTCGGCTTGTGGAAACGTCAGAAATCGTGCGGAACGGCGAGTGGGGGGCGTGGGCACCGATGCACTTCACTGGTCAAGACATTCATGGCAAAACGCTTGGTATTGTTGGTCTTGGGCGCATTGGCGAGGCGGTCGCAAAGCGGGCGATCGGTTTTGATATGAACATTCTTTACCACAATCGTTCCAGAAATGAACAAGCCGAGGCCCGAATCGGCGCGAAATATAGCGAGATGGACGATCTGCTCCAACGAGCGGACTACATTGTTCTTCTTTTGCCATATAGTACTAGTAATCATCACTTGATTGGAAAACGAGAAATTGATTTAATGAAAGAAGATGCAATTGTTATTAATACTTCTCGCGGCGGACTAGTCGATGAAGATGCGTTGTATGAAGCGCTCGAGCAACGAAAGATTTGGGGAGCAGGTCTCGATGTGTTCGAACAAGAACCATTGCCTAAAGACGATCGATTGCTCACGTCCAAGTACGTGACCGTATCCCCGCATATCGGCAGCGCCAGCATCGCAACACGTCTTCAAATGTGCCATCTCGTTTGCGACAATCTAATTCACGTGTTGAGTGGAGACGAGCCACTCACACCCGTGACATAACAGGAAGGTAGAAAAGTAGAAATGGATTACCATTTAAATGACAAGTTCAAGATTTTCAGCTTAAACTCGAATCAAGCACTTACTGAAGAGATCGTCAAACATTTAGGTTGTGAACTTGGCCGCAGCTCGGTCAAACGATTCAGCGACGGTGAAATCCAAATCTCCATTGAAGAGAGCGTACGCGGTTGTGAAGTATACGTCGTACAGTCCACCTCGTATCCAGGCAACGAGAACATCATGGAACTGCTTATCATGGTTGACGCCTTAAAACGTGCGTCAGCAAAACGCATCAACGTCGTGATGCCGTATTACGGCTATGCCCGACAAGACCGCAAAGCCCGTTCACGTGAGCCAATCACAGCCAAACTGATTGCAAACTTGTTAGAGACTGCAGGTGTCACACGTGTCATTACGATGGACTTGCACGCCCCGCAGATTCAAGGATTTTTTGACATGCCCGTCGATCAATTGCAAGGCGTTCCGATTCTCTCCGATTATTTTGCCAACAAGGGGCTACAAGATATCGTCGTCGTCGCTCCGGACAACGGAGGCGTCGTGCGGGCGCGCAAGATGGCAGAAGCCCTCGATGCGCCAATCGCCTTCATTGATAAACGCCGTCCAAAGCCAAACGTAGCAGAAGTGATGAACATCGTCGGTGAGTTCAAAGGCCGAACCGCTATCATCATTGACGACCTGATCGATACAGCAGGGACGATCACACTCGCTGCCAATGCGCTCATCGAAAACGGCGCGACGAGCGTGTATGCATGCTGTACACACCCCGTCCTTTCCGGTCCGGCAATCAGCCGTATCGAAGGATCGCCAATCAAAGAACTTGTCATTACAAATACAATCGAACTAGACGAAGACAAACAGAGCGACAAAATCACCAGCCTGTCCATTGCCCCACTCGTCGCTGATGCCATCAACCGAGTGCACAATGAAGTGTCTGTCAGTACGCTGTTCGATTGATCGGGGAACCCGCTGTGCATGTGCACAGCGGGTTTTTTTGGCGTGCGGGGTGGGCTCGGTTTGTCGAAAGTGTGTACTCGGGTGTCGGTTATGTGCACTTTCGTGTCGAAAGCGTGCACTCTCGTGTCGAATATGTGCACTCTCGTGTCGAAAGTGTGCACTTCTGTGTCGAAAGTGTGCACTCAGGTGTCGAAAACGTGCACATCGGTGTCAAATATGTGCACTCTCGTGTCGAAAACGTGCACATGCATTTATACGTAGAGATCGTGCGCACCCCGAGCCAAGACCGTGTGCCCCATTTCGAAAACGAGCACTTGCATCTGTACCAGGTGGTTTGTGCAGGCTACGTAGAGCAAGGAGCCACTCCGGATAGAGCATGGCTTTGGATTCGCAAGATGAGAAGCTGGAAGTGCTATTTTGCTGTCGGCACCGGTGGTGCCGAAGAAAAAGCGAGCGAATTGAGGCTCCTGGGGTTGGCTTCGGCGCCGTAGGCGCCGACATGTTGCTAGTCTTTCGGATTTTCATAGCGTCTGTTGCGTCTATGCGGAACTGCTTAGGGTTAGCCGGACAGAAACTGGGTGGTGCGAGCAATTGTGTCCGCACAGCGTCCCTAGCCGGACAGAAACCGGGCGATGCGTTCATTTGTGTCCGAAGAGCGCCCCTAGCCGGACAAAAACACGGCGATGCGAGCAATTGTGACTGGAGAACGCATCTAGCCGGACAAAATCAAGGCGACGCGAGCGATTTAGTCCGTGCAGCGCACGTAGCCGTGCACGTGCACTCTCATGTCGAAAGCGTGCGCATGCACAGCGGTTTGTTGCACGTACGGGGTTGGTGGTAGGAGTCGGGTTTGTCCCCGCTCAGTTTCTCGAAAGCGTGCGCACGCACAGCGGTTCCTTTGCACGTATGGGGAGAGAGGCAGGTTTTGCCCCCGCCCCCGCAGCACAAACCTGTCGACTCAGCCGTTTCGCTTGTGTCCCCTTTTACCCAGTAGTAGAATGGTAGGAGTACATATTTGGAGGGGTAATTATGAGAAAATTTACGCAACGTATCGTCGGTGGAGCGGTCGTTCTTTCGCTCGCGGGCGCACTGGCTGCTTGTACGGATGACAGTGACGTTGAGCCGGAAGATGTGCCGGCAGGCGATGATGAAGGGGAAGAGGCCGCGGCAGATGGCGGCAATATTGTCATCGCAGTAGATTCGGACGTGGTCGACTTGGATCCTCACGGGTCGAATGATACGTCGTCTACGCATGTGAGAACGAACATTTATGAAGGCTTGGTTGAGCACGATGCCGATATGGAGTTGCAACCGGCGCTGGCAGAAGATTGGGAACAGATTGACGAGTATACGTGGGAGTTCTACTTAACAGAGGATGTGGAATTTACGGATGGGACGCCATTTAATGCGGATGCGGTCATCGCGACGCTCGAGCGGGTGACGGATCCAGAAGAGGCGTCACCGCGTGCGTTTATGTATGACATGATTGAAGAAGTTAACGCGCTCGATGATTATACAGTGGAGATTGTGACGGAATATCCGTTTGCGCCATTGCTTGCGCACCTTGCTCATGATGGAGGTGGGATGATTAGTCCAACGGCGATTGAGGCAGAAGCGGCGGGAGACCATAACTTGGATATTGATCCGGTGGGTACAGGGCCGTTTGAGTTGGACAATTGGTCGCAAGGAAATGAAGTTGTGCTAACACGAAATGAAGATTACTGGCGCGGCCCGGTCGCGTTGGATTCAGCGACGTACCGCATTGTTGAAGAGCAATCAACGCGGATTGCGATGCTAGATCAAGGGGAAGCCCATGTAGTGAACAGCATCGAACCGGCGAATACGAGCCAGGTAGAAAATAGTGAAAATGGAGACATTGCGTCTGTGGAAAGTTTGCGGATGGACTATCTCGGTTTTAACAACACGGCGGAACCGTTTGATGATCCTGACGTGAGGCGCGCGCTGTCGATGGCGGTGAACAAGGCGGAGATCGTAGAAGGAATTTTTGAAGGATTCGGGTTGGAAGCGATCGGCCCCGTGAACTATCAAGTGTTTGGGTTTAGTGATGACATTGATCCGATAGAGTATGATGTGGACGCGGCGGAGGAGCTGCTCGCGGATGCCGGCTACGAAGATGGCTTTGAAGCGGAACTGCTCGTTGAGTCAGGCAATTCAATTAATATGCAAATGGCAGAAGTCATTCAAGATCAGCTCTCTGAGATTGGTGTGTCGGTGTCAATTCAGCTCATTGAGTGGGCAGCGCTATTGGATGCAACAGATGAGGCGAACTATGAAATGGTGCTTCTTGGTTGGACGACAGTGACGGGTGATGCGGATTACGGTACGTATGCGCTCTTCCACACGGACAGTCACGGACCTCCGGGCAACAATACGTTCTATACGAATGAAGAGGTCGATCAATTGCTTGATGATGCAAGACGGGAAACGGATGATGATGCGCGAATTGACATGTACCGCGAAGTCGCCCAACACGTGAACGATGATGCGCCGATGTTGCCGATTGTGCACGATGAGTTCCGCATCGGTATTTCCCATGATGTAGAAGGGTTTATTCAATTGCCGCACGGGGTGTATGACCTTCGTGAAACGACGATTTCCGGCGAGGCGTCTGGCGGATACTAAAGATGAGTCGAGAGTGTGATGGTGGCGCGCTCTCATTTTGCACAACCTGAGGGGGAAGAGCGGATCTTCTCTCTTTTTTGTTGAAAATGTGGATAATTCCGTGAATATGTGAATAATTCTTACAACCTCTTGCAGGATTATCCACAACCTACGGCGAAACTGAAGAATAACGGATTGAAAGGATTGAGGACATGTATTTATCACCGAAAGAGCTCATCGAGATCCCGCAGTACCCGAATGTAGCGTTAAGTGGGGATGGGAGAAACGTGGCATTTGAAGAGCGGACGACCGACTGGAAAAAGAATGAATACCGGCGTCACGTGCGTGTATATAACCGTGAAACGAATCTGAGCACGCCGATGACGATTGGCAACACCGATAGCCGAGCACCGCGTTGGTCTCCTGACGATGCTGCGGTGGCGTATTTATCGCCTATAGATGGGAAAGACCAAATATTTATCCAGAAACTTTCATCAACGGGAACGGTTCAGCACACGTCCGCAGATGAGGGTGTAGAGCAATATGAATGGGCAACAGACGGAAACGGGATCTATTACGTTAGCAAACGCCCGTTATCCAAAACCGAGAAAGAGCGCAACGATACATATGGCGTTTACACCTATCAAGATGAGGACTTTCGCTATCATGAACTCTATTATCAATCGCTTGATGGCGATGCGGTTCCGCTGCTGCAAGGGTTGAACGTTCACATCCACTCCTTCGCGGTGTCGGGCGCGCGGCTTGTAATCAGTGCGGCTCCGACGCCTCGGGTTGTGGACGGGGTTCACCAGGCTGTGCGGATGTATGACTTTGGAACCGAACGCTGGGAGACGCTCGTCGAGGATTGCACGGGCAACGCGCGCCTGTCACCGGACGGGAGCAAAGTATGTTATACACACTTTCGGGACACGAATCGGCATACGAGCAACAATCAGCTCGCGGTTTATGATATGAGTTCGAAAACGTCAAAAACCCTCGATGTACCGATCGATGAGCACGTCACGCCAGTTAATTGGACATCACGCGGCATGTTCATCCAGTGGGCGGAGCGAACGAAGCTGTGCATCGGGTTTGTTGATGAGGCAGGACGTGTTGAACCGATGCACGCCGGCAGCGATGGCGTCGTTATGCTCGCTTCGACAAATGGTGAGTCAATCGCCTATACACGGGCAACGTCGACCGAACCGTATGACATCTACATAGACGACCAGCGGGTGACGAATAACAGCACGCACTTTACCGACAAACAGCTCGTCCAAAAAGAAATCATCACGTGGACGACCGCCGGTGGCGAAGAAATTGAAGGCATACTTTCTAAGCCCGCCGATTGGGATCACAGCAAAACCTACCCGCTCATCGTCGCCGTACACGGTGGCCCAGCCGGGACCTCCTTCGCGTTACAAGGAGTCAACCGTTACCAACCAATCGAATCCTTTATTGAAGAAGGCTTTCTCGTACTTGAACCCAATTATCGTGGCAGTGCCGGATACGGAGAATCTTTCCGAGGAGCCAACGTTAAAAACCTCGGAATTGGGGACTACGAAGACGTGATATCGGGAATCGATCTGCTCGGCGAACAAGGAATGATTGATCCCGAAAACGTCGGCATTATCGGGTGGAGTCAAGGCGGATACATTGCCGCATTCTGTGCGACGTATAGCGACCGATTCAAAGCCGCATCCGTTGGGGCAGGAGTAACAAATTGGTACACGTACTATACGAATACCGACATCACGTCATTCACGCCGCAATACTTAGCGAACGATCCGTGGATTGATCCTGACATCTATGCCCGGACCTCGCCCATGACCTACGTCCGAAACGGAGCTCCACCAACGCTCATCCAACACGGAGAAGCCGACGTGCGCGTACCCGTTGCCAACGCTTACGAACTGTATCGTGGCTTAAAAGACACCGGCCAAGAAGTAAAAATGGTGATCTTCAAACAGATGCCCCACGGAGCAACCAAACCCGGACAAAGCCTCGCCATTATGGAACAGAATATCGAGTGGTTTCGGGAGAAGATGGGTAAATAACGCATCTATAATAGAAAGAACTTTTATCATGGTTATAATGGATCAAAAAGTAAAAGTTTTGATAATTTGCTGACATAATGACAAACATCATGGTACTCTACTGCCTGTAATCCTAGGAAAGGAGATCTAAAGTATGAGTAACAGAATGAAGCAATTTTCCATTATGGTGTTTTCTGCAATGATGTTGACTGCATGTACCGGTGACAGTACGGAAGAAGTCGAAGAAAATTTGCAGCCAGATACATCAGCTAGTGACGATGCTAGCAACGAGCAGATTCCATCTTTTGAAATGGAGAAAGATTCAATCATTCAATTGGATCCTGGTTTTCTAACAGTAGAGTACTTATCTCCTAAAGAATATGAAGTTGATAATTATGAACAAACTGAGCAAGAAATTTTACAAGAATTTCGTTCTTTGATGGAAGAGCAGTCTGATGATTTAAGTGCTCAGGAATGGCTTGATTTTATCGTCCATACTCTTGGGGCAGATTATGAAGAGCCGATTTCGAGGATTGATGATTATGAGTTCATTTTCGAAGAGCTGACCTTGCCAGACGGGAGGCCGATTCAAGATTTAGAGGATGAAGAAATCCAAGAAGAAATGGAGAAAGAAGTGAATGTAGCCATCCTTCTTGATTCAAGCGGCAGTATGGCTGCTGAAGTTGAAGGCGGTCAAAAAATGGATTTAGCGAAAGATGCGATTGCATATTTCGTGCAGCATATCCCTGAAGAAGTCAACGTAATGGTGCAGGCGTACGGACATTTGGGTGATAATACAAATGATGGGAAACAAGAATCATGTGAAGGTATTGAGAATGTTTATCCTCTTTCGCCAATAGAGCCGACTGAATTTTATGAAGCAGTTGATCCAATTGAGCCGACAGGCTGGACGCCGTTGGCGGATGCAATTGAAGCGGCAAAAGAAGATTTAATTGATGAAGCGGATGAAAATTCGATTAACTTTATTTACGTAATCAGTGATGGCATTGAAACGTGTGACGGCGACCCAGTAGCGGTTGCAGAGACATTACCAGATGCAGGTATTGACTTTGAAGTGAATATCTTAGGGTTTGATATTGCCGACGACGAACATGAGCAATTACAAGAGATTGCAAATGTAAGTGATGGTGAATACTCCTCGGTCTATACCGGACAAGAACTTGATGAAGAGATCACAAATTCTTGGCTGGATAATCTCAGTGACTTTGCTTGGATTATCTGGGCAAGAGATGGCATCAACGAATCAATAGCTGATTCAATGGATATGACTGATGAGGTTAGAGAGTTGCGTGATGATGCCAATGAAGTTCGGAATCAAGAAAGAGGCAGGATCGATGAAGCTGTACAAATGCTCAATGACGAAAGGTTAGAAGCGGATACATCCAATGAGTTGCGCCGTTTAATACAAGACCGGTTATCAATTGTCAATGAAGCCATTGACGAATCTTATTCTGAAAAACGAACAAACATAACAGAGACTAGGAACGAGATTTCGGACATTTTACGAACAATCCGGAACGAGAACGTTGATGATTTATAATGTAAAGTAAAGGAAAAGTCATGGCGTTTTAAGCGCTATGATTTTTTCTTTATAAAAATGTAATCGCATAAATGGAAAATGAGACTTTAGAATCTTATCCAACCATTCACTAAAAATTGTGTGCTACAGTGCAGGTACATTTTCATTAGTTCTAAGTCCTTCAATATTGAAGGTGTGAGAGTTTGTTCAGTCTTTGTCTGTGATATTTGTAATAGTGTAATGTCTTGAGATCTATATAATATCGTAGGTTCATTTGAATTTTATGTCGGATATGGTACTTTACTATACTGTAAGGCTTTTTTCTAAAGGTGCTGAGTGCATAAATCAATTGGTGACTTTGATTTGCCTAAATGTAAGAGAAGAAGTTAAGGAATAGTTGGTGAAGGAATGATTATTAACCTTCGAAATCAGAATCGGTTGGCTTCCAAAGTTCATATTGCGGATAAAAGTTGGAGCAGAACTAGGGGGTTATTAGGTCAAAAGGTTTTAACCGATGATTCGGCATTAGTGCTCTATCCATGCAATCAAATCCACACATACTTCATGCGTTTTACAATTGATTGTTTGTTTGTGGCTTTAGATTCAAGTGACCGCTTTGAAGTCGTCTATTGTATTCACAATCTTAAGCCTTGGAAGATGATTCGGAAAGTTAATGGTGCAAATGCTGTTATTGAATTGCCGGAGGGAATGCTTGCAAAAACAGACACAAATATTAATGATTACATCCAAATTAAAGGATTGAAAAGGAAGGTAGATGTGGAATGAACAAAACAATTACTGCAGCTATACTTGGCTTTACATTGGTACTGGCAGGATGTGGTGCATCTGGGACCGCAGATGAACTCGTTGATTATGTAAATGAAGACTTACAAGCATTCGCTCAATTAGAGGAAGAGTTTGGAACGATGATTAATAACTTTGGCACATCGATGAATAGTGCAACAGAGGATGAGATTATTCAAGCGCTAAATGAAGAAGCTTTACCTGCACTTGAAGAGAAAAGGGAGTTTGTGCAGTCTATTGAGCTTGAATATGAAGATGTTCAACAATTGAATGCGCTTTTGATTGACGCGGTAGAACATAAATACGATGCAATGCAAATAGAAATTGAGGGGTTAGAGCAGGGAGATCAAGATTTGCTGACAGAAAGCGGGGAGCTGTTGGAAGCATCAGACAATTTGAAGTTGGAATTTAACGCAATGTTGGAAGATGTTGCTGATCAGCACAATGTAGAACTTGGTGATGAATGATTATCCCAATCGGGTACCTTTTTTTATCTTAATAAAAATGAAAAGTGAAACCTCTAAAATGAGTAAAAAGAGCGATGTTCATTGGTGATTATTGCTATATCAATAAAAAAAGCACTAATTAATATGACGAAACTCACTATTTAAGCAAATGTAAGCTACTAAGAAAGAAGGGTCAATATAGCATATATGCTATATTGACGTATAAAAATTCGAAGCACTCAGCTAATCTATGAAATGTGTATTATAATTAGCAATATGTTTCAAGAAAAATGGGTATAGATGGAATATTATTTATTTTTTATAGGATGATCATGAAACTTTAGGTCGGTGCTCTTAACAACTATAGAATAAATAAGGAAGGTGGGTTGAAATGAGGGTAAGTCGTTCCCATGTTCAGCCGCAACAGGTAAAAGGACTGGTCGGCGGGATGATGAATAGAGGAAAGGATATATTCCTTATATCACTTCCAGGAAATATAATTTTATTAACTATATTCGTGACCTTATTGTTTATTGGTTTTGAACTCGCCTATGTAAATGGTTTTGATAGCGTAACATTGAATACGTTGCGACTGGTCAATAACACGATACTTGTTGCGATTATAAGTGTGCATGTCTTCTATCTGTTTATTTATAATCAGGAAAGTGCTACGTATTGGCAGCAAGTACGCATCGGATTATTAAAAACGCTAAAAGTTATACCTGTTATTATTGCTGCAACAATAGTTTATGCCGTCTTTACTTCAGCTGGTCTAGCACTTTTAATAATACCGGGGATACTGCTATATGCATATTTAGGTATTTATGCACAAGTGATTGCCTTTGAGGGAAAGGGTGCATTATCTTCACTTATACGAAGCCGAGATTTAGTAAAGGGCTCATTTTGGAAAGTAACAGGTCTTTTGCTAAGTGTATTACTATTATCAAATTTCATAACATTGGTTTTTGAACTGGTTGCACGAATGTTAACTGCGACTTATCCGCTTTGGCTAGATATTATCGTATATATATTATCCTTCCTGGTCATCATGCCGTTTGTAGCAGGATTTTATGCACTTCTTTATTTTGATCTTCGATCCAGACAAGAAGCGTTTGATTACAAAACGTTTAATATTGAACGTAAGAAAATCTTTGCATAGTCGCATATTGTACATCAGGAGGACGTGAATATGCTTGCGAAAATTAGTTGGCGCTTCATTCTTATCTTGTTAAGCGGTGGTGCCATAGCATTCTTTACCTACCAATACTTGGATTCATTACAACAAACGGAAACCATTATTGTTGCAGAAGGAGATATTCCAGAACAAACCGAAATTACTGAAGAAATGTTAACGACGATTACAGTTGAGGCACAATCTGCTGATCTTCTAATCTCAGATCGAGTAGTAGAAATTGATCAAATTGTGGGAGCCATTACTCGTGAGGATATTAGCGAGGGACAGCCGATGCAGATGGACCCTGAGATGATTGTATTTCAGGAACAAAGAGCTGAGTTTATGACAGATGATGGTCGAATTGATCGCTCCAGTTTCATCCCTGATGAAATACGTTTATATACGCTAGCTCTTGAACCGCATGCTTCCGTTGATAATAGTTTGGAGAGCGGTGACTATGTAGATGTACTTTTTACGGGTGAAGAGCAAGAAACGGGCCAATCATATTCCAGGATGATCATTCAATATGCAGAAGTCTATGAAGTTGAATCTTTCGACGAGAGTGCATTAGGGAACCTGGCAAAAGACAGTATGGTACAACATATCACATTAATGGTTTCGCCACAGGAATCTGTCGCTTTAGCAAATGCTAAGTCAGCCGGAGAGTTATCCCTTGTTCTTAACTCATCACAGGGGGAGCAAGAGGACGTGGATATCATCTATGAGTCAACGATGGAAAACTAGCACGGAGTAAGGAGTCAAGAGCATGGATACAGATTTCATACCGGGCAGAAAAAATAGCAGCCAGCAGCTGAATGTTGCAATTATTCATGGGGATCGAAGCTACCGTGAAGATCTTATAGAATACTATAAATCAAGCGATGATGTCATTAAGGTTGCTTATACAGGTGGTAATCTCCAAGAATTGTTTGAGCAGTATGGTCACAATACTATCGATGTTCTATTACTCGAAGAGAAGCAAACACATGATGATGAAGCTTGGTACAGTCGTGTGCTAAACCTCGATTTAAACAAAGTAATTATTATTACGGAGAACTTGAGTTTATTAAAAGAGACAGAATTAATTCAAGAAAATGTTGATATCGTCTATAAGTATACACCGGTCGGTACGTATACACAGAAGATTCTATCTTTTATTCCTAAAGGTAAAGATAAGGATATCTTTACAAATGTAAACCCTGCGGTTAAAGAACAAAATGAGCAAACAATTGCATTATTTTATTCTCCTAAAGGTGGGGTTGGAACGACAACGATTGCGGTTAACACAGCGGCTCAATTGGCATTAAAAGAAAAGAAGGTATTACTAGTTGATTTTGCATTGTTTGGACATGTTTCTGTATCTTTTAATCTGCCCCAGCGCGCAAAGGGATTGTCTGAAGTAATCAGTTATCTGGAACAAGGCCGGCAAAACCAAGATGAACTTCAAGGGGTTGTAAAACAATCAATAGAAACCGTGTCAATTCAAGGGAAGAAACTTGATATCTTGAATGCAGGATCACCTCTAAAGATGACGTCTTTAACATTAGAACAAACGGATAAAGTACTGAAAACACTGCAAAGTTTAGACTACGATACGATTGTGATTGATACTTCAACAGACTTGTCAGAACGAAATATATCTCTGATGAGTGTAGCAACTGAATTGTTTTTTGTATCAACAACTGACGTGTCGGCAAATTGGTCAATGCTATCGACAGTTGACATTATTAGGAAACTAAACCGACCAATGCAAAATCGTCACCTGGTTATAAACGCATATCACGATTCAATCGGTTTTCCGATTTCGGAATTAGAATCAATGCTATCGATGAAAGTATCAGTCGTTATTCCGCATAAGTATGAGCAAATTCAGGGATATTCGAATCGTGGAATCGTACTAGCTGAGAAGCCGGTACTCAAAATTAACCGCTACTACCGCAGTATTGCCAATATGATTGATCCCTTATTTGGAAAAAAAGAAGTTGCCAAGCGTAATGGATTACGAAAAGGAGTGCTCTCCTAATGGGAATCGAACAGGCAATTAAAAGAAAACAAAGGGAAAGCGAAGGATACAATGACGAATTATGGTCTCCGGAACTCGACAAACAAGTCGATGAGTTAAAGAAATCGGTACGTGAAGATATCGTAAAGCAAGGAAATAAAGACCAAAAGCTGCTTTCCAATAATGATCAGCTAAGAGCATCAGTATGGCAGTCATTAGAACAGCAAGAGAACATGCACTATCAAGACTTACTTCTTACTTCAGAAGATCGGCGCGTTCTCACAGAGGAAATTATGCAGCAGCTTATCGGATATGGCATTATTGATCCACTCGTTCATCGGGACGACATAACTGAAATTATGATTAACGGCACAGATGACATTTTTGTGGAGCAAGGTGGAAGATTAAAGTACGCCATTGATGAAGAAGGGGAACGAATACGATTTAAATCTGAAAACGACTTGATGACGATTATTGAGAAAATCGTTGCCCCGATTAATCGCAAAGTAGATGAATCCAATCCGATCGTAGATGCGCGGCTGCCCGATGGTTCTCGTGTAAACGTCGTTATTCGCCCGATTTCATTAGGTGGACCTATTGTGACAATTCGAAAGTTCCCTAGCAATCCATTTTCAATGGAGAAGCTTGTAGAGTTCGGTGCTTTAGAGCCATATGTGGCTGTCTGGCTTGAGAAGCTAGTAAGAGCCAAATATAACATCGTCATCTCTGGTGGTACCGGTTCTGGTAAGACAACATTTCTCAACGCGCTAAGTATGTATATCCCTGACGGTGAGCGGATTATTACTGTAGAAGATTCTGCAGAACTAAAAGTAACACATATTGATAACTTGGTCAGTTTAGAGACCCGCCCTGCCAACGTTGAAGGTAAAGGCGAGATTGCCATGAGAGACCTTGTACGTACCGCACTCCGTATGAGACCAGACCGAATTGTAGTCGGCGAGGTTCGAAGTGGTGAAGCGTTAGATATGCTGCAAGCGATGAATACAGGACATGATGGATCATTAACTACTGGGCATGCCAACTCCGCAATTGATATGCTCTCTAGGCTTGAAACAATGGTGTTAATGTCTGGATTGGATTTGCCAATTCCCGCAATTCGTCGGCAAATTTCATCCTCAATTGAACTCATTGTACAGCTTGGACGCTTGAGAGACGGATCACGTCGTGTTTTGCAAATCTCCGAAATACTAGATTATGAGGATGGGGAGATTCAATACCGTGATTTGTTTAAATTCAATATATCATCTGTAGACAGTACACCCGAGAAAGTTGTCGGTAAGCTGGAGCCGACCAATGAAATAATGCAACAAATAGAGAAATGGCAAGCGGCTGGGTTCGGTGAGCAGCCGCTGGATCCGATTTATATGAAAGAGTATGTATAAGGAGAGAAGTTGAATGTTTCTTACGTATCTTTTCATACTCGTCTGCTTGTTTATTCTCATTAGAGCCGTGATTGAGTTAAGCCAAATTATAGTTTACGGAACAGTTCCTAAAAAACAAGTGCTGACAAGAGCGTTTGAGAGGTTGGAAGGTAAAAAGCGATCTGTATACAGTGTTGAAAAGAGAAGGAAAGATCCTTTTAATACGAATACTGTGAAATATATTCAAGCGGCTTTGGTAAGTTTAGTTATGTTTTTAATTGGCTTTATTGTGCTTCGTAGCACTGTATTTGCTTTTATGATTGCATTGCTTGGCTTGCTTTATCCAAGGTTAAAAACAAAACGTGATGAACGTAAGAGAAACGACCTCATGTTGATGCAATTTCGTGAAGCGATATTGTCATTGGCCAGCTCCTTAAAAGCAGGATCTTCACTGCAAATAGCTTTTAAACGCTGCGAACGTGATATGGCACGTGAGTTACAGCTGCAAAAGGACAAACCTATGTTAGATGCTCTTGAGAAGATCAATCGAGATGTTCAATTAGGAACCCCTATAGAACAAGTGTTGATTGACTTTAAAAACTCGTATCCCATTGAAGATCTGAATCAGTTCGTAGATGCCATTATCATGACAAGGAGTAAAGGGGGAAACTTGGCAGATGTTATTCAAAACACTGCAGTCTCAATCTCCGATAAGATCATGATTCATCAAGAAATAAAGCTTGCGACAACACAGAAAAAAATGGAAGCCAATATCTTAACTTTTATGCCTGTTATGCTTCTCGTTGTTTTGCTAGTTTTGAACCCGGATTATATGCAGCCAATGTATGAGACGACATTTGGGACATTATTATTGTTCCTGGCTGTACTGATGTTAATTGTTAATTTCTTTATCGGGCGTAAAATCACCCATATTGATGTATAGAGGGGGGAGGCAGTATGCCGTATATAATCTCAGGTTTAATGTTTATATTTATAAGTCTACTGTTAATCCCTTCGAAGTGGCTGGAAGCAAATACTATAAAAAAGAGAATGGTAACAGCGCCTAAAGTGATCAGCGGAAAAAAGAAGTTGTCTATTCGACGTTTCACCCCCCTTGTAATTAATATTATGAGCCTTCTTAACATTAGGATTTCTGTAGAACGTAGAGAAGAAATGGAAAGTCAGATTCAAATGGCAGATAAAGATGAAACAATGCAAGTCGAGGATCTTATGGCTATGAAAGCAATAGCGGCAGTTGCTGTCTTCGGTTACTTCTTCTTTTTAGGATTAATGGATGGATCGATCTTTGTTATATTGCTTGCAGTAATAATGGCTGTCATTGGGTATTTGCTACCTCAGCAGTGGCTCAAGATTAAAGGTCGTAAAAGAAAAGAGCAGATTCGTAAGGAGCTTCCATATGCGTTGAATGCAATAGCAATTATGAGTGAAGCGGGTATGAATTTAGTTCCATCATTGAAAGAATTAGCTGACAAACAAGACGGTGTACTTTCTAGGGAGTTAAAGAAAGTCACACATGACGTGTCGATTGGGGAGTCCCAAATTCGGGCTCTTGAACAAATGGCTGACCGCTGCCAAGTGGAGGAAGTGAATCGATTTGTTTCCGCATTGTCCCAAAATATTGAAAGAGGTTCGGCAGGAATTACTGCGGTGATTCGTCAACAAGCAAAGGAAGTTTGGGAAGCGAGGAAGAAGAATGCGCAAGAGTTGGGAGAAAAGGCATCGATGAAACTATTTTTCCCATTGTTGCTTTTGGCGCTACCTGCAACGGTAATCTTTATATTAGGACCAGCAATATTAAGTATTGCAGATTTCATTCTGTCACATTGATTGCCAATAAAGGGGAAGTCATATGTCATATGCAATCATTCTAATTCCTGTATTAATCGTGGCGACAATTATTGACTTGAAACATTGGCGAATACCAAATTGGCTTACAGTAAGTGCGGCATTTGTTGGTTTAGTACACAGCTATATAGCTGGGGACGTTTCCAGCTTATTGAATCATACGACTGGAATGATTGCAGGCGTACTCATTTTCTTTATTCTTTACGTGTTAGGAGCTTATGGCGCTGGTGATGCAAAGTTGGTAGGAGCGATTGGTGCAATTATGGGATTGGAGTTTATCTTATATGCTTGTGTACTCATTATATTTCTAGGCGGTATCACATCCTTTTTGCTATTGCTAAAACGAAAGGGGTTCATGTCGTTACGTATCATGATGGACTTCTTAAAAGCAATATTCACAAGACAACTTGGAAAGTTTCATCAAAACATTATAGAAAATAAACCTTTAACCTATCCATTCAGCATCATTATATCGCTAGGGAGTGTGATAACACTATGGGTTATCTGACTAATTATGTAAAGTCTAGAGTTCGTAAGTTTCGGCGTAGAGATGAAGGACAGGCCGTTTCGGAGTTCGCATTAATCGCTCCATTAATGATTATGATTGCCGTAGCTGTTTTGCTGCTTGGTTATTTCGTTTTCACACAAATTATGGTCGTATCCGCTGCGAATCAAGGTGCGAGAGCTGGAAGTGCTTTAAGTGTCGATGAGAATGTATCCCAGCAGGAAATGATTTCGAGAGCCCAGACGACTGCTGAATCAATGCTAAGTTCTGGTCTGAACCTTGATAATGGAAATGTCCAATCACAACTGATTGGTAATGAGCGCTTTGAAACGACAGTAACCTACGAATTTCAATTTCCGTTTTCAATTCCTGGAACGAACATTCCGGATAGTCACATGATCAACCACACCTCAGTGTACTACGTGTGGGGGGAAGATGATGATTAGAAAACACTTGCAAAATGAGGAAGGTGCCGTTTACCCGCTTGCAGGAGCGTTGATTCTTGTCTTCCTGGCGTTGGCAGGATTAATTATTGATGCAGGGTTTGCCATGTATCAATATACGAAATTGACAAGCGCAACAGATTCGGCAGCAATTTCTACATTAGACACTTATGACAGAGCTCTCTGGGAAGAAGAAGGGGTCATAGAAATTGATCAAGGAAGGGCATATTCTATGGCTTCGCAGTATTTAAATAACAACATGGATGATGCTGTAATTCGAAATGTACAAGTTAACGGAACTAATATCACTGTCAATGCCGAAGCGACGGTCCCAGTGTTCTTTATGAAGATATTTGGGCAACAAGACTTTCAAATTGAAGCAATGGCAAGAGCAAGTCTAGATGATTCAGATGCGAATGGTGGGGACTCTTAATTACAGAAAATTTGCTGGGAACTATCATTGCAAATGATTCAACAGAGTATCGAGCACCACGCCTGATGGATGTAAATTAGCATTATTACAAGAGATGTCAGTCGAGTGTGAATAATAATACATCCAGACCATTCATCAGCCTAAGGCACACTCCTGATTATTAATATAGAAAGGGAAGACATTACCCTTTTAGGGAGGTGCTTAATTTAATCAGTACACGTACTAATTGTAATCAACGAACAATCTACTTTCTAAAATATGAAAGAAAGGAGAGTGTGTATGCTTCTTAAGTACGTAAGGATAGCTTTTTCACTGTTCCTCATTTCACTATTTGTCCTTATGCCGATTACCCCACTGTTCGCTGCAGATGATGATGAAGAGCGTGGCCTTCCTTCACCGAGCTTGGATCAATCCGATGAACACAACAATATTCGCGGTGGCAATGGCTCTGGCAGTGGAGGCAGCGGTCCCGGAGGTTCTGGAGGAAGTGGTGGACCAGGCAGCGGTCCCGGAGGTTCTGGAGGAAGTGGTGGACCAGGCGGCGGTCCCGGAGGTTCTGGAGGAAGTGGTGGTCCAGGCGGTGGTTCCGGAGGTTCTGGAGGAAATGGTGGTCCAGGCGGTGGTTCCGGAGGTTCTGGAGGAAATGGTGGTCCAGGCGGTGGTTCTAACCCAGGGCTTGACGACATTCTAAACGACGTAGATGAAAATTCACCTAGTCTTGGAGAGATTATTACAGACCCAGATGGGAATATCATCGGTCCCGATGGGAATCCGATAGATTTAGAAGGCATTTCGGTAGACCCAGATGGGAATATCATTGGGCCAGATGGGAATATCATCAACCCCGAAGACATTACCATAGACCGGGATGGTAATATGGTAGGTCCTGACGGTCGTCCGTTAATAGATTCAGAAGGGAATCTATTGGATGACAAAGGCAGTGTAATTGTCGATTCAGACGGCAATCCTTTACGACCTGGTGATCTCACACTAAATTCAGATGGAAATTTAGTGGACACTCATGGCAACCTGATTACTGGCAAAGATGGTCAGCCAAGTACAGTAAATGTCGGTACAATGTTAATAGTTTCAGAGTTGTTGCATCAATTAACAAGCCCTTCAATGGGAGGTAGTACAGTTGGTCAAAACATTCTTTCCGCTTTAGGGCTTAGTTATTCACCACTCCAACAGATGATGAGTAATGCGTACTTTGGTGTGAGCGGTGAAGACAACGGTGTAACGCCACATGGGATTATGAACAACATTACGAGTGTAGCTTCTTCCTTCACCGGCTTAGTTAATGGAGCTGAAACTTTAGGGAATAACTTGACTCCATTTAATGGTGTCAAGGTTGGGAATAGTGCTATTTCGATGGCTTTAACCCCTGTAGCCGCCATTTTAGATAGTCAAGGACATGGCGGTATGGGAGTGTCATTAGATATCGCATCCTTAGGGGTAGGCACTGGTGAGGCAATATATCAATGGAAGAAATATGGGACACAACTAACCCAAACCGCTACTTCTGCATCACAGAATATGTCTATGGCTAATAGAGCATCTGATTTTATAGGTGGAGCAATTAATACGGTCAGTAACAATTGGAGTCAAGCTAATAACTGGATGAAAGGTGCAGGTATATTAGGTGGAATTAGTGCAGTTAGTAATATATCTGAGGGGATTCATCATGCCAATGCGGGAAACGGTTTGGATTCAGCAGGATCATTCATTGGTGCAGCTGGCGATCTTATGGGTGCGGCAGCGCCATTTGCTGGACCGGCAGCGCCGTTTTTGGCTGGAGGATTTGTGATCTGTACTGCGATATCAATGGGAATTCGATATCGTGAAGAAATTGGTAAGGCGTGGAATAAAACCAAAGATTGGGCTGGAAACAAAGTCAAGGATGGCGTGGAATGGGCGACTAATGCATACAGCAGTGCAAAAGAAACTGTGACGGAAGTAGGGAAAACAGTAACTGAAGGCGCAAATAAAGTGAAGAACGGTGTTAAGGCAATTGGTAGAGGAATAGGTAGCTTATTTGGTAGTTAATAAGTAAATAATATAAGGAGTGACGATAATTTATGATTAAAGTTATAAAGAGTTTTTGGAAAGAAGAAGAAGGGCAATCGTTAAGTGAATACGGGCTAATATTGGCACTTGTAGCGGTAGCTGTAATCACTGCATTAACTCTTTTGGGTTCGAATTTAACAGAGATGTTTAATGATATTGCTGAACAAATTATGCAGTAATGAATGATGAACAGGGGTCACTAGATGCTGGTTGGTGACCCCTAACAATTTATATTGAAGTTGGTGTAACTATGAAAATTTTCTTTTGGTTTTTACTCGTAAGCTTTATTATTTTGGCGCCTATTCTGATTTACGACATGATCAATCGTCGAACATTTAATGTTACTCTCGTTATTTTTCTTGTTTTGCTTATTTATTTTTATAATCAGGCTTTTAGTAAAGGAAATAAGAAGTAGGGGGGAGTCATTCTAATCGAAAGAGGAGTAAATAACATGCCTAAAACAATCTCTTTTAATGGAGGAGAACTATCCGCAGGTCAAGATACTGTCATTTGGAAAATTGAAAGTAAGAAAGTACATTGTGCTGTATTAAATGATCTTTCTTATTTGAAAGAAAAAGACGAAAAGGTAGTGCCGCTTCGGCAAGTGGAACATGAAGGCCAATCTCTTGTCTTCACTTGGGACGTACGCTCACATCAAGTTTTATCACAGGTAAAGAAGGAGCCGTTAATTCATCGAATAAAAGTTGCTAAAGCATTGACGCGTCTTGTGGACCAAATGGAATCTATGCAAGAATATGATTTTGTGATGGACCCTAAAAATTTTTACATCGATGAGTTTCACAATGTAAAAGTATTGCTTTATTGTAAGTCAATTCATATTCAATGCAGGGAAGAAGAGCAAAGAAACACGTTAGAAATGTTAAAGAGGACAATTTTATCTTTATTCACGACAGTACCGGAAAAAGAGGTTTTATCTGCATCGTTTGAGGACACCCTCGCTAAATGTGACGATTCACTAGCCATTTTTTTGAAGCAGGTAGTGAGAACTTCCAACTACCACGACTTATATCAATGTTTAGATTATGAATTAATGCGTATTGAAGAACTGTATTTTGAAAGCTTTCAAAAGGGAAATGAACATCAAAAGTTGAAAACGAAAAAAAAGAAAAAGATTGGATTGTTGACAACGTCAGTGCTCGTGGTTGTTGGGGCCGGTCTTTTGTTCATAATAAATAATTACTCTGGGGCGGAGACAGTTTCAGAAGAAGACCCGGTGTATGAAGCATTGGATGACGCTCATCAATCAATTGATGATTTTGAAGACTATATGCACGTGATAGACTTATATTTTGACAGTAACTATGAAGAGGCACATGATGAACTCGAACAGTTGGATGCATCACTTGTCCATGAGCCATTATGGATAGAAGTTAAGATTAGAAGTGGTCATGCTGAAGAGCTAGTGAATCAAGATGAGTATCGATCTGACACCCTTGAACTGATGGCTACTTATGAATTAGAAGATGATATTCTAGAGTTGAGCAGTGAGAATTTGACAGTTCAGTTTGAACAATCAGTAATAAATAGAGAAGATGAAGAAGTAATCAATATAGCAACAGAATTAACAGAATGGACGGACCGTCGAGTCCAACGTGCGTTTCAATCCCATTTACGAGAAGATGAAGAAGAGGCGTTAGCATTTGCCGTTGAAATGGAAGCAGAGAATTTTCAGATCGTTGCTTTGGAGCATATTATTGATAATCTTGAAGAGCAGTTAGACGCTGCTGAAGATGACGAAGTTGAAGAAATAGAAGGTGAGTTAGAAAGCTATCAAGAACAATTAAACGAATTAGAAGACTGAGGTTAAGAAGACTGTTACTCTTTGATACAATAACACTGAGAGTAACAGTCTTGATTGGTGAGAGGGGAATTATCAATTATGGCACGTAAACGATTACCAGGATTTCAACCAGCGGATGGTGTTTTTGAAGAAGTTATTAAACCTTATCGATCATGGTATGAGCGCTCAGAGATGAGTCCATTGTTTGAGGTTAATCAGCAATATTATCGAGTAATTACTACAATCCAATACTGGAGAAATGTATCTGGAAGAAAAATGCTTGTTTGTGATGAAAAAGGAAAGCTTATAGATGACGAAAATATTACTTATGAATGTCTTAACATCTTGATTTATTTAGCCAGATTCATTGATTTCCAGCATAACGATGATTTCTATATTAAAGGCGGTGAAGCTGTGCGTCATGAGCCAACAATTAATGCTATGAATACGGTAAAGGCATCTATAGACTCAAAATGTACTGAGTACCAATTGCAGGGTATTGAGAAACATAGAAGTTACCTATATGAACACTATCGATTAAGTGTTGAGTTGATGAACATAACTAAACAAAAGTTAAGTGATCGTGAGATTATAGAAAACTCGATGAATAAAAAATTAACATCTGGCTTTATACAAGAATTTATACAGCATTTAATCACATTTATAGATTTATCAGAACACTTTGAAGTGAATTTAATAGAAAATCGTGAAGGACGAAAAATAACGAAAGAAGTACTCACTGACCAAACGATAATGGGTGGTCTAGACTTAAATAAAGAAATAAAACTTATTATAGGAGAGATTAATGGTTCACAAGAAGCCGTAAGTCGAGCAATTGAAAACAACCCAGAGTATAAGCAGTTCGATAGTGAAGAAGAGTGGATCGCGTCTAAGAAAAAATCAGGAAATGAAAAGAAATATGTTGCGGACTTTACAGATACTATGGTTAAGGAAAATTGGGTGTTATCACCTCACTGCATCTATCTAAAGAAGTAGAATCAAACTGATTAGTCAAAAGGATGGATTGGTCATGCGTAAACGTATACCAGGGTTTCAACCAGCTAAAGGTGTATATAAGGAAGCAATAAAGCCATATTTAGCATGGTATGAACGCGCGGAGATGAGTCCATAGCTAGAAGTCAATAGTCATTATTACCGCATAGTGATGTCGATTCAGTATTGGCGAAGTGTTTCTGGCAGAAAATTACTTGTTTGTGATAACGAAGGTCGAGTAGTAGAGGATAGAAATACTAACCATGTTTGCTATAAAATATTTGTTTACTTAGGGAGATTTTTAGACCTTGAACATAATGATGACTTCCATATTGATGCCGGAAAGGCTGAACGTCATGAACCGACAATTCATGCGATAAAAAAGGTGAAGGAAGTAATTGGAAGGAAGTAATTGGAAGGAAGTAATTGGAAGGAAGTAATTGGAAGGAAGTAATTGGAAGCAAGTTAACAGAGGACCAACGGCGTGGAATTAGAAAACATGAACGTTATTTGCATGAATATTATCGTCTAAATGTCGAATTAATGAATATAACGAAACAATCATTAAAGTATCGTAAGCTAGTGGAAGATCCAAGCAATGAGAGACTAGGAGCCTCGTTTATCCAGGATTTAGAAGGTCATTTTACTAATCGTACATTTCAAGTTGAACAACTTCAAGTGAATTTGATTGAGAATCGCGATGGCAGAAAATGTATTAAAGAAATTCTTGCCGATTCAATGCTTACAGAGGTAATAAGTTTAAGCAAAGAGATTAAGCTCATTGTAGGGGAAATAAATGGTTCTGAAGAAGCTATAAACCGTACTATTGAAAGAACTCCCCAATATCAGAGTTACAATAATGAAGAATGGCTTTCTTATAAAAAAAATCCAGAAAATGAGAAGGAATATATTTCTGACTTTGCAGATACCATGGTTAAGAAAAACTGTGTACTCTCACCCAATTGCATTTTCTTGAAGAAACAAAAATAGTGGAATTAGACTACTGCATTCATATTGTATAAATCATAGAGAGGTGCACTTTTATTCTAAGATACCATACAGTTAAAAATGTCTATTATATGCATGTGGTATAAGTACAATTAATCAAATGGCAGTAGAACACTACCGTAATAATACGATAGCAATTTATGCGTTAAGGTCATTTATAAGAACAGGTAATGAATGGGGCTTCGAAAAGAAGGGATCTCCCTAATTGGCAACTCAGTTTAGTCTCTAAAAGAATAGCAAAAAATTTTATCGAGCTTTACTGTAGTGCTGTCTTGATATGGTCGAAGGTCTATGATTACTAAATATTTTAAGCTCGTTATCTATAAAAATATAGTATTTTCGAAACCTCATTTTCTTTGATCATTGTAACTGATTTCCATGGAGATGACGAAAGGAAGTCAATACGCAAAGAAATTACGATGCTTGTTAAATAGAGGTGAAAAACTTGATATACAAGATCTTAAATTTCTCATCAGTAGTAACAACAATTATCTTGATTGTGGGTATATTTTCGTTGATTTTTTACTCTGACGAGCTGACTTCTTTAGCGGAGAATCTAGTACTTCGCTTCTCTTTTGTTATCGTATTTTTCATACTAGGCTCTTTCGCTGTAATGAATTTGCGACGAAAATCAAGGGAAGATAAAGTATTAACGAAAGAAGATGCGAAGCGAAGTGTAGGGGAACTGTTTGTGTTTATCGTTTTTATCTCTATATTTACTGGAATGCTCGGGTGAAAGTTACATCCTTAATAAACTAGAGGGAATTACTTAACCATGATCTAGAAATAAAGAAAGGCTAATCGATCACTCTTCTATTGTATATACGCTTACCGTCGTTTATATGTAAATATTATCAAATTGAGAAAAAAGATTTATTGCAGTAATAAAATAAGAGGTGCAAACCTTGCTATACAAAATCTTAAATTTCTCTTCAGTAGTAACAACAATCATAATAGTTTTGTTTATATTTTCACTAATATTTTTCTCTGATGAGTTGAAATATTTTACAGAGAATAACGTGCTCCTATATTCGTTTGTTTCCATTTTTTTTATATTAAGCTCTTTAGCTATGATGAATGTACGACGAAATTCAAGGGAAGATAAGGTATTAACAAAAGAAGATGCGATACGAAGCGTCGGGTTGCTCATTGCGCTCATGTTGTTTATGGCTTTTTTCAACGGAATGCTTTGGTGAATGAATCAGGGATGTGGTTAAGTGAATGGTTTCTTAAATGCAATAACTGCTATTTGCATAATTTTCATAGTGACTGTATTTACTCTTGCAGCTTCAATAGATGGTTTTGAGAACATTTTTCCTGAGTACCCTGTGCTTTCATATATTTTGATAGTTATCACGGTTTTATTGGTGTATGGAGCTATATTAAATTGTATGAGATTAAGCCAAGAAGATAAAAAAATCACTGTGAAGTTAGCTGTTCAAACTTTGATTTATATTGGGATACTAGTATTTGTAATGAGTTTTACGATGATATTATTTGAATAGCCTAGCATTTAATTGTAATCGAGCTGCCATCTTAATGGATTAAATACCTGAAAGGATGTCCGACCTTGAAAAAATATACGATTCTAGGAATCTCGCTTTCTTTGATGGTTCTAACTGCGTGCGGAGATAATGAAGAGGAGCCGCAGCCGGAAGAAACGACAGATGAAGAAGCAACAGAAGTCTCAGGAGACGAATCAACGGATGAAGAGGAGACGGTGGACATCGGAGACCTCACCCGTTTCCAAGGCGACGATGTTGCAGAATGGCTTCGTGCAGAGCCGGGGACGTTTCATGGCGATGACTATGACGAGGAATTAGTGACGGCAACGTTAGAGCAATCCATCAGTGAGGGCGCGGACGAAGAAGAACTCTACTATACGTTGTTGGATCTAGTCGCTGAAGACTATCGTGATTTGCAAGCTTTCATTGACGATCCGGGTATCGTGTTTGAAGGCGAATCAAGGGATGCTGATGAGCGTGAGGAAGAAGAGCTGGAAGCGGAGCTGAACGTGCAAGTCTTGTTCGATGCGAGTGGCAGTATGGCCGCTTCTGTTTCCGACGGCGTCAAGATGGACGTAGCGAAAGATGCTGTTGAAGACTTTTTGGGTGAGATGCCGGAAGGCACGAATGTGTCCTTGCGCGTATACGGCCATAAAGGAAGTAACCAACGAGACGGAAAAGAAGAATCCTGTGCAGGGACCGAAGAAGTGTATCCGTTAAGTGCATATGATGAGGACGCTTTTAGTGACGCACTCAATCAATTCGAGCCGACAGGCTATACGCCTATTGCTGCCTCCATCGAGGCTGCCCAAGATGATTTGGCTGATGCAGACGGTGAGAACGTGCAAAACATCGTCTACATTGTAAGCGATGGTGAAGAGACGTGCGGCGGTGATCCTGTTCAAGCTGCTCAAGATCTTAATGAAAGTGACATAGAAGCCGTCGTAAACATTATCGGGTTTGATGTTGACGATGACGAACGCGATTCTTTAATGGAAATTGCTGAAGCGGGACAAGGGGAATACTTGGCTGCAGATACGGGCGAGGAAATGAGAAGGCAGTTGCAAGAAGAATACGCGGAGCGGATCTTAAATTCACTCACTTGGGAACGAGAAAGTCATGTGGATAATTACGGGCAAACGAGAGATTTTCAGGTGGAAGCATTTGACGTTGATACAGAAATGCGTGTGCTCATAAATGATGAACGCAATCAACAGCGCGAAGCTTTAAGAAATATTGATCTCGGCAATCTCGATCCAGACGTGATGATCGACTTCATCAATGACCGGCGGGATGAAATTGGTGATTATCGAGATGAACAGATGGGGCTGATCAGAGAAGAGATCCGAGACGGCTCAAGTGAACGCCGCCATGAAATCGGCGATGAAGCAAGAGAAGAACGACGAGATATTCGAGAGAATCGATAGCAGCCTCCACAATTGGAGGCTTTATTCATAAAGTAATGGCTTAGTAGAAGGATCAGAAATCGTAGAGGAGTGGCAGAGATGTCAGACTCATTTTGGAAGAAATTGCGATGGTGGGTATACATTGGCGGAGTAGGTGGGGTTGTTGTTTTTATCTACTTCGCCGATACACAGGCAGAAGCGATGGAGAGCTTTTTCAGTGACCGAATGTGGCTATTTGTTGTTGTATTAATCATTGCGTGTATACTCTTTGTCCTGATCCCTCTCATTGAAATTCGACTAAGCCGAGGAGTGTTAGACTGGAGAACGATAGGCTTAACCTTAGGTGTTGTGGCGGCATTACTCATATTCTTCTCACTCACAAGGCTATGACAGGAGGCTTTTATAATGGGTCAACCATTTACGCTATTTACAGAAAAAATCTCAGCACCTGATGATGCGAAACCTTACCAAGTCATGGTGAGCGCAGAGTTTCATGATCAAGAAGTTTTTGACCGTCTGTTAGCGATGGCGAAAGACCGTCCACGCCTTTGTGTTCTCTATCGTGGACGATTATTGCACTTATTTAAAATTAAAAAAGAGAAGAAGTATACATTTGATATGGTGTATCGAGATGACAAAGTTGACTACACTGAACAGACGCTTTTAAATTTATTGGAAGAAAATGAATGGTTGTACAAGTTCGAGGAAGAACAACTGCAAGAAGAGTTTCTCAATGAAGGAATGCAGACAATGGAAGACTTTCTATTAAAAGCAAACCGATTGATTCGTGATAACAATACCTACTAATCAATCTCTTACTTCAGGTGACGGCCAAAAGAAGTATAAAGTAAATCCTCAGTTAAATCAGGGTTCGGGTAGGGTCTTTTAGTGCGAGGACATTTGTGATAGCAGGGTTAATGATTGCCGCCATAGACGCTTTTTATTATGAGAAACTAGAAAACTCCCAAAAAATACAATGAGTATGCCGTGACAAGCTTAGTGGGGTGTGCATCTTGCTATATAAAATCTTAAATTTTTCATCAGTAATGACAACAATAATATTAATTGTAGTTATTTATATGCTGTTTTTTATGAATAACGAGTTAAGAGCTTTTTTAGATAATGATGTACGTAAATATTCGTTTATTATAACGTTCTTACTCTTGGGTGCTTTAGCTATGATGAATGTACGACGAAATTCAAGGGAAGATAAGGTCTTAACAAAAGAAGATGCGATACGAAGCGTCGGGTTGCTCATTGCGCTCATGTTGTTTATGGCTTTTTTCAACGGAATGCTTTGGTAAATGAAATAGGGATGTGGTGAAGTGAATCAACTACTAAGGGTTTCTAGAATTTTGATAATTGTCTTTGCAGTTTTGTTTCTAGGACTCGTTATGATTTGGCCAGAAGTGTTTGATATTTTAAGAAAAAACGCATTTTTAGGGTATTTATCAATGATCATTGTTTGTGCCGTTGCCTTTCTAGCAATTCTTGATGTCTATAAATCACACTTTGAGATCGAAAAGTTCACCGGTAAGATGATCTTTCAAGCGACCCTTTATATAGTGGCTCTACTAATCATTATTTTGATGATCAGAAATATGTGAGTATAGATGTATTCGTTAGGAAAAACCATATGCTGTTTAGATAGAGTCTGCTAGATGAGAAATACATACAATGAACGAAACTTTCAGTGTATTCAGACCGTAAATAACTGATAATGAGTGGAAGTGTTTGTCTTTAGTGGTGCCTTTTGGAAAAAACTGCGGTGGGTCTACATAGGCGGTGTTGTGCTCATTTATTTCGCAGATATATAAGCGGAGTTTATGGAAAGCTTTTTTGCTGACTATATGTGGCTACTCATCGTTGTGATTGTTATCGCCAGTTTGTTCTTTATTATGATTCCATTGATTGAAGTACATCTAAGCCGTGGTGTCATGGACGGAAGACTGTCGGTTTGACGCTAGGTGTCGTCGTCATGTTGATTATCTTTTTCTCTCTCACAAGGTTATAACTAGTAACAGTTGTGGTGTAATTAAGTCAAAAAACAAAAACTAGTGCTGGAGGAGTATATATGAGTATAACAATTAAAATTCCTATTTTTATCGTGTTATCTATAGTAATAAGTGGTTGTACAAATGATGAATCAGGAGCAGATGAAGATTTGTCGAACGATGAGCAGGATGCCCCAAAAGAGGAGCCTCAATCGAGCGATGATCCACATGAAGTATTGGATGAGCTAATTGCAGATCTTGACGCCCCTCCTGAAGATTTAGCTGAAGCATTGGAGCAATCGGCAGGCCCACTGCAGCAAAAGCGGATCGATGACGATGAAGAAGCGTTTATGGAAGTGATGTCACCGCTGATGGAATTCGATGCGGAAGAGTGGGATGACTCGGAAGAAACGCATGATCAGTTATGGACATTGGTCCACTCTTGGGTGGCAGCGGACTTTCCTGGTCCGAACAGTATCGTTCAACAAATCCGTCAATCGCAAATTGGACACCCTGATTTCGAAGAAGACGGCACGTTTTCGTTTGAAGATCAGTTCAATGTGCAACTCATTTTAGATGCGAGCGGAAGTATGGCCGGTGAAATCGATGGTACATCAAAAATGGACATTGCGAAAGATTCCATTCTTGCATTTATCGATACGTTGCCGGAAGACGCACAAGTAGGATTGCGTGTGTATGGCCACGAAGGCGACAACACGAGCGAAGGGCAAGAAGTCTCTTGCCAAAGTTCAGAGCTCATCTATGATATTCAACCGTACGATGAAGGTGAACTTTCTGATGCATTGAATGATATAGAGCCGACGGGTTGGACGCCGATCTCTCATTCTATTCAGGAAGCGGAACAAGATTTCGCGGAGTATCCAGGTGAAGAAAATACCAATATTATCTATCTCGTCAGTGACGGAATTGAAACGTGTGATGGCGACCCGGTTGCGGCAGCAGAACAGCTCAGTTCATCGGATGTAGAACCCTTCCTAAATATCATCGGGTTTGATGTTGATCCCGAAGGACAAGAAGAGCTGCGCGAATTGGCTGAACTCACACAAGGAACGTATACGAATGCTGCTAATGAGGATGAACTAACCCAGCAACTGGAACAATCGCAGGAACTTTCGGAGCGCTGGGAAGACTATTTAACAGGTGCTCGGTTAGATGCAAGCAGTGATTGGTTTTCGCTAAAGCACTCGACCATCGCAGGTTATCGAAATACGTGGAATGATTTATACCGTGCCCAAGAATTCGCAAGCAATGATGTTATACACTTTTTACAAGAAGAGGGTCATATTACTTCCGAAGCCCGTCAATACATGAGCAGTCAGATTAATGTAACTCGTCAATCGTTTACGGGTATTGCAAATGATCTACAAGATGACCTCAACGAGATCAATGACAGCAATTACGAAGAGATGGTAGACGAAATCCAAGAATTAAACGAAACGTATGTTAATGATTAAGTCATCATGAATGGAACACCAAATCAACTATTTGGAGGTGCATTCCATGAATCGAACAGTTAGAGCTCTGATAGCGGGTGTTTTGCATTTGTATTAGCATTTTCCCCGATGCTTTCAATTACAACTTTAGCATTTACACCGATTACCCCAGGTGATCCGATTGATCCAGGTAATCCTATAATGCCTGGTGAGCCGATTACTCCAGGCGACCCCATAACTCCGGGTGACCCTATCCAACCTGGTGATAATCCGAACCCTGGTGAACCGATTGCGCCAGGAAGCCCGATTACCCCGGCAACCCCAATTGCCCCAGGTAATCCAATATCCCCCGGCAACCCGTCCAGTCCGGGAGAAATACCTAATGAAAATGCTCCTAATCCAGGAACACCACCTGAAGCAGGTGCCCCTGGTGGAGGCAACGGTCCCGGCGGAGATTATCAATACGGTTATGACCCTTTCGGTAAGAATCCGTTAGGTCCTGGAGGATATGGTGAGGATCGATCTAATTCATACGATCCTTATTATCCTTATGGAAATCTTTACGACAACAATAACCTCAATCACCTTGGACCAGCAACCGGGTTGAATGAATTTGATGGTGCGGAACCAGATGATTTATCCATATGGCGTACAATGCCAAGTGACATTATGAGTGAGATAGGGCAGGTAATGCCTTTTGTTGATAATGGTTTAGACCTTATACACATGGGAGCTGAATATACTAGTAACCCAATCCCGATGGATAGTGCAATTTTTAAAGACCTTGATACCTTTTTGAGTTATGATATGCGTGATCAGGGTTTTTGGAGTCGTATGGGTAACCACTTTAATTCAAGTTTGAACCCCTTCTCATCAGGTTTTCGGGATTTGACGAATAATTTACGTGGTGGTGGGGCTATAGGCGCTATTCTAGGTACGGGCGGTCATGTGTGGGACTATACAGTTGGAGAAAAATCAGATCAAAGTCTATTTGGAACAGGTTTTGCTTCTGAGGTAATTACCGATGTAGGAATAGGTGGAGTTACTACAGCAGCGAGTGTTGGTGCTGGTATGGCAGCAGGCGCAGCAGCAGGTTCAATTGTACCTGGCATTGGAACGGCAGTTGGTGCTTTTGCAGGTATAGGATCAGCAATCTTAATGTCCACCGGTTGGGGTCAACGTGTTAGAAACAACGTCCAGAAAGGTGTGAAAAAGACTTTAGATTTGGGTATTGAATTACGAAACGATGTTAGGAACTTCGCTAATGAAACAGTAACTAATACCGTTGATTTTGCTAAGGAAACAGGTAAAAAAGCTTGGGATGGTATTAAGAATATTTTTGGGGGCTAGAAGAAATATGTTAGGGGCGATCGAGGTTGCGACATCAAGAGGAAAATGGTAAATATGCAGGAAGTACTATAGGCATAATAATCCTACCAATTATATTGTCTTTAACCGCTACAGCTGCTCCTGTATGGAGTTGGTGGCTTGCAGCAGCATTTGCGATTACATTAGCATTACTGTTAATGTATTCAATTATAAACATTATCATGGGCTGGTATAAGAAAACAACTCTTAGACTTTTACACTTGATTGTCATGATTAATGTTACAGCAGTCATTTCGTTAATTGCGGTATGGCGTATATATAATGAGAACTTTTGGATTGGAATTGTATTGCTAATCCTAGCAGTTATTGTGGCCTCACTTTCATTAAAACATCGGCAGTATCTAAACACTGCAATTCGAAACCCTAAGCAGTACCCGGTGATTGGAAAGGTCTATAAGATCACACTCTTTATTTGCGCAATTTTGGCTCCTGCCAGTTATGGAATTTCTGTTGCGTTGCGTTCGTACTTCACAGCTGACACAGTATTGCTAGTTTTTGGTGCTTTACTGGTTCCCATGACTTTCCTGGTAATGACTTTAAGCCTGTCCGCTTTCGCAGTCATTAAACCACAAAAAGGTAAGAGATTTAGGAAGGACGATTATCAAGGAAAGTTTTAAAAGATGCACTCAGGATCTATGATTAAAACGTAGTGAATGTGTTTCTCTCATTAATTGTGATCGTTCTTCGTCTATTTATACTTGAGTATCT
This sequence comes from Geomicrobium sp. JSM 1781026, assembly GCF_041949955.1. Classification (NCBI taxonomy): domain Bacteria; kingdom Bacillati; phylum Bacillota; class Bacilli; order Caryophanales; genus Geomicrobium; species Geomicrobium sp. JSM 1781026. The sequence continues at coordinate 96,226 of NZ_JBHFQF010000003.1, read as the reverse complement.
TATCCGTGGTTGTTCACGATCTTATTTTTGAAGTTGCAATCGGACGGTTTGTAAGTGTAGCAGCCACGATTTTGATCTTGGCTCAGCTTCCGTTCATCATGATGGGAGCGACGTCGTTTGTGCATGAGGATATTCGCTATTCTGTTTGTGTTATGATTTGCTGATAATTTGGAACGGCAGTTGGAGTTTGGGTAAGTATAGGTTCAGCAATCTTAATGTCCACCAATGGGGTTCGGTGTGATAAAAACAATATACAGAAAACCTATGATTTAAGTATTGAGATACGAAATGGTGGTAGGGATTTCGCGTGTGAAACAATAAATAGAACCGTTATGTTGAAGAAACAGATGGAAAAGATATAGAAGATATTAAGAATTTATTAGGGGCAAACGTTATTATGTCTGAGGTGGTATTTTGAGTTCAAAGTATAAAGAGAAAGACAGGAGTACTCCAGGAGCAATAATAGGGGTGTTAATATTGCCCGTTACATTGTCTTTAGCGGCAACATCTGCACCTGAATGGAGCTGGGGATATGCAGGATCATTTACTGTTATTCTCTTGTTGCTACTTTTATATTCTTTAATTATTACCTTAACAAAATGGTATAAAAACACATCTTGGCGTTTTTTGTACTTGATTGTTGTATTTAATGTGACTGGTGTGACCATGTTAATTGCAGTCTGGCGCGTGTATAATGAGAACATTTGGCTAGGGCTTATAATGGTAACATTGGTTGGAATTACGGTAACTCTTTCTATAAGACATAGGCAGTATTTAAATAATGCGATTAGAAATCCCAAGCAATACCCATTCATTGGAAAGCTTTATAGGGTTGTGCTCATTGTCTCAGCCTTTTTGGTTCCTTCTAGTTATGGAATTTCCGTAGCATTGCAATCTTATTTTACTGCGGACTCAACCTTTATTGTTTTAGGAGCGGCAATGGTACCCTTTGCATTTTTGCTTATTGCTTTAAGCCTATCCGCTGTTGCAATCATTAAGCCACAAAAAAGCTAAGAGATTTTAGGAAGGGCAACGATTGAAGGTGCTGAATACCCTTGCGTTTTCTCCAATGTATTGTTCTTGATCAATAATTAAAAGGGTTCCCCCTCATTTTAGTGTAGAGGTAGCTCATACATTTGCATTAAAGACCTTTTTTCAAGTATTTATAGCACTAGTGAACAGCTCTATAAGGAGTGGGTAATACAGAAATTCTCTAATGCATTAATTGCTGTTGATCAGGAAATAGAAAACTTCGAGATAGCTACCAAGTTAAGGCTAAACAAGTTTTGAGCAGTGATAATTAAACGTCTAACACAGTTATAATTCAGGTAGAGGTGGCTTAGTGGCGGGATTTTTAAATTTTGTAATGTTTCTCTGTATAGTTAGCTTCTTCGTTTTACAAGGATTTATTGTATTTGTAGATAACTTTGATAAGTTTTTCAATAGTGATAATTTACTAGCCACTTTAATATTAATTGTGTTATCCATTCTGTTGTATGGCTCGATTTTGAATTGTATGCGGATTGGGAATGAGCATAAAAGAGTTACTTGGATGTTAGCACTAAAATCTTTAGGATATGTTTTATTTTTGCTGGGGGTAATGGCTATATCGACAAATTTGTTTTGGTGAAAGATCAATATTTAGTACCTACCTTCAATGACAAGTGGTGAGAACATCGCTCTATAAAATCTTGAATTTCTCTTCAACGTTCACAATAATCATCATAATTGCAAGCATATTTTCGCTGATTTTTTTCCCAAACGAGTTAAATGCTTTAGCGGAGAATAATGTACTTCGATACTCATATGCAACATTATTATTAGTATTTGGCTCTTTCGCTGTAATGAATTTGCGACGAAAATCAAGGGAAGATAAAGTATTAACGAAAGAAGATGCGATACGAAGTGTAGGGGAACTTTTTGTGTTTATCGTTTTTATCTCTATTTTTACTGGAATGCTCGGGTAAATATTATATCCTTAATAAACTAGAGGCAATTACTTAACAATAATTCAGCAATGAAGAAATGCTAATTGATAAACCTTCTATTGTATAAAAGGTGACCGTGGAATATATAAAAAATTATCAAATCTTAAAAAAGTTTTTATTGGATGGGCCTGTTGCTTGTACAGCGGTCAGCAGTAAAATTAAGAGGTGCAAACTTTGCTATACAAAATCTTAAATTTCTCTTCAGTAATGACAACGATAATATTGATTGTTGGTATATCTTCATTAATTTTCTTTTCGGATGAATTGAATAATTTAGCAGAGAATAACGTGCTCCTATATTCGTTTGTTTCCATCTTTTTCATATTAAGTTCTTTAGCTATGATGAATGTACAACGAAATTCAAGAGAAGATAAGGTATTAACAAAAGAAGATGCGATACGAAGCGTCGGGTTGCTCATTGCGCTCATGTTGTTTATGGCTTTTTTCAACGGAATGCTTTGGTAAGTATATGTACTATAGCAGTTCATTTGGCTGAATATTAGCATTTGAGGTGCTTATGAATGGTATTGCTATTCAGGATTTCTAATATAATAACAGCTGTCTATTTGACGACCTTCATAACTATAGCTATCATATGGCCGCAGTTTTTTGAGTATTTAGCGGCAACTACTTATGCCAAGTACTTTATATTTGGAATACCTACGTTCTTTATATTCCTAACAGTATTAAAATTAACAAGTGAAATGTTAGGCGACGGAACGGTAACCATTAGAAGAATTATCGGCTCTATTGTATATATAACTATTGTAGTTGCTGTCATCTATATGTTTCGGACATGAGCATTAATGGCACATGGTTTTATATTGTATGTAAGGTGTCCATCATCTTGTTAAATAAATTATTAAATTTTTTTGCGAGTGGGGAAAAGGCCTATTTGGAGGTTGAAAATATTTAAGCATATATAGTTCCTTTAGTAAGAATTAACTCAGAAAAATATAACTCTATTTTTAGAACTCAATATTAGGTATGTATGAGGTGAAATCATGGGCATGGAACAACAAAGAGGAATGAATTTGGCGGGAGCAACACTTGGATGGCCTATGGTTCCAGGAGTGCTAGCATTAGCTGCAAGTTCAACACCTGTGTGGGATGGGCGGTTTGCGATCACATTTGTATTAGTCCTCGCGGGGTTGTTTATTTACTCCTTGTACAATGTTATAACCAAGAAATATAAAACCGAATTTCACAGAATATTACATGAAGTCGTTATGCTTTACGTTTCATCAGCATTCATGTTGGTTGCTGTGTGGAGGACATTTGGTCAATCTCTATGGCTAGGCTCTTTTCTCCTAATACTAGTGATAGGTACAACTGTTTTATCATTTAAGCATAGACAATATTTAAGCAAGGCAATCAGAAACCCAAAACAATATCCTTTAATCGGCAAGATCTATAAGGCAGTGTTAATCATCTCGGCGGTTTTAGGACCAGCAAGTTATGGTATATCTGTTGCACTAGATTCCTATTTTGAAGCAGACACGATGTTAATCATTTTTGCTGCGATGCTTATACCATTTGCATACCTGTTTATTGTTTTAAGCTTCCCTGCTGTTGCAGTTATTAAACCACAAAAGAGCTAAGAGTTTTGAGGAAGGACGATTATCAATGAAAGTTTAAAAAAATGCACTGAGGATCTATAATCAAAATTTAAAGAATGTGCTTTCCTCATTAATTTTGATCGTTCTTCCTTTATTTATTCTCGAGTACTTTATCCGTGTTGGTTCACGATCTTATTTTGAAGTTGCAATCGGACGGTTTGTAAGTGTAGCAGCCACGATTTTGATCTTGGCTCAGCTTCCGTTCATCATGATGGGAGCGACGTCGTTTGTACATGAGAATATTCAATTTTCTGTTTGTATTAAAGCCTTTTTCAAATATTTACTTCCGGTAATTGGAAGTTCTCTGGTGTTTATGATTGCAGCTGTAGCTGGCTTATACGCATTGATCATTCCGGGATTATATATTCTTGTTGTGGCTGTTATCCATCCGTATGCTGCAATTATTCACAATAAAAATGGGGCGGCTTTGTTTGCAGATCTCTACAATTGGTTCCGAGCCTCCTTTGTTGATATTTTCATTCTCGTAATGGCATTCTTATCATTTAATGTATTGATAAGCAGCGGCGTCGTATGGGGAACTTCTGTAATTACTCAATCATTTTTTGCGATTAGTATGGTGCAAATTGTTATAAATCTACGAATACTACCATTGTTCGTGTTTACAGTTCGCAGGAAGTTGAGGCACGAAAACAGGATATTCATTGAACACCATCAGCTAAAAAATGCTACAAATTTTAGATTGTGAAGGGTGTTGTTAAAGTGAATTTACTCGTGAAAATATCCAAAACGATATTTATTATTATCACGATATTGTTTCTTGGAACAGCTATGTTATGGCCAGATGTTGTGTACAGAATTGCTGAGACGACGTATCTAAGTATAGCGATCATTGTTACAACGGCATTCTTTGGGTTCATTACTATAATGGACATTACAAGGTCAAGAATGGGAGCAGAAAAAATTACTCCACAACTTGTTGTAAGGTCGTTGCTATTTCTAACTGCAATGTACTTAGTAATAAATTTAGTTAGATGAGGGGTTATATTGGGTTCTTTAGTGGTCATTACGGCAGTGTTTTCATTAAGAAATATTTAGTATATAAACGATGCAATTCTGACTCCAATACAATAACCGATTGTTGGTAAATAATATAGATTCATCTTAATAATCTGCGCTTTTTAACCACCGTTTTAAGTCTATCGGCTTTCGCAGTTGTAAAACCACAAACTAATTAGACTTCTAGGGCGGCGTAAAGAAGTTTACAACGAGGATATTAAAACTAAAAATATAGGATGAAGGTATATCCATCATTCGTTCACCCATCACAAACACATAGCAATGAAGTAGTATGCTAAATACTAGTATTAGAATTTGAGGTGTCTATTAATGGAAACCCTTTTTAATTTTTCTAAAAAATTTTCAATATCTTTTACATAAATTTTTCTTATAACCATAATTCTATGGCCAGAGTTGCATTATTATTTAGCTGAAACTTTACCAACATATATAATATATAGTGTAATAGGTGTCTTCATTTTTTTTGGGTTTTTAGCCATTTTAAAATATACAAGTGAAATGTTAGGCGACGGAACGGTAACCATTAGAAGAATTATCGGCTCTATTGTATATATAACTATTGTAGTTGCTGTCATCTATATGTTTCGGACATGAGCATTAATGGCACATGGTTTTATATTGTATGTAAGGTGTCCATCATCTTGTTAAATAAGTTATTAAATTTTGCATCTGTGGTGTCAATAACTGTAATGAGTTTATTTGTATTAGCACTCATAGCATTTCCGCATTATTTAGAGATACTTATTAAAAGTAGTGTGATTTTATATTCCTTTCTTACTTTATTATTTGTTTTTACTGCGATGACAATGATCAATGTACGCAGGAAAAGACATGAAGATAAGTTATTAACGAGAGATGATGTGATCCGGAGTATAAGTGAGCTTGTAAGGATTATGTTAGTCATCGGCTTCTTCAATGGGTTCTTTATGTGAGTGTGTCCAATTGCTGTTGCCGTATGGTCATAAAGTGATGTACTCAAGCTGAGTAAGATGGGTCGCTTTAGTTGATAATTATTAGGAAGTGATTTTTTGACGCAATTATTGAAGCTCTCAAAAAGAATTGCAATTGGACTAGTCTCACTGTTTCTTATTGTAGGCGTAGTGCGACCAGAGATTTTATATTGGATTGCAGAGACGACGTATCTTGCATATGTAGTAATGATTGTATTTGGCCTTTTCTGTTATTTAGGTCTAGTAGAGGTCTGGAGGGATCAAAGAGGAGAAGAAAAAGTTAGTACAAAATTAATTATTCAGCCGACGTTATTTTTAGTCGTGTTTTTCGTTTTATTTCATGCGGTAAGGAATATATTTTAGCTTTGGCTGATCAAGTTGATAGGCATAGAGGGTATAAGTGTTCTGCTACAAATTCGCTATCGCCAAACCGAATCATTCACCATCTGGGTACACATCCATGAAAATTTCGTTTTCTGGATCTCTTGGTTCCATTACATCTCCATGATCAACGACTTCTATATTGCCGTTATCGTTTGCATTAATCCCGTCTATGGTAATAGCAGTGACCCCTCCACCAACAAATAATCCAATTCCAGCACTTATAACAGCGATTTTTTTCATTGTAACCACTCCAGTTGGAATATTTAACTACATTTTGTAGTTATTTAAATGTTATAAGTTATTTGCTGATTTGTCAATTAAAAATCGATTACGAGATTATCCTTCGTAACTTTACTTATGTGAGCTTCAAGTAAAGTGAACAGCTTTTTGACAAATGAAACTATGTATTGTAGTTTTAATATAACAAACGTTGAAAGAGGTGTTTCATAATGAAAAGAAAGCCACTGATTGGTCTGAGTGTCTCTTCCATACTATTACTGGGGATTGCTGGAACTGCACTTGGTTTTAGCAATAGTGATATGGTGGAAGTAGGGGACGTGAACAATGAAGTAACTGAGAGAAGTGGTGATGTTCCGGAAGACATTCCAGCAGATGATCCAAATGAAGATGCTGGACATTTGTTTGGAGAGGAAAGTGATCTTCAAGGAGATCATACATTTGAGGATTAATTGCTCTAGGGGTTTCGTCAAACGGTTTCTTTAGAATAAAAATATATCTCTATGAAATGATCTAGACTCAGAAGACATGGGGGTTGCAAAGCAACCCCCATTTCGTTCTTTTGTTGACGGCTCGTTTTCCCTTGACTGATTAAACGATGTATTGTAGTGTGAACGACAATACATCGTTTGAAAAGTGAGTGAAGGTTCATGCAGAAAATGTCGCAATCTGAAAAACAGATTATGGAGATTATTTGGCGGAATGAGGGGGCGCTTACGACTGCAGAGATTTTGCAGCGTCTGCCTGACGGAAAAGACTGGAAGCAAAATACAGTGATTACTTTTCTTGCCCGTCTCGTTGAGAAGGATCTTGTGAAAGCGAACCGAATGGGTCGTGCGAATCACTATGATGCGTGTCTAACAGAGGAAGAGTACCGCGCGTTGGAGACGAAGCAATTCATCAGTGACGTTCATAAAGGCTCGGTGTCAGGGTTTCTGCAGACCCTTACTGATAGTGGCGACTTAACGAAAAAAGATATTGAAGATCTCATGAAGAAATTACGGGAGTAGGTGCGACCGATGACGGAGTTTTATGTGCACATTGGGATTATGTCGCTTGTCGCCAGTAGCATGTTGGCGATTTTGATGCTTACGAAACGAGTGACACAAAAATGGTTGTCGGCGTCTTGGCATTATTATTCGTCTTTATTCCTTTTTCTTTTATTCGTTGTACCGGTTTATGCTTGGTTTCAAATGAGCACGCCGGCTAATCCTGCCGTCTCAATTCCGACTGGCAACGAAGTTGGAGCAACGCTCGTCAATTACGTGCCGATCGTGTTACTCGTGGGGTCCATCCTCTTCTTCTCGGTCTACCTTTTCAGGATAGTGAAAATGACAAGGGTGTTGCGAACGACATGTGAGGAATCCTTTGATGAAGCCCATCTGATTGCGCTTGCGTACGCCAAAAAAACGCTCAAAGTTAAACGGAAAGTTACCATTTATTTATCCCCTTACATGACGACTCCGTTTATTTACGGAATATTTAAACCGAAAATTGTCCTTCCGTCACTTGATTTTAGTGATGAAGAATTAAAGCATATCTTTCTGCATGAACTCACGCATTATAAGCGCGGCGATTTATGGACAAAGCCTCTCTTGTCCATCATTCAATCGGTTCATTGGTTTAATCCGATCGTGTATCTGGCGAGACGGGAGATTGATCGTTTTGGTGAGTATGCGTGTGACGAGAGCATTACGAAGCAAATGAATCGGGACGAACGTACAAGATATTGTGAGCTCCTCCTGAATGTACTCTGGAACGTCATTGATCAAAAGCACGGTCATTATGCGGCGATGAGCCAGGATCGCAAAAGCTTGGAAAGAAGAATGCAGACGGTTTTAGCAACAAGAGGGAAGCGACAGCGAACCGCTCTCATTTCAGGTTCGATGTTCACTTTAATCTTAGCCGTTGCCGGGACGACGGTTGGTTTGGCAGCGGATGCGCACACAAGTGACCCTCATGTAGTTGCAGATGACGCTCAACTTGTAGAGGATAGGATGGATGGAGAAACGCAGATGTCGGATGACCCATTGGTTGAGAGTGATCTTAAAGATGAAAATTTTGAAAACGACTAACAGCCGGCGCGCTAGTTTGGCGTCGGTTTTACGTGTGGATTTAAACTACAAAACATAGTTTTGAAGGTAAGATACATATGGTGATGGAGTGTACAACGTGGTTTTGGCTGTTCTTTGGAAAGCGTCTATGTGCTTACCGAGTGTTGGGATTAGAAAGAGGTTAGTCGGCTGGTCGCAAGAACAAGTCGTAAACAGCCTGCTGCGGTTAATGGCGGAAGGCTCGGTGCGTGCGCAAATCATTGAGGGAACGAGTTATTATTGTACGTCTATTTCAGAAGAGGCATTCAGTAAACAGTTTTACGGCGGAGAAGATAACGAGTAATCGAACAACGGAACGCGGCTTTTAGCAGCGTTCCTGTGTGTTAGTCGCTATAAATGTGATCGTCTTTAAGGTCGCCTTCAGTGCCATATAAGTGAATGCCTTCGTCGTTTGGAATCGGTGGTTCTGGAGCATCTAGTGGAACTGTAGAATCTTGGTTGTGATCTTGGCTAAGCCCAAACGCAGTACCGGTTACCCCGACGATGAGCGTTGTTGCAAATGCCAATGATAAGATACGCTTTTTGTTCATCGGTGAAGCCCTCCTTTTTGATTTGAGGTGTGTAGCTACACTTATAAAACTACAATATGTAGTTTTATAAGTCAAATGGTTACCTTCACTTCAATGAAATTTGTCGTTAACGCGAATCATCGAGTCCGATCAATGTGGGGATTTCAACAGAAAAGGGTTCCTTATTCAAGAAAATCCCATCATAGACATCGTCTAAATGGGATTTTCTCTTTAAAACATACGAAACGCTGGTTTACCTTTTGCAGTAACTCATCATCTGATGATGGGAAGTCATTAATCCAAATAAATCCCTACGCCTGGGCCGATCGGCAAGCCGAGCAGTGTCCAGATGATAAACAGTAAGATCCAGACGCCGAGTAGAATAAAGGCGTATGGAATCATGAGAGAAATGATGGAGCCTAGTCCCATGCGACTGTCGTAACGTTTCATGAATCCGAGTACCATGATGAGGTACGGATTGAGTGGTGTAAGTACCGAGGAGGCGGAGTCGCCAATTCGATATGCGAGCTGGGCGTACGCAGGATCATACCCAAGGAGCATGAGCATCGGTACGAATACGGGAGCCATTAACGCCCATTGTGCGGAGCCGCTCGTAATCATTTGATTTAAGAGGGCGGCGAGCAGGATAAAGGCGACCATGAGTCCTAGACCGGTAAAGCCGATGCCTTCTAAAAACTCCGATGTATTTACGGCGAGTATCGTGCTTAGGTTTGTCCAGTTGAAGTATGCAATAAACTGGGCAATGGCAAAGACGAGTACGATGTAAGGAACCATGCTTTTCATTGCTTCTGTCATATGGTTAGGAATGTCAGCTGTTTTCTTTATTGTACCGACGGTTACGCCATACGCGACGGACACGATGATAAACCAGACGAGAATGATCGGCACGATGTTTGAGAGAAGCGGTGAATCACCGTCTTCACCCCGCAACACGGAGTTCTCGGGCAATAAGGCGATTCCGATGAGCGCTAAATAGATGACGGTTCCAATAACAGCATAAATGAGGCCTTTGATTTCTTGTTTGCTCGGATTGGTGGCGGTCTCACCAAGTACAGCAGGTTCGGCATACGTATCGTCGAATTTGCCTAAGCGCGGTTCAATGATCCGTGTGGTGACGAGACCGACAACGAGGATGACCATGAACGTGGATACGCTCATAAAGAACCAGTTGTCGAGCGGTGTGACGCTAGCCTCCGGGATGATTGACTGGGCGGCTTCTTCGGTGATGCCGGCAAGCAGAGCGTCAGTCCCAGCGATAATGATGTTGGCGGTAAACCCGGCAGCGACGCCAGCGAATCCGGCGCACATTCCAGCAATTGGATGCCTGCCGAGGGAATAAAACACCATAGCGGCAAGGGGCGGAATGATAATCATCGCGGCGTCAGAGGCGATGTTTCCGAGCACGGCTGCGAAGATGATCGCATACGTAACGAGTGCTGTCGGCGCCCGCATGATGGTGGCTTTCATGAACGTATCAAAGAGGCCGACTTGCTGGGCGAGCCCAATGCCGAGCATCATCGTCAAGATGAGGCCGAGCGGGGCGAAGCCGGTAAAGTTTGTAATCATTGATTCGAGCATGAAGAGTAAGCCTTCACCTGAAAATAAGCTTCTTGCTTCGATGACTTCGCCTGTCGTCGGATGTTCGACAGCGACGTTAAACTGGCTCACAATCCAAGAAATAATAATAATGGCGATGGCAAAATAAACAAATAAGATGAATGGATGGGGCAGTTTGTTTCCTAACCATTCAACACGATTTAGAAAACGATTCATCAAAGATGACGGTTCTTGCTGCATTATGAATCACCTCGGTGCGTTAGTTCTGTAGTTTAGATGGTTCGATTCCTGGTGGAATGGGGCATTCATAATGCGTTCCATCTAACCTTTGATGTAATTCTTCTTTTGCCTGGTCAATCAGGGCAGGGTTTTCTAGCAGCTCTGCCGCTGTACCGCTCATTAATTCCGCGGCGTACAACATGCCGGTCATTGCATAGGATGTTTTTCCTTGTGCAACCATTTGCCACGTGTGGAAGGGTGTCCCGAACGCATAGCATGTGGTGTAACATTGCACGGTTGGAGCGATCGTGCTCACATCACCGACATCGGTTGACCCAGACAGACGCTTCATGTCCGGCGTGGATGGAATCGTCGTAGCGACAAGGTCGTGAGCGACGTCGTTTGTAGAGATTTTACGTACTTCGTCAATGGCGTTCTGAATCTCACTCTCGCTTAGCGTATCGTAAAACTGTTTGGCGAGCTGCTTTTCTTCATCTGTGTAGTCCGGTTCCCCAAACGCTTGCATCTCTTTGTTCATGACGTCTTCAAGTGTGCGGTTGCGCACGAAGTTGGAGCATGCTTTCTCAAACGTCATCTCGAGCTTAGTTTCGGTCATGAGTGCAGCACCTTCGGCAATCTTCTGCACACGTTCGTACACTTCTTTTGCCTTTTTGACCGTCGTTCCCCGCATCAAGTAGAGAACTTCTGCATCGGCCTGCACGACGTTTGGAGAAACGCCCCCGGTGTTTGTGATCGCATAATGCAGCCGGGACGTTTCTTCGATATGTTCCCGCAAATAATTCGCTCCGATATTCATCAGTTCTACCGCATCCAAGGCACTTCTGCCAAGGTGTGGGCTGGCTGCTGCGTGGGACGCTTTTCCTTGAAAGCGAAAAGATACTTGGTAATTTGCGAGTGTCTCATACGCCCATACCGTATTGTAGTATCCGGGATGCCACGTGATGGCGGTATCAATACCGTCAAAAGTACCTTCTCTTGCCATGAACGTCTTGCCGGAACCCCCTTCTTCGCCTGGACAGCCATAAAATTCAATCGTTCCAGGCAGGCCGTTTTCTACCATATAATCTCTTGCTGCGATTGCTGCTGCCATCGCACCGGTCCCGAGCATATGGTGACCGCAACCGTGCCCGTTGCCGCCTGCTTCTTTCGGTTCAGGTGACGGTTGGTTTTCAATCTGGCTTAAATCTGATAAAGCGTCGAATTCACCGAGAAAGCCAATGACCGGTGAGCCACTGCCGAACCGTGCCCGAAAGGCGGTGGAGATGCCGGCGATGCCCCGCTCTACTGTAAATCCCTCTGCTTGTATGTAATCTGCGAGCAGCTTTGCAGATTGCTCTTCCTCAAATCGTAGTTCAGGTGTATTCCAAATATGCTTGGCCAATTGCTCATAGGCGTCGCGATTCTGTTGGATCTGCTCAGTTAGAAATGACTGACGGGACATGGGCAATCCCCCTCCTTCGTTTACGTTAAAAGCCATGCTACCATAACGACCATTGGGTGGGAAGAAGTTTTTCTATTATGCGATGAGTGCTAGATCGTTTTACACGATTTTCAGCTCCGGTGGTGACGAGGATTGCTCATTTTTGGGGAATTACTAGGGAATTAGTGATCGATATAGAATGAACTTAACATTTTCCTCGTTGCGCAGTTTGTTCCAACTGGAGCGCAGATTCCAAGCTGAAGTGCCAACGATATGTCGGCCCCGCCGGGGCAGAAACGAAACCGGACTCGGTTCGGCGTGGCTCGCGCCGACGTCTTGCTAGGTTTTTGGCTAGGAAATACAAAGGATGGTTCTCTGAACCCGTTACCGAAGAGGTGGCGGCACATACAGCCAAGACGAACGAACGTTCTGCGCGCGAGTTTCCTCCATCTGCGCGCAAGTTTTCGCTTTTGAACGATTTTAGCGCAGATTTCGCCAAACTTGCGCGCAGTTTGTTCCAACTTGCGCGCAGATTTCAAGCTAAATGCCAACGACACGTCGGCCCCCAACGGGGCCGAAACCAAACCGAACTCGGTTCGGCGTGGCTCGCGCCGACAGCTTGTTGGTACTTTGGGGCGAGGATGCAAAAGTGACCCGGTAATCTGTTCCCGAGTTTGCTCATTCTGTTCCCTAGTTTATGAGAATAGACCGATTTTCCTTCGATTTCCTCCAACTTGAGAACAGTTCGGCTTCAACTCGAGCACAGTTTCCACATTCCCAAGCTCTTACCATTGGTTCGTGAAGAAATTCTCTCGTTCAACTTATCTAGATCGCTTTAGAACACCGCAATTTACCTTATACTGGGCGATCTATGAACGCTCGTGTTTATACAGAACCTCAACCTATTAATACATATAAACCTCAAGAGCTAGCAACCATCGGCACCTCTGGTGCCGAAGATAAACCGAACGGTCGTCGGCATGACTCATGCCGACCTCTCGTTAGCATTTGAGCTTTTTGATTTTGTTTGGAAATGGAGGGGGGTGTGATATAGATTCAACTTTAGATCTCCCTAATTTGCACTGTTGGTTCTTGCTTTCCATCACGGGTTGAAGGTTGCAGTCCAGACTATAAGTGCAACATCGGTGGGCAAAAGACGCCCCCCGTGTTTTCTTTACAGTACGGAGTCCGAGGGCGCACTTCCACCCTCGACATCGGTTCGCGTTTCTGATTATTGACCAAGGTGTATGGAAAAATGCCCAAATGCCCCAAATCTTCATTTATGTGACATTTGGGAAAGAAAAATCATCATTTTAAACGTGGATGCGCACATAAACGGAGTCAACTGTCACAAATCGGGATATATGTGACAGTTGAGCGCCTGAAGTGCCCGGTTTAAGGGCTAGATTGTCACATAGAAAAGAGGGAGGTCGCAACGGTCATTGGGCCAGGAGGTGACCACCGTTCACTTCTTTTTGCCCGCACCCGGCGTGCCAATTTGATTTCTGCGTGACTATTGCTGAGAGCGGTATAAGGGTTGCCTTTTACTAGGAAACTGCGCGCAAGTGTACAAGAATTGCACAGGTTTGCGCCCGCGCCGTGATCGCAGTTAGGGTTGTCTCTCGATCACACTGTGCCCGTCGCGTTAATGATTTTTCGCGCGTAATACTTCAGAAAGCAATCGTGTAAATGCCTTAAGGTAAACAAATTCTAATAAATCTAAATATATTTATTATATAGATCTATCATCCTTGCAGTGCTTTCAGGTGAGTAATATTGCTTATCTGCGATGATAAGGCACTTATAGGGAGGTAACAAGCTCTTGAGTCGGAAATACGCTTTTTTAAACTCTATTACAGTATAATTTCAGTTTTGACAGAAATGTGTCGATTACATAACATATAATATATATTAAACAATTAAAATTTAATAAAGTGGAAGGAGTGACCCTCAGTTGAATTCAACGTCATTCGATACCGTTTTATTTGATAAAGATGGAACGATTATTGATTTTTCATCGATATGGATGCCTTGGCTCCATGAAGTTGTCGAAGAGGTGTGTCGCACGGTGGATATTTTGGATACAACCTCTTGGAAGAAGCAAGCGTTCCATGCTGTAGGCATTGAGAATGGCAAACGTCTCGATCCCGAGAGTCCGCTTGCAATTGGCAGCATGCAGGATACATATACGATTCTTGCGTTTTGTTTGTACAACCTCAACCATACACCTTGGAGTGAGGCGCTTTATGCCATCATGGAAGCGGTTGAACACATCAATGTTCAAAAAAGTTATACGAATCAAATGCAAGCCATCGATGGTGTTGAGGATTTTATTCTTGCTTGTAAAGCAGCAGGGAAGAAGATCGGTGTACTTACTGCTGATGATCAAGATCAAGCCATTTTGCACCTGGAGCAGCTTCATTTGAAGCACCATTTCGATTTTGTCATGGGCAGTGATCAAGTCGAACGTTCAAAGCCATTTCCGGATATTGCTGTAAAAGCGGCAAAGGATCATGATTTTGATTTGAGTCGTGCAATGATGATTGGGGACACCGACGCAGATATGGGTGTGGCCAAAAATGCGGATATGGCTCGAGCATTGGGTCTTGTTACATATGCTTATCCGCAAACTCATCATTTGCGTCGAGCGGATGAGATTTATACTACGTATCCAGCTATGAAGGATGCCCTATTTGGAGGAGATGAAAACAATGAAAAATAAAAAACGGTGGTTGATCGCTCCTGTTGCAGCGATGACGTTAGCAGCTTGTGGTGGAGATAGTGAGTCAGTAACGGTGTATACACACAATGATGAAGAGGAAATGAACGCATTTGTGGCAGCGGCAGAAGAAGCGACAGGTGTGTCTTCAGACGTGTTGCGCATGTCTAGTGAAGAGGGCTGGAGTCGTGTTGATGCCGAGTATCCACATGTGGGTGCGGATTTGCAATGGGGAACGTTGCACAGCTTCGCGTTAATTGCTGAAGAGCAAGATATGCTCGTTTCGTATGATTCGCCAGCGTGGGACGATGTGCCAGATGAATTCAAAGACCCTAACGGTCAATGGTACGGATGGTCGTATTGGTTCAACATGGTCGCGGTCAATGAAGATCTCTTAGAATCTGAAGGGCTGGACCGTCCAGAAAGCTGGGCAGATCTATTGGACCCTCAATATGCAGGGGAGATTGTCATGCCTGATCCAGGTACGTCAGGAACAGCGTTCCTTTTCGTATCGACCATGTTCCAACTGCTTGGCGAAGAAGAAGGTTGGGAGTATTTCGATCAGCTTCATGACAATGTTGCACAGTATGTGCAGTCGCATTCAGCGCCAGTGCAAATGGTTGCCCAAGGTGAATATGCAATCGGCATCTCATGGGACCAAGCGGTGTTAGACCGGATTGATGAAGGGTACCCGATTGACTACATCATCCCAGAAGAGGGTGTTGGCTATGACTTGGACGTTGTCTTCATGTTTGAAGGTACAGAAAACCAAGAAGCAGCTGAAAAAATCATTGATTTTATCGGTTCTGACGAAGGCATGGAAGTTGCAGCCGAACATCGCTCAATGGTAACTAAACCTGGCATCGGTGAAGACGACCAAGAATTTGATTTCATTGACTATGATGCCGTTTGGGCAGCAGAAAACCGCGACCGCATTATGGAAGAATGGCAGGAAAGGTATTAAAGAGAGGAGCGGAATCAATGGCTGGTAAACAGCAGACATCGACCGTGAACTCTGTGTCAAAAATGGGAGCGGGCTTTAAAGTGGCAGCATTCATCATTGCTGCTTGCTTGCTTCTTTTTATACTGATTCCTGTATTGGCAGTGTTTCTGCGCAGTTTCGGAATCGGATCAGGACAAGGGTTGACGCTAGAATTCTATACACGTTTCTTTACAACGAGCAATCATATTGAAGCCTTAACGAACAGTGTTTCAGCAGGTCTGATCTCAACATCAGTCATTTTAATGATCAGCATTCCGTTTGCTCTGTATGTCACGAGAACACCGAGAAGTCCAATCTCAAGAGTATATCGAGGAATTGGGCTTCTCCCACTTGTTGCACCACCGTTCATCTTCGCTCTCTCGCTCATCATTCTTTTTGGTCGTAACGGTGTTGTGTCCAATGTGATGAACGATTGGTTCGGGCTAGAACTAAGCATTTACGGATTTTGGGGCGTCGTCATTGCTCAAGTGCTCGGCTATTTTCCGATTGCTTACATGATGATTGAAAGTTCGCTCCGCTCCGTGAACCCGAGCTTAGAGCATGCGTCGCAAGATTTGGGTGCAACCCAAGGAAGAACGATTTTCTCCATCACACTACCGATTGCCGGGACGGCGATTTTAAAAGCTGGGTTGCTCGTTTTCGTGATGGCACTCGCTGATTTCTCGAATCCGCTCATCATCGGTGGGGGAACCCCGTTCCTTGCGTCATCCGCATACCTTCAAGTGATCGGTCAACAAAACTTGGAGATGGCCGCGGTACTCGGTGTGTTTCTAATTATTCCGAGCTTGCTCGTGTTTTTATTCCAGACGTATATACTTAAAGATCATGAAACGGCTTCAATCAATAACTCTACAGAGAATAACCCGCTAAATCCAGTCGTCAAAGCGGTTGTTGTTTTTATGAGTACGCTGATGGCTATTTTTATCGTCGCTATGTTTGCGATGGTCGTGCTAAGTGCGTTTGTGCAAATCATCGGTGTGAACAACACGTTCACGCTAGACCACTTCTCTGACACAACCGGCTGGGGATACATTTGGAACAGTGTGATTGTTTCGTTCTTCGCGGCGCTCATCGCTGCAGGACTCGGGATTTTGCAAGGGTACTTCACTGTTCGTAAAAATATGGCAGCAAAAAAATTAATGGAATTTATTGCGCTGTTTGGACTTGCCGTTCCAGGAACTGTTATGGGGATTGGTTATGTACTAATTTTCAACGGACCGCCGTTCTTCTTAACAGGTACCGTGTTGCTGCTCGTCATGAACATGGCGTTTAGAAAGATTGGTGTCGGTTTAGAGTCGGGGATTAGTCAGCTGCAACAGCTCGATTCTTCGATGGAAGAAGCGTCGGCTGATCTCGGTTCTGGCCCGGTCGGTACGTTTAGAAAAGTCGTACTGCCGCTCCTCACGCCAGCATTTATGTCGGGGTTTGTGTACACGTTTATGACCGCCATGGTGAGTGTTAGTTCCGTCATCTTCTTAATTGCGCCAGGAACAAACCTTGCGGCTGTCTATATTTTAAACTTAGCCGATCAAGCCGCGATCGGGCGCGCGTCCGCCATGTCTTTCATTTTGATAGTGATTGTCATTTTGTGCATGGGCTTAATTAAATTCATTGAACGTCGAGCGAATACGTCAGCATAAGGAGAGCGAATATGGCAGATCAAACGAACACGTTGCTTCGCATTGAAAATATCGAAAAGTCTTTTGGCGACACGACGGTGCTCAAAGACATTTCAATAGACGTCGCACAAGGCGAACTCATTACGTTTATTGGCCCGAGTGGTAGCGGGAAAACGACATTGCTCCGCATCGTCGGTGGATTTCACGATCAATCGTCAGGGGAGATTGTCATAAGTGGGGCGTCTATGAATGGCGTGCCCCCAGAAAAACGGGAGACCGGCATGGTGTTTCAAAACTATGCCCTCTTTCCGCACATGACGGTTTACCAAAACGTCGAATACGGGTTAAAGATTGCAAAAGTCACGAAAGAAGAGCGCCGCACGAGAATTGAAGAAGCGCTCCAACAAGTTCATTTGCACGAGTACGCCGATCGCAAGCCGAGCGAACTGAGCGGTGGGCAACAACAACGTGTAGCGATCGCCCGTTGCCTCGTTCTTAAGCCGAAAGTGCTCCTATTGGACGAGCCGCTTTCCAACTTGGACGCCAACTTACGTGCGTACATGCGAGATGAGATTCGTCGATTAAAAGAAGAACTGAACCTTACCATCATCTTTGTCACCCACGACCAAGATGAAGCATTAAGCATTTCGGATCGTGTTCTCGTTCTCGACGGTGGTCTCGTGCAACAACTCGATGACCCGAGCACGGTCTATCAACAACCGGCCAACGAATTCGTCGCCAACTTCGTCGGCTATGCGAACATTATTGAAGGTACGGTCGAAGCCGGTGTATTCAAGGCAATAGAAGAAGAAGGGTTTCAATTAAACGTCAATGGGTTGGATGCCAAATCCAAACTCGTCATTCGTCCAGAACACTTTGAAGTGACCGAAGACGGACCGATCCATGGCAGAATTACAAAAACCGTCTATCATGGTAGCTACACGAGATGCTCCGTCCAAATCGGACAACTTGAGCTGCTCGTAGACGCTAGAAAAGAAAACATAAAAAGAGATATGGACATCCGACTGTCCCATCCCACGCATCTGCATTTTATAGATTAGTAGAACGCGCCGCCACCGCTAGAAGTGGTCACAGAGAAAAATAGCACGAATCACGAGGTCCGGTCTATGTGGGGATTCCAGCAACAAGTCGTGTATTGATCTTAATTGATCCCATCGTAAAACCGTCTATGTGAGGATATAACCTTTCAATGTGGGGATTCCTGCTAAATAACGACATATCAATAATTAAAATCCCACATAGACCCTGTCTATGTGGGATTTTATATATCTAAAATGAGGGGACGATTTTACGCCCGCTGGGGTTGCACAATTTATACCGATTCTACGATCGTGGCAACACCTTGGCCGCCACCGATGCAGAGGGAGGCGACGCCGGTTTTTGCGCCTCTTCGTTTCATCTCATGAATGAGCGTGACGAGCACGCGAGTCCCGCTCGCACCGATCGGGTGTCCGAGGCTGATTGCGCCACCATTCACGTTAATTTTCTCACGCGGGAGGTCTAAGTCGCGTTGGACGGCAAGGGACTGGGCGGCGAACGCTTCGTTCATCTCGAACAAGTCGATGTCGCCAACAGATAGACCTGCTTTCTCCAGCGCTTTTTTCGTGGACGGTACCGGACCGATGCCCATCATACGCGGGCTCACGCCGGCGCTTGCATTGGCACGAATGCGCACGAGGGGCTGGAGGCCAAGCTCGTTAGCTTTTTGTTCACTCATGACGAGCACAGCGGCGGCGGCATCGTTTATACCGGAGGCGTTTCCTGCGGAAACGCTGCCGTCTTTCTTGAAGGCAGGGCGCAGTTTGCCAAGCTTTTCGGCGGTTGTACCGGCGCGGATGTGTTCATCTTGCAAAAAGCGTTTCGGGTCGCCTTTTCTTTGCGGAATTTCAACCGGCACAATTTCGTCTTCAAACGATCCAGCTACTTGAGCTTGCTCGGCTTTTTGGTGACTCCACGCGGCGAACTCGTCTTGTTCTTCACGCGAGAAGCCATACTCATCGTTAATGTTCTCGGCGGTAATGCCCATATGGTAGTTTTCCATCGCACACGTTAGCCCGTCTGCCACCATGCTATCGACGAATTTCTGGTCGCCCATGCCGAAACCGCTTCGGGCATTCATCGTAAGGTACGGTGCTTGGCTCATGTTCTCCATTCCGCCCGCAACGACAATCTCTGAATCTCCGGCGAGAATCGACTGCACGGCCAAATGGACTGATTTCAGCCCAGAACCGCACACTTTGTTGATCGTCATGCTCGGCACAGATTCTGGTAATCCAGCACGGATGGCTGCAATTCTTGCTGGGTTTTGACCAATGCCTGCTTGCAAGACGTTGCCCATGATCACCTCATCGACTTGGTCGCCAGACACACCTGCTCTCTTTAACACATCTTCAATGACGGTTTTGCCGAGGTCGGGGGCGGATACATCTTTCAAGCTGCCTTGAAAGCCGCCGATGGCCGTGCGCACGGCGCTTACGATCACTACGTTATCACTCATTTATGAAGAGCTCCCCTCTTTTAGAGATTCATCGAGTGTGAACGACGCTTCGGTGCTCGCTCGAACCGCTTGGATGTCATGTCCGTTCAACACTTCACGTAGGACCATACCCTCATCGGTGAAATCGAAAACCGCCATATCGGTAATCACGCGATTCACGACACCTTGCCCAGTGAGTGGCAGGTCGCACTGCTTTTTAATTTTGGCTTCGCCGTGTTTGTTCGTATGACTCATAATGATGACCACTTTGCGGGCACCTTGGACGATGTCCATCGCTCCGCCCATGCCTTTCACCATCTTGCCAGGAATCATCCAGTTCGCCAGATCACCAGACTCCGACACTTCCATGCCCCCGAGAATCGTCAAGTCCACATGGCCGCCACGAATCATCGCAAACGACTCCGCATTATCAAAAAACGCAGCCCCAGCCTTGGCTGTCACCGTCTCCTTGCCCGCATTAATCAAATCAGGATCTTCTTCGCCTTCAATCGGGTAGTTGCCAATGCCTAACATCCCATTTTCAGAATGTAAGAAGATGTTTTTGTCGGCAGGAATTTTGTCGGCGATCATCGTTGGCATTCCAATGCCTAAGTTGACGATCATTCCTTCTTCGATTTCTTTTACCGCTCGATTGATAATAATTTCACGTGTATCGCTCATCGTACGTTCCTCCTCTTCTTATGCGTGGGCTTTACGGACGGTCCGCTTTTCAATTCTTTTTTCATAGTTTTGTCCGAGCAATAGATCTTGAACGTAAATGCTCGGAGTGTGGATGTAATCCGGGTCCAAGTCGCCCACGTCAACAAGTTCTTCCACTTCGGCAACCGTAAACGTGCCGGCTGCTGCAGCGAGCGGGTTGAAGTTTCGAGACGTTTTCCGGTAAATTAAGTTCCCGTATGGGTCACCTTTCCACGCTTTCACAAGGGCGGCATCGCCACGAATACCGGTTTCAAGAATATACATTTTTCCATCGATTTCTTTGTGCTCTTTCCCTTCTGCAATTGGTGTGCCGACGCCTGCAGGTGTGTAGAAACCGCCAATGCCTGCGCCGCCTGCACGAATGCGTTCAGCGAGTGTTCCTTGAGGCACAAGTTCCACTTCGAGTTCTCCACTTAGAAATTGCTGTTCAAACACTTTGTTCTCTCCAACGTAAGACGCAACCATTTTATCAATTTGCTTGTTTTGGAGAAGAAGTCCGAGTCCCCAATCGTCCACCCCGCAATTGTTGCTTACGATCGTGAGGTTTTTCGTGCCTTGATTCGCCAGCTCTACAATTGCGTTTTCAGGAATTCCGCAAAGACCGAACCCGCCAACGATCACGGTGTCACCGTCTTTGATTTTTTTAATGCTTTCCGAAAAAGAAGAAGATACTTTCGACATCTCAACTCTCCCTTTCTATGAAAAAAAGTGTGTTACTCACACTTTACTATAAGCGCTTACATAAGTAAAATAAATAAATAACATTTTAGTATTCCAAAAAGGAATGAGTGGAAGCCGATGAGAATGAAACAACTTCGATACTTCATAGAAGTGTACCAACAAATGAGTTTTTCACGAGCGAGTGGCGAGCTAGGCATCTCTCAACCCGCGCTCAGTAAAGTCATCGCGCAGCTCGAAGACGAGTTGCACGTGCAATTGTTTGATCGCTCCTCCCGCCAACTTCGTGTTACTCATGAGGGAGAAACGATGTATACGTATGCCCAAAAAGTGATGCGCGAAGCTGAAGACATGAAACGAGCCGCCGAAGACATCCGCCTGCACCGAAAAGGGCGCTTCACGTTTGGTCTCCCGCCTGTCATCGGTTCGAGCTTCTTTCCGCACATCATCTCCACCTTTAAAGACGCCTATCCTGACGCCGATTTGCGCATCGTTGAAGAAGGCGCAAAAGATATGGAACGTTCCTTGCTCGAAGGCAGCATCGACGTTGGCGTCGGCATTTTGCCGATTAATGAAGCGGCCTTCGACGTCGTGCCACTCGTCGAGCGAAAATTGCTGCTCGTCGTCTCGGAAAGCCACCCGCTCGCCGAACGTGAGCACGTTCCGCTCACAGCGCTTCGCGACGAAAATTTCTTGCTATTCATGCGCGGGTTCTCTTTGTACGACCGCGTGCGTGAAGCATGCATTGATGCCGGTTTTGAACCGAAGATTGTTAACGAAAGCACCCAATGGGACTTCTTGCTTAAACTCGCGCGGGAAAACATGGGCATCACTTTTCTGCCGGAAACCGTTCTTGCAGATGCCGCGACGAGCGGGATCAAAACGATCGACGTTCACCACCCGTCGATCCATTGGAACCTCGCTCTTATTCGCCGAAAAAACAGCTACCAATCCCCTGCTGCTGAGGAATGGATTCGCTGGGTGCGCGCGTACTTTGGGGATTGATGGTAAAGTGTCGCAAGTAAAAGAGTATTGGATAACACGGCTACGACGAGTTAATAGTTGATAAGCGCGTTTAACTAGCGAGGGTGGGAATCTTTATATTTTCATCGGTGAAAATTATGAGCAGAGGTTACGGTATGTATCTGACTCGATAACATCATCAGCCATATTTAAATTTCTCCTTCGATCCTTTCGGATGACGATAATGTATAGCCATTCAAAAACTTTTTTGAAATCCGTGTTGTAATGATCGCTCCATCTTCTCTTTACGTATTAGAGGATCGCAAAGGCGGTTCCATACAACTAGAATGTGGAAGGAGAGATTTTGTTGGACCCTCTATACGAGCCGTATCCATTGTCTCGAAAGTCTGTGTATGCTGAAAAAGGAATGGTAGCAACTTCCCAACCATTGGCTTCGCAAGCTGGTTTGGATATTTTGAAAAAAGGTGGTAATGCCATTGATGCAGCCATCGCGACTGCTGCATGTTTGACTGTCGTAGAACCGACAGGAAATGGGGTTGGTGGTGACGCTTTTGCGCTAGTATGGACGAAAGATAAACTACATGGTTTAAATGCCAGCGGTCCTGCACCGAGGTCACTATCCATTGATGCGCTACAAAGCGCTGGATATGAAGAAATTCCTGAACGAGGGTGGATTCCAGTGACTGTGCCTGGGGCGCCGGCAGCATGGGCGGAACTGAGTAAGCAGTTCGGCAAGCTTCCGTTAACAGAAGTGCTCAAGCCAGCTATTGACTATGCGGAAAAAGGTTTCCCGGTTTCCCCAGTCGTTGCACGTTTATGGGGTGAGGCTTATGACACTTTTTCTGAATTGGAAGGGACGGAATTCAGAAGCTGGTTCGACGCATTTGCTCCTTGTGGACGAGCACCTCGAGCAGGAGAAACATTTCGTTTTCCGGAACAGGCGAGAACGCTACGCGAGATTGCGAGTACGAACGCAGAATCATTTTATCGCGGAGAACTTGCAGAAGAAATTGAGCGTTTTGCCCAGCGATACGATGCCTATTTGACTGCTGATGATTTGGCTTCTTATCGTCCGGAATGGGTTGAGCCGATCTCTGTGGACTATCGGGGTCATAAGGTGTGGCAAATCCCGCCTAACGGTCATGGAATTGTCGGACTGCAAGCACTCCGCATGCTGGATGGGTTTGAATTTGCTGAGCGAGACACAGTGGAGACACACCATAAGCAAATGGAAGCGATTAAGTTAAGCTTTGCTGATGCCATGAAATATGTGACGGATCAGAGGTATATGGACGTATCGGTTGAGCAATTATTGTCTGATGAGTATTTGGAAAGCCGCCGCGGTCTAATTGGGGAAACGGCGCTTGAGCGAGAAGCGGGCAACCCTAAGATGGGCGGAACGGTGTATCTTGCAACTGCGGACAATGAGGGCAATATGGTTTCTTTTATTCAAAGTAATTATATGGGATTTGGATCAGGTCTTGTCGTGCCGGGAACAGGGATTAGCCTTCACAACCGTGGGTATGATTTCTCAATGGATAAAAGCCATGACAATGCTTTGCAGCCCGGCAAGAAAACGTATCATACAATCATCCCAGGATTCTTGTCGAAGGATGGCACAGCTGTAGGTCCATTCGGTGTTATGGGGGGGATGATGCAGCCACAAGGCCACGTGCAAATGATCATGAACACGGTTGATTTCAACTTAAATCCACAAGCAGCGTTGGATGCGCCGAGGTGGAGATGGAGAGACGGGAACACAATCTCTGTGGAAAAGACGTTTCCCACACATCTTGTTCACGCATTGCAAAAGCGAGGACATAATATTGAGATTTCTGCGAACTCCATCGGTGATTTTGGACGAGGGCAAATCATTTGGAGAGATTCTAAGACTGGAACGTTAATTGGGGGTTCAGAATCGCGAACCGACGGAAGCGTCTCGGCGTATTAACTATAGATACAGCAGTGACCGTACCTTTGTAAAAAAAGGGTACGGTCACTTTTTTTGAGAGGAATACAGATAGAAGTGTTATTGAGGGATGGATCCTTTGAGTCTTTCTATAAAAGGGTAAGATAATCCCGTAATTTCACGCACCGTAATATATAACCTAATTCCTCCGCTAACATCCACCGTTTTCTAGTATGATTCGACACACGCTCGTCTGCCCGTCCTGCTATAATGAGCGTAAACAGGCAAAGGGGCTGATGGTGTGAAGGTCGCGACGATTGGTGGTGGTTCAAGCTATACGCCGGAATTGGTCGAGGGGTTAATTGATCGGTATGAGGAATTCCCCGTTGAGGAGCTGTGGCTTGTCGATATTGATGAGGGGCAAGAGAAGTTGAACATTGTCGGCAATCTTGCGAAGCGGATGATTGAGCGGGCGGGAGTGCCAATCCGAGTGTTTTTAACGTTGAACCGGGAGGAGGCGCTACGTGGGGCGGATTTTGTGACGACACAATTTCGGGTTGGTTTGCTCGAGGCAAGAGCCAAGGATGAGCGTATTCCGTTGAAGTACGAGGTGCTCGGTCAGGAGACGAACGGTCCAGGCGGGTTGTTTAAAGCGTTGCGCACAATCCCCGTCATTTTACAAATATGCGAACAGATGGAAACGCTCTGTCCAAATGCGTGGCTCATTAACTTTACGAATCCAGCCGGCATGGTGACTGAGGCGGTGCTTCGATATTCGAATATTGAAAAAGTCGTCGGTCTATGCAACGTGCCGATTGGGATGGAGATGAATGTGGCGAAACGGTTTGATGTGGACCATGAGCGTGTTCGAATTCAGTTTGCCGGCTTGAACCACCTCGTCTATGGACTGGATGTGTTTGTGGATGGGGTAAGTATTAAAGAAGAAGCGATCCGCCGTTTGGGGGAGAGCAGTACAGTGAAGAACATAAAAGGTCAAGACTGGGAACCGGAATTCATCCGAGCGCTCGGTGTGTTGCCGTGTTCCTATCATTTGTACTATTACAAATCAAAAGAGATGGTAAAGAAGGCAATGGAGAGTGAGACGCGGGCGGAAGTGGTGCAGCGTTTGGAGGAGGAGCTGTTCGAGCGCTACAAAGACCCAGATTTATCTGTGAAGCCACCGGAATTGGAGGAGCGGGGCGGTGCGTATTATTCAGATGCAGCCATTCGTTTGATGACGTCGATTTACAATGATAAAAGAGACATCCAAGCAGTGAACACGATGAATCGGGGCGCAATCCACGGCATACCGTATGGATCAGCAGTAGAAGTGAGTTGCATCATTACGAAAGACGGCCCGGTTCCGCTCACGATTGGGGAGTTGCCAGTTGCTGTTAATGGGCTCGTCCAGCAGATCAAATCGTTTGAACGATTAACAGTCGAGGCCGCGGTGACCGGGGATTATGAGAAAGCTGTACTCGCTTTGGCGATCAACCCGCTCACGCCATCTGATACGGTTGCCAAGCAAATTGTTGATGAGATGCTTGAGGCGCATAGGGCATATTTACCTCAATTCTATTCTTCTAGTCCAAAATATACAGACTAATTTCCAACGAATGGATTATTTTATTCAAATAATGATTTATGCTAAGATATAATTGGTTGGTAGCCATTTTTGCTTCTCCCATACATGAGTATGGGAGAATTTTATTATATATAGAAACTATAAACTGGAGCCGTAAATGCTAGAGCTTGTCGATTGGATGGTTTTCCTGTAACGTGAAAAGTGTAACTATTTAGACAACACAGCGGAGGGATTTCGATGACGGAGATGGTATTGACGGATTTTTTGGATCGAGCGGTACAAATTTACGGTGACAAGCGAGCAATTATTGATCAAAATGATAACGTTTACACATATAAAGACGTGAACGACCGCGTCAATCAATTATCTCACGGTCTGCACTCGTTTGGTGTACAAAAGGGAGATCGGGTCGCGTACCTTGCACCAAATACGCTGGAAATGTATGAAGGTTTTTATGGTATTTTTCAGTTAGGTGCGGTCATGGTTTCTTTAAATACGAGATTGAAATCTGATGATTATTTATACATTCTCAATCATAGCGAGAGCCGGGTGTTGTTTGTTGACCACGAGTTATACTCGCTCGTCGAACCGATTATTCCGAAATTGGAACATGTGCAAACGATTGTCGTTCATGGTGCTAATCGTTCGTCTGGGGCGTATTACAGTTATGATGACTGGTTGGCAAACCAACCGAAAGAGCCATTCCAACGGGCAGAAGTGAGCGAAAATGACGTGTGTTCGCTTCTTTATACGAGTGGAACAACAGGCAAACCTAAAGGGGTCATGCTCACTCACCGGAACAACTACTTGCACGCACTTTCATCCATGCACCATCTACGTGTGAACGACGAAGATACATTAATTCATATTTTGCCAATGTTCCATGTGAATGGTTGGGGCTCGCCATTTTACTATACGGCGAACGGGGCAACGCAAGTGATGCAAAAGAAAATTGACCCTGCACAAATTCTCGAAAGAATGGAAAAATATAATGTCTCCGTCATGCATATGGCACCGACCGTGCTCGGAAGTTTGATGGATACGTACCTTGAAAAAGAGCTTAACATGAACCAAGACGTGCGCGTCGTCATTGCCGGAGCAGCGCCTCCACAAGCATTCGTCAAAACGCTTGAAGAAGATGTGGGCTGGCATTTCTACCAAGTGTACGGCATGACCGAGTCGACACCTCTCACACTCGCCTCGTACATGTCATCTGAAGACGGGGACCAAATCGGAGATGCCTACTATGCTGCGAAAGCCAAGCAAGGCTACGAGATGATTGGCACGAAAGTACGCGTGTTCGACGAGCACGGAGAAGACGTTCCGGCAGACGGAGAAACCGTTGGCGAGCTCGTCGTTCGGGGTCACGGCGTGATGAAGGGATATTGGAAGAACGACGAGGAGACGAAGACCACGATTCGTGATGGCTGGCTACACACCGGCGATATGGCGACGATTGACGAAAGAAATCGTGTTCAAATCGTTGACCGGAAGAAAGATATTATTATTAGCGGCGGAGAGAACATCTCGTCTCTCGAAGTGGAGGATGTTTTCTATCGTCATCCGGCAGTGAAAGAAGCAGCAATCGTGGCGAAGCCCGATGAGAAGTGGGGAGAGACGCCACATGCCATTCTTGTGTTGCGCGAAGGTCATGAGGCAACGGAGGAGGAGATGATCGGCTTTGTGAGAGAGCACCTCGCGCATTTCAAATGCCCACGTCACGTCACTTTTTTAGATGAATTGCCGAAAACGGCAAGTGGAAAGATTCAAAAAGTCTATTTGCGTGAAATGGTTTAATACCTCTCATTTCGTGTAATAAAGAATAGACAAGGAGTGATAAGCATGGCAAACCACGTGCAACTTGGTAAGTCTAACGTAAAGGCGCATCCGGTTGGGCTCGGCACGAATGCTGTTGGCGGGCATAACATTTATCCTGATATGCTTGATGAAGAAGAAGGACGCAATGTCGTGCGAACGGCCATTGACAATGGCATTACGATGCTCGACACAGCATACATTTACGGGCCGGAACGGTCAGAAGAACTCGTTGGAGAGGTCGTGAAGGAGTATGACCGCGAGAAAGTGATCATTGCGTCGAAGGCGGCACACCGCTTTCAAGGAGAGAACATGGTGTTCGATAACTCCCCTGCCTTCTTAAAAAAAGCAGTGGATGACAGTTTAAAGCGGATGCAGACAGATTATATTGATTTGTTTTACATTCATTTTCCGGATGAGGACACGCCGAAGGCTGAAGCGGTCGGGGCGTTGAAGGAGCTCAAGGACGCGGGCAAGATCCGTTCAATTGGGGTGTCGAACTTCTCACCCGCCCAGTTAAAAGAGGCGAACGCAGACGGCTACGTCGATGTGTTGCAAGCGGAATATAATTTGTTAAACCGCGGTGCTGAGACGGAGTTTTTCCCGTATACGGAAAAAGAGAACATCACGTTCATCCCGTACTTTCCGCTCGAGTCGGGGCTACTCGCCGGTAAATACGACGAGTCCACGACGTTCAACGACTTGCGAGCGAAGAAGCCATCGTTTCAAGGCGAAGCATTTAAAGCGAACTTGGCCAAGGTTGAGCGTGTGCGAGAAATCGCTGATGCAAAAGGAGAAGAGGTCGCGCACATCGTGTTAGCGTGGTACTTGACCCGGCCCTCTGTCGACGTAATCATTCCCGGTGCAAAGCGGGCAGATCAAGTGAAAAGCAGCATTCGCGCCGCAGAGATCAGCCTCACCCAAGAAGAAATCACCGCTATCGATAAAATCTTCTCATAAAGAAACGTCGCCGAAAGGCGGCGTTTTTTGTTTAGGATGGGGGAATCCCGTAGAGAGTGGGGCGGGTGATGGCGGAATGCGGGAAAGCTGGCGACCTTCGACACCGCTGGTGCCGAAGCGAGACCGCAATGAGCGAGGTGAGCGGGCCGGTGATCGAGAAATCTGCGCTCAAGTTAAAGCCAACTGCGCTCAAGTTTGGAGGATATGGCAGGAAAAGGGAGGAGAAACCGCAAACTGGAGCGCAGAATTGAAAAACTAGAGCGCAGATCGCACGCCAGGCAGAAGGGACGACGACCGGGAGACCGTCGGCACCTTCCCAACAACCTCCATAACTCCCTTTTTAATACAATTATGTATTTTTAACTCAATTTTGAATTGAATCAAGGTGACATCTTCTGTTTTAAAGCGCTTACATTATGGTATGGATCTTGCATAACGTAAGGCAAGTTCAAAGTGCAAGAGGAGGGTACGCATGAGAAGAAGATGGATCGGCGTTAGTGCGGTGGCGTGTTTACTCGGAGTGAGTGCATGTACTATAGGTGAGGATCGCGGGGACAATCAGCACGCGCACATTTCAGGCCCGACAGGCTCGGGGTGGTATCCGTTGTCTACATTACTTTCAGACATTTGGCTAGATGAGATTGAAGAGCTTGATGTGACGGTGGTGGAAGGCGGTGCAATCGGCAACATTCGTGAGGTGAATACGGCGAGGGATGTGCAATCAGGACTTGTATTTGCTTCGGATTTCATGGACAGCATCCAAGGTGCAGGCGCATTTGCGGGCGAACCGCAGGAAAATGTGAAGGCGATTGCTGCGTTTTACCCGACGATGTGGAACATTGCTGTGTTAGAGGATAGTCCATATGAAACGCTGGAGGACGTCGTTTTGCATGGTGCAGATGCGATCAATGGGAATCCTGGAGATGCGAGTGAAGCGACCTTTCGGAGAATTTTTGAAACGATGGGCTACGATGAGGAAGCGTTAGAAGAAGCGGATGTTTCGCTCAATTTCGGCGGATATGGCGATGCGGCCAATCAGTTGCGCGACGGGATCATTGATATTACTGTGCAAGGCGGTGGGCCAGGGGTACCGGCTCTAACTGAGGTCGATTCAACACGGTCGCTCCGATTGCTTGAAGTACCTGAAGATGTCATGAACGAAATGGATGAAGCAGGTTACGGCTATTCAACGGGAATGACCATTCCTGCAGGCACATATTCCAATCAGACAGAAGACGTTGACGCGCTCGCAAGCTGGGCGATGATGATCATGAACGATGCTGTGAATGACGACCTTGTGTACGAGATGACGAAACAAATCTGGGAGAGTGTCGATCGTGTCCAGGAAGAACAACCGAGTAGAGGGGCATGGTTTGACCCCGAGCATACATTTGATGTGATTGAAAATCCAGAAGAGAACATTCACCCTGGAGCACTTCGCTACTATGAGGAGATTGGGGCGTATGAAGGGGGTGGAGAGGAATGACCTCGGGTTTAAACGTAAAAGCTGACGGAAAAATTGATTTGACGATTGCTGAAGAGAAGATGAATACAGACATTGAACGGGCGTATTACAATCCAAAACAAGAACATTTTTGGAAGCGCTTACGGATGCTTATTATTGCTTGTATTGCGATTGGTCTTGCCGTTTATGTTCTATACTATGCGGCATTCGGAGGGTTTCCGGCGTGGCAACATCGAATGATGTTTACGTCAATTGGGCTCGTATTGTGTTTTAGTTGTTTCCCATATAAAAAAGGGAAGCAGCAAGGACACCCGATTTTTGATGTGTTGCCACTCGCCCTTTCTATTGGGCTTTTGCTTCATGGGTTTTTCGCATACCCAGAGATCGCTTTACGGCAAGGCGCTTCGAGTGTGTTTGATCAGGTTGTCGCGACGGTAATGATCTTTCTTATTATTGAAGGGGTAAGGCGAACGATCGGTCATGCGATGGCCATCTTGGCGTTGTTTTTCTGGCTGTATATTTTTATCGGGCCGATGTTTCCAGGTATTCTCGGTCACCAAGGCTTTAGTTATGGACGAATGACGGATGCGTTGTTCATTACGACAAATGGTATTTTCAGCGACCCGATTTATGTGGCATCGACAGTGCTCATCGTCTTTCTCATTTTTGCCGCTTTTATGATGCGCACCGGTGTCGGGCAGTTCTTTATTGAATTTGCGTTTGCGTTAACGGGCAGGATTCGTGGAGGCCCTGCACTGGCGTCCGTGTTGTCGAGTGGTTTACTCGCTACGATTACCGGGAACGGCGCGGCGAATGCGTCCATGACAGGTCCGTTTACGATTCCCCTCATGAAGAGAGTCGGCTATAGCAAAACGTTCGCCGGAGGAGTGGAAGCTGTTTCATCTCAAGGTGGGCAAATTATGCCACCTATTATGGGGGCTGCAGCATTTGTTATGGCAGAGTTTACAGGCATTCCGTACATCGAAATCGCCGCGTATGCGCTCATCCCTGCGTTGCTGTTTTTCATCGTCGTCGGAGCTGTCATTTATTTTCAAGCAAGAAAGCTTGGTTTAGAAGGAATTCCGAGAAGGCAGTTGCCGAGCTTGAAAGAAATTCTTTTGAAAAAAGGGTACCTCATCTTGCCGCTTGTCATCATTATCGTGTTGATGGTGCAAGGGACAAGTCCGATGAGAGCGGGGCTTTTCGCACTGGGAGCTGTACTCGTGCTTAGTCTACTGCGTAAAGAAAGTCGTTTGAACGTAATTGGGGTGCTGTCGGCATTAGAAGCAGGCATTAAAAACGCCATCCCAACGGTGATGGCGTGTGCAGGTGCAGGAATTATTGCTGGGTCGGTCATTATGACCGGGCTAGGGATGAGTTTTTCCCGATTTGCGATTGAACTTTCAGGGGGACAGCTTCTCCCGATGCTACTCATGATCATGGTCGCGTGTATCATTCTCGGGATGGGCATGCCAACAGTATCAGCGTACGTTATTCTCGCGACAGTGGCAGCCGGTGCGCTCGTACAATTAGACGTGCCCGTCATCGTCGCCCACTTTTTTGTTTTCTATTTTGGTATATTCTCAGGCATTACGCCGCCAGTGGCAATCACTTCATTTATTAC
Organism: Geomicrobium sp. JSM 1781026; assembly: GCF_041949955.1. Classification (NCBI taxonomy): domain Bacteria; kingdom Bacillati; phylum Bacillota; class Bacilli; order Caryophanales; genus Geomicrobium; species Geomicrobium sp. JSM 1781026. The sequence continues at coordinate 64,571 of NZ_JBHFQF010000003.1, read as the reverse complement.
TGCGGGCATTGCTGGGAGCAATCCGCTTCGTACGTCCGTCTACTCGCTACGCATAGGTATGGCTGGGTTTATTCTGCCGTATATGCTCGTCTACAATTCTGCTCTCTCACTTGAAGGAGAGGTTGGCAGCGTCATATTCGGGCTCATTACGGCGACGCTTGGATTAATTGCTTTTGCCGCCTTTGTTGAAGGGTGTATGTTAAAGAAAACAAACGTCATGGAGCGCGCAGCCCTCCTAATCGCCGCCGTCTTACTCGTGTACCAAGAGCTGTATACCGATCTTTTAGGCATCGCTATGATTGTTGCTATTCTCCTTTATCAATGGAGAAAACCGAATTCATACAAAAATGAATCGTCTGATACAGAATTGAATCAATAACTGTGCTGAACCGCAATAAACCCCTCCAATACGCACTGGCATGAACTTTGCAATTACTTGTAGGGAAAACAAGACATTGAGGAGGAACGAGCATGAATTTTAAATTAAGTGAAGAAAATGAGCAAATGAAAACGATGGTAAGGAATTTCGTAGATAAAGAGGTCGATTTGTATGCAAATGAAATCGAAGAAACAGAAGAGATTCCAAAACACCTCATTGATAAAGCGAAGGAATTGGGATTGTTCGGATTAAGCATTCCTGAGGAGTACGGAGGCATCGGTCTGGATACGGTCGGGAAATGCAACGTATTAGAACAACTCGGCCGCACCCACAATGCATACGTATCAATGATTGGTGCGCATACGGGAATTGGCAGCATGGGACTCGTTCGTCTCGCGGATGAGCATTTGAAACAAAAATACTTGCCTGACATTGCGTCTGGTGAGAAAATCGCTTGTTTTGCCTTATCAGAACCAGGTGCAGGATCTGACGCGACCAACCTATCCACAACAGCAGAAAAACGTGGCGATCATTGGGTATTAAACGGGACGAAGCATTTTATTACGAACGCCCCGTTTGCTGACGTATTTACCGTTTTTGCCCTTACCGATCGTGAAAAAGGCGCAAAGGGCGGCATTACCGCATTTCTCGTTGAGCGTAACTTCCCCGGCATTCATGTAGGGAAACCGGATAAGAAAATGGGGCTGCGCGGATCGAAAACCGCCCAAGTCGTGTTTGAAAATTGTGAAGTGCCAGCCGAGAATGTCATTGGCGAAGTTGGGATGGGCTATGTGAGCGCCCTTACGATATTAGGAGAAGGACGTGTGTGCCTCGGTGCTCGCTCGATCGGGTCATGTGACAAACTGATTGAACTGTCAACCGAATATGCATTAGAGCGAAAGCAGTTCGGCAAACCGATTGGAGACCAGCAAGCCGTTCAATTTATGCTGGCTGACATGAAAACCGAAACAGAAGCAGCAAGAGCGCTCACATACCGAGGCGCGTGGATGCTCGACCAAGGAGAGAAAGCCATTCAAGAATGCGCGATGGCAAAGCTGTATGCCACCGACGTGTACAATCGTGTCGCTGACAAGACTGTACAAATTCACGGGGGGATGGGCTACATGGCCGAATACCCTGCGGAACGCTATTACCGGGATGCCCGCATTACGAAAATCTATGAAGGGACCAATGAAATTCAACGCGTCATCATCTCCAAACAAATGCTCAAACAGCAGGCAAAGGTCATGAGCTAAATGCTTACAAAAGCGTGGCTCACCCATTACCCTGACGGTGTCCCAGAACGAGTTGACATTCCCGACATTTCCGTGGATGCATTGTTAAAACAATCGGCAACCCAATTCGGTGAACATACAGCCATCATCGATGACGGGCGAAAGATGACGTACGCCGAGCTAGATCAACAAGTCGACCAATTCGCCGCCGCTCTGCACGCACGTGGCTTAAAAAAAGGCGATCCGGTTTTGCTCATGTTGCCAAACAGCCATGAGTATATCCTATCGTACTATGCGATACTCAGAATGGGGGCGATCGTCGTACAAGTCAATCCGATGTATCAATCCCAAGAACTCGCTCATATGATCAGCATCGTGCATCCTCGCTTATTCATTGGCGAAACCAAGCAGCGCACAAAACTATCAAAATACAACATCCCATCCATTTACATCGATGGAGAAAACGAAACCGAAGACTTGTCCACCATCATTCATAATGCTGACACCTATCAAGACGTAACGACCGAGATTACCCCTGCTGAAGATGTAGCAGTCATTCAATTTACAGGAGGAACGACTGGCGTTCCGAAAGGCGCCATGCTGACGCATGCCAATCTTGTTGCGAACGTCATTCAAACGTTCGCATTTGCCAAAGGCACGCTCGTTCGGCCCGGTGAAGTATTTTTAGGGGTATCTCCATTTTTTCACGTTCTTGGGATGTCGAGCGTCATGAATCAGGGAATTTATGCCGCAGCCACAATCGTGACGATGAGGCGTTGGCGTGTGCAAGACGGTGTGCGGCTCATTAACGAGCACCAACCGACGTACTTTCCCGCCGTCCCAACGATGTATATTGGACTTTTAAACTATGCGAAGAAACATCCGGTATCGTTTGGCAATTTCAAAGTGATGACCGGTGGGGGAGCACCGATGCCTGTTGAAGTGATCCGTGGTGTCGAACAACTCACAGGTGCGGTGATATCGGAAGGGTACGGCTTGTCTGAAGCTTCACCAACGACTCATCGCAATCCGTATCACGGCTTGCGCAAAGTAGGGAGTATTGGTGTACCGCTTCCGAGTACGGAGTGCCGCATCGTGGACATTGACACAGGGAAGGATGCCCACATCGGTGAAGCAGGGGAGTTGCTCATTAAAGGACCGCAAGTGATGAAAGGGTATTGGGGTGAGCCTGAAGCAACGGAGCAACAGCTCAAGGACGGCTGGCTTCGGACCGGTGACATCGCCACTGTCGATGCCGATGGTTATTTTTATATCGTCGGTCGCAAAAAAGAAATGGTCATTGGCAGTGGCTACAACATTTACCCTAACGAAGTGGAAGACTTGCTCTATGCACATGAACACGTGCTTGAAGTGAGTGTATACGGCGTTCCTGACCCGTACCGCGGAGAAACGCTTGCCGCATCGGTCGTCCTTACCGAAGGGGCTGACACGACAGCCGAACAATTAATCAAATGGTGCATTGAACATTTGGCTGCGTACAAAGTGCCAGAGATCATTGAATTTCGTAGCGAATTGCCAAAAACAACTGTCGGCAAAGTGTTGCGAAGAAAGCTCGTTGAAGAAATGGTCGATAAACGAAAATAAACGAAAGCGGTGTGTATCACCGCTTTCGTTTATTTTTGCCATCTCGAGCACGATTGTCGGCGAATGAGTTGGTGGGGCACAATCACTTGCTCGGGTGAAGAGGTGCTGTCTTCGAGTTGCTTAAATAGCAGTTTCATTGCTTGTGTACCGAGCTCGAAGATTTGAATGTCGATGCTTGTGACCGGTGGTGAGGCGAGTTCGGAAATCATATAGTTGTTGAACGCGACGAGTGACAAGTCGTCGGGCACACGTAGCCCTAGCTCTTGGACAGTCCGCAAAATGCCGAAAATGACCATGTCTTCGGCAATGATTGCCGTCGGTGGCTCAGGGACGCTCATGACACTAATAAAGGCGTCCTGGCTACCAGTATGTTGGTCTGTATAATAGGCAAGATAGTCGTCGCGGACGGGCAAGTTCATTTGCGCGAGCGCTTCTTTGTAGCCGTATGTCCGGTCTTGAGATACGACGGCATCGGAGCGGTTTAAGATGAGACCGATGCGTTCATGTTTTAATAGTGTCAAATATTCGGTGGCGAGTCGCCCGGTGCGCACGTTGTCGTTATTTACATACCAGACGTCTTTTGGGTTCGTGACAGCGGGTCTGCCGAGCAAAACAAACGGAAAGTCTTGTTCGAGCAAGTAGTGTACAAGCCGGTCGTTTTCCAAAGAGAAGAGCAGGATAATGGCATCGACACGTTTCTCTTGAACCATGCGCTGCACTTCCTCGAACACTTCTTCGTCCGTCTGACTTGTCGTCAAGTACAGTCCGTAGTTCTTTTTGTGCGCTTCGGTGCTAATGCCGCGAATGACTTCTGGGAAGAACGGATTTTGAAAAGAAACATGAGCGGAGCTTGGCATCACAAGTCCGATCGTCTTCGTTAACTGGCTAGCAAGGCTGCGAGCGGTATGGTTTGGGTGATAGTTTAAGTCGGCAATGGCTTTTCGTACACGTTTCGCCGTTTCAGCACTGATCTTCGGGCTGTTTGCCAACACTCTAGAAACGGTTGATGTGGCTACTTTTGCTTCAGATGCAACATCTTTGATCGTTACGCTCATGTTCATGGTTCCTCCTCGGTCGTTACGCCCACCACATGTCAGATGCTGGTTCTTTTATGATGACAGACTGTAAGTTTCTTACAGCTGCTGCAAAGCCTTCTTCTATGGACATAATCGGATCTTCGTGCTCAATGCTAATGGCATGGTCATATCCGTACGTACGTAGGGCGCTAATCATGTCGGCCCAGTCGTAAACCGGGTGTCCGTATCCCACAGATCTAAATGACCAGGCGCGGTTCGGGACATCGGAATAAGGCTGCATGTCAAGGACGCCGTGGCGGTTCATATTTTCTTTGTTCATGTACGTATCTTTCGCATGAAAATGATGAATGAGTCCAGCTTCGCCTAGGATTCGGATGGCTGCGACCGGGTCAATGCCTTGCCACCACATATGGCTAGGGTCAAAGTTCGTTCCGATCACATTCCCTGTTTCTTGAGATAATTTTAGCATGGTATGTGGAGAGTGGACAGAAAATCCTCCGTGCATCTCAATGCCGATTTTTACCCCGTGATCTTCAGCCACTTTCGCAACATCTTTCCAATAAGGAATGATTTTTTGTTCCCATTGCCAGTCATAAATGTCGGAGTATTGGGTCGGCCACGGAGCGACAGGCCAATGGGTGACCGAACTGTTCTCCCCACTACCTGGCGTACCGGAAAATGTGTTGACGACGGGAACGTCAAGTTGGCTCGCGAGTTTGATCGTATTCATAAGCTCCTGATGTGCCGTTTCCGCTTCGTTTTTATCTGGGCTGAGTGGGTTGTTGTGGCAGCTGAGCGCGCTAATTTCCAGCTCGCGTTTCTCCACTTCTTGAAGGTATCTTTTTCTTGCATCGGCATCTTCTAGCAATGTTTCTGTTGGGCAATGATCGTTGCCTGGGTTTCCGCCTGCGCCGATTTCAACGGTTTCAAGACCGGCACTTTTTACAGTATCAAGCATCGTTTCAAAAGATTGTTGTGCGAATAAAACAGTAAATACACCTAGTTTCATCGTAGATCATACCCTTTCTTTCGTGATCGAGATTGTACGTTTTTCATTGGAAGATTCCAACGCCGCCAAGATGATTTCTAGCGACCTGAGGCCATCGGTGCCCGTAACAGGTGGTGCGTCTCCATTGGCAAGGCTGTGAATGAACGCATCAATCACTCCAGAGTTTCCTTGAGATTCGTTCGTTTGAATTTCACCGAGCTGAAGCGCTTCTGTTTCACCCTCTACACGATCAATAATGAGCGAGTGTTCGGGATCGTCTTCGCAGCGGATCATGCCTTTTTCGCCGTAAATGATCGTCGAATTATCTTCTGCAGCACGGTACGACCAGCTGGCCGAAAGTGAGATCAGTTTGCCAGTTTCTGATTGTAAAATGCACAAGGCGTTGTCTTCGACGTTGCCATGAGGTTTCGACAGGTTGCTCGTAAACGCAGACACTTCAGCAATCTCTTCTCCGAGAAGGAAGCGAACGAGGTCAGCTTTGTGTACGCCGAGATCACCGAGTGCGCCAACAATGGCTTTCGATTGATCAAAAAACCAACTGTCTTTGCCATCGGCACTCCAGCCTTCAGGTCCGCCGTGACCGAACGTTGTGCGCACGCTGTAAACTGCGCCAATCTCACCGCTTTTAATCAGTTCGCGTGCTTTCACATGAGACGGCACAAATCGCTGGTTATGGGCAATCATCAACGTTTTGCCGGAGCGTTTCTCCGCGTCAATCATTGCCTCAGCTTCTTCGACAGAAGCGGCCATCGGCTTTTCGCAAAGAACATGTTTGCCAGCATCCAATGCGGCAATGGAAATGCTCGCATGGTGTACGTTTGGTGCACAAACGCTAATGATATCCACATCACTCTCGAGCAGTTCTTCTACGGTCGTGTACGCACGTGCCCCGTATTGATCGGCCATTGCTTGTGCCCGGTCTTTATTTGGATCAAAAATCCCAGCGATTTCTGCGTGCTTATTTGCGTGATACTCTGGTAAATGTCGATGAACAGCAATGCTGCCGCAACCGACAATGCCTACTTTAAACGTCGTCATAAATGCCTCCTGCTAGTTTTCTTTTTGTCTTACCGTCCATCCGTTGCCTTCGTGCAACGTTTTATAGTCTGTAAGTTCTTCAGTTATTGAACCGATGTGTATGATGAGTGTTTCCTTCTCATTTCTACGTTCATAGGCGACACCGTCAGTGGTGTCAATGAACTGAAACGATCCGTCGCGAAGCGCAGCGTGTTCACGTCGCAACCCGGTCATCGCCTTGTAGAACGCGAATAGGTCGTGGTCTTGTTTTTCCTCGTCCCATTCCATCGTTTTCCGGCAGCCCGGGTCGTGACCACCGTCTAAGCCAACTTCATCGCCGTAATACACGCACGGCGTGCCCGGGAACGTGAATTGAAATAAGACAGCTTGCTTCATTTTCTCTTTATCGTTCTCACACAGCGTTAAGAGGCGGGCCGTATCGTGTGAATCGAGTAAGTTAAACGCAGCATTGGTCGTTTGCTCGGGGTAGGTGACGAGCAAACGCTCAATGCGTTGTTGGAATGTGGTTCGGTCAATGCGTTGTTTGCAGAAGTAATCCAACACCGCATTCGTGAATGGATAGTTCATGACAGCATCAAACTGATCGCCTTGAAGCCAAGGACCTGATTCGTGCCACACTTCGCCGAGTATGTAAGCGTCCGGATTGACATCTTTCACAACGTGTCTGAATTCACGCCAGAAAGCATGGTCCACTTCATTGGCAACATCAAGACGCCATCCATCTACGCCAATATCTTCAATCCAATAGCGGGCAACTTCTAGGAAATATGCTCTCACTTCAGGATTTTCAGTATTGATCTTCGGCATTTTCGGTTCAAAAGCAAATGTCCGGTAGTTCGGCTGCGGATCACTCGTTACAGGAAACTGAGGGAGGTGGAACCAGTCTTTATATTTTGAGTTTTCCTGCCTTTCCAGTACGTCTTGAAACGGTGGGAAGTAGTAACCGCTATGATTGAATACCGCATCAAGCAGTACACGGATGCCGCGCTCGTGACAACGATCAACAAGCTTTTTCAGCAATGCGTTATCGCCGAAATGTGGGTCAACGTTCATATAGTCGATCGTGTCGTATTTATGATTCGTTGTGGCTTTAAATACAGGTGTGAAGTAGATGGCAGTAATGCCGAGCGTTTCCAAATGATCAAGGTGGTCAATTACACCTTGCAAATCACCGCCGAAAAAGTTGTCGGGCTGGGGCTCAACCTCTCCCCAACGTTCTTTATTGGTAGGGCTTAACGAGTCATCGCCATTTGCAAATCGCTCCGGAAAGATTTGATAAAAGATCGCATCTTTCACCCATTCAGGTGGTCGAATGATGTCGATTTGATTTAAAAAAGGATAATGAAAGCAATCATCAAGGTTTTCTTTAGAACCCTTTGTGAAACCATTCTCGTGAAAAAGAACGTCTTCATTCGCATCAGATAATCGAAAGCAGTATGTGAGCCTTTTGTTCGGAGGCTGAATTTTAATTTCGTAATGGTCATGCCATTCATCTGAAGAACGACACACAAGCTTCTCCTCGGTCCGGGTTTCATCCCACGCATATTTATCACCGTAAATGACGTGAATGGCAGTTAGTGCATTGTTGGCCGTTCGTACACGTAAATGAACGGTACTTTCATCAATGGCGTAGGCCATATGGGACTTCGGTTCGTGCAAGACTGCAGCGAGTTGCATACACACCCTCCTCATTTTTTGTGCAATCGATACCATCATCATTTCACCAAATAATGAAACCGCTTACGTAATTGACAGTCGCTACCATACCGTCATTGTATGCCTTTTTATATTACGGTTCAATAGTAATTTTTATGTAATTTAAGAATCTTTAAAAAAACACTAGGCAAACGGGCGTATGTATGATTAAATAACTGTGAAAGCGGTTACTCATTCATTTTGTGCAAACGTTTGCTTAGAAATGACTTTAGGGGGAATGACTGAATGTCTAAAAAGTACGGGTTTTTATTTATGAGTGCAGTGCTCATGACTACCTTGGCAGCATGTGCACCAGACAGAGACGAAGAAACCGAAGCAGGTGGAGAAGTATCAGAAGGGGAAGAGCCAGATAAGCCAGATTCCCTTCATGTATGGGTAAATGAAGAAGACGATCAGATCGCAGCCGTTCAAACGATCGTAGAAAGATATGAAGAAGAAACAGGCATTGAAGTGCAATTAACGTCTATGGATATGTTCGATCAAGTGGAGAACATTGCGCTTGATGGACCGGCAGGATCTGGACCAGACATCTACTTTGCGCCACATGATCATACAGGGAACTTAGCGGTTCAAAACTTGGCTGAACCTCTAGAATTAGGGGAATACGAAGATCGATTTACTGAGGAAAGCATCCAAGGGATGACGTATGATGGCGAAGTTTACGGTGTACCGCTCGTATCTGAAACGTACGGTTTGCTGTACAACACGGAGCTCGTTCCTGAAGCCCCAACAACGATTGATGAGCTTGAGGCGATTGCTGAAGAGTTAACCGATACATCGCAAGATGAGTTTGGCTTTTTGATGGAACATAACAACATGTATTTTGCTTACCCATTCCTGACTGGGTTTGGCGGCTATATCTTCGCTGAAACGGACGGAGGTTATGATACGTCTGACATTGGTCTCGCAAATGAAGGAGCGATTGAAGGTGTCGAGCGGATGCAAACGTGGAGTGAGAACGGTTGGATTCCACCATCGATCGACCCAGAAATTCAAGATGGTCTCTTTACAGATGGAAATGTTGGGGTATCGTTAACCGGACCGTGGAACATCCCGTCGTATTCAAGTGCGATTGGTGAAGAGAACTTAAGGTCTGCACCGTTACCTGAATTACCAAACGGTGAAGTTGCGCCGTCATTGATTGGGTTCAAGTCGTGGATTCTTTCGCCATTTTCTGAAGAGAAATATTGGGCGCAAGATTTGATGATCTTTATGACTGAAGATGAGAACAACATGGAGTATTACCGTGTCGCCGGTGAGATGCCTGCGGTAACGCACTTGTTGGAGGACCCAGAAATTGCGGATGATGAATTGATGCAAGGGTTTGCTGAGCAAATTCTTAACGGTTCACCGATGCCGAACGTTCCGGAAATGAATCAAGTGTGGGAGCCAATTGGTGATGCGCTACAATTCTCAGCACAAGGGGAAGATCCTGAAGAAGTGTTAGAAGAAGCCGTCGATTTGATCCATGAAAACATTGCAACGATGGGTAACTAAATAGAAGAGAGAGGGGCAAAATGCTCCTCTTCTTATCATTCAAGGGGGTGGAACGCTTGTCTATGATGCCAGAAACAAAGCCAAAGCATACGCGACACAAGCCTGCACTGGCACTTGTCCTTTCCATTCTATACGCCGGTCTTGGTCAATTGTATAACCGCAGATGGGGCAAAGGGTTGACCCTGATTCTGTTTATGACGGCGTTTATCATCGTATTTGCCGATTTTATCGGTCTTGGATTATGGGGCATTACGACGCTTGGTACACTCGAAGGTGTCGACCATTCCATCATGCTGCTTATCCAAGGGCTCATTTCCATTTTTATTCTCGTTGCTTTTCTCGTCTTCTACGTTGTGAACATTGTCGATGCGTACAAAGAAGCCATTCGGATTCAAGATGGGCACCGCTCATTTACAATTAGAGAATCTTTCAGAAGTACATATGATAAAAGTTTTCCGTATTTGTTGTTATCTATTCCGATGGTACTCATGTCCTTTATCGTTATATTGCCGCTCATATTTATGGTGTTGTTGGCGTTTACGGATTATCACTTATACAATGCGCCGCCAGCGAATCTATTAGACTGGGTTGGGTTTGATAACTTTATTGCGTTATTTACCGTCGATATTTGGCAGAATACATTTTTCAGTGTGTTGTCATGGACGGTCGTGTGGACGCTTGTAGCGACGACGTTGCAAGTGAGTTTAGGTTTATTTTTAGCGGTCCTCGTTAACGACAAACGGGTGAAGTATAAGCGCCTGATTCGCACCGTACTCATTCTGCCGTGGGCCGTGCCGGCGTTTGTGACGATTCTTATTTTTTCTGCGATGTTTAATGATGGGTTTGGTGCCATCAATCGCGATCTATTAATCCCGCTGTTCGGGTTGGAAATTCCTTGGCAGTCGGATCCGTTTTGGACACGCACAGCGCTCATTATGATTCAGACGTGGTTAGGATTTCCGTTTGTGTTTGCGTTATTTACTGGGGTGTTGCAAAGCGTATCAAAAGATTGGTACGAGGCTGCCGACGTCGATGGAGCTTCGCGATTTTCAAAGTTTACGAAAATTACGTTGCCGCACATTTTATATGCGACAGCTCCGCTGCTCATCATGCAATACGCCATGAACTTTAACAACTTTAATATCATCTACTTATTTAATGAAGGGGGACCTGCAATTCGTGGGCAAAATGCCGGTGGTTCAGATATCCTCATCTCGTGGGTGTACAGCTTAACGTTCCAAAACCAGAACTACAATATGGCTGCGGTCATCTCCTTGATCATTGGTTTAATTGTCTGTTCGGTTGCGTTTTGGCAGTTTAGACAAACGAGGTCTTATAAAGAGGAGGGGAAAGTATTTTGAAACGGTGGAAGGATCGAATCGAAGTCTCAACCATATACATCATCATTCTCGTTATGTTCACCATCATTATCTATCCCTTACTCTGGACGTTCGGCATGTCATTAAATCCAGGCTCGAGTATGTACTCGGCGACAATGATTCCAGACAATTGGAGTTTCACCCATTACGAGTGGCTCTTCTTTGATCCCGCAAGTAACTACGTGACGTGGTACAAAAACAGCCTTATGGTCGCCGTAGCAAACTCATTTTTCTCGGTACTTACCGCGGCGCTTGTCGCATACGCCTTCTCAAGGTACCGCTTTGTCGGCCGGAAAAACGGATTGTACGTGTTGCTCATCTTGCAAATGTTTCCCGTGCTCATGGGGATGGTGGCACTCTTCATCCTGCTTAACTTCATCAACATGCTCGATTCGCTTGTCGGGTTGACGCTCATTTATATTGGCGGCAGCATCCCGTTCCAAGCGTGGCTCGTCAAAGGGTATTTTGATACAATTTCTAAAGATTTGGATGATGCTGCCCGCATCGATGGCGCAGGTCACTTGCGCGTCTTCTTTACGATCATGTTGCCACTAGCCAAACCCATTCTCGCCGTCGTGGCCCTGTTCGAATTCATGGCACCATTTATGGACTTCTTGCTCCCGCGGATTGTGCTTCGGAGCGCAGAGAACTACACATTAGCCCTCGGGCTGTTTAACATGGTAAACAATCAGTTTGCCAACAACTTCACAACCTTTGCCGCCGGTGCCATCCTCATTGCCGTACCGATCGCCGCCATCTACTTGTTCTTGCAACGTTACTTAATCGCAGGACTTGCCCAAGGTGGGACGAAAGGCTAAGTTTGAAAGGCGCGCTGTGCGCACCTTTCTTTTTTTAGGGTGTGCCGGGGCGACACTGGTTCGATCTTTGCTCGATGATCTGCGCCCTAGTTTTAGAAATGTGCGCGCAAGTTATCGGCTTTCCCTCACATTACCAGCCATATCCATCAAACTAGAGCGCAAATAGCCCCAACTGGAGCGCAGATTGCGCCCCCCGCCGACAGTGCGCGGTGGGGTTTCGCTTCGGCGCCGGAGGGGCCGATGTTTGCTAGGTTGTTCGGCAGAACAGCCTGGTTGATGATCTGCACTCTAGTTTTAGAAATGTGCGCGCAAGTTATCGGTTTTCCCTCACATTACCGGCCATATCCATCAAACTAGAGCGCAAATAGGCCCAACTAGAGCGCAGATTGCGCCCCCCGCCGACAGTGCTCGGCGGGGTTTCGCTTCGGCACCGGCGGCCGCTAAGTTATCATAAAAAACCGGATGTCCTTTACGGTGCATCCGGTTCTGGGCGGCTGATTTTCTAGACGTCTTCAGCCTCTAGTTTTCTATTTTCGGGCTTGTCTTCTTTCGTTACGTACAATGCCCCTAAGATGAGGGGAATTTGCAGTGGAAGACGCAACCACAACAGCGCAGGATGCATTTTCTTCCCTTTAATGTATGTTTTGTTTCTCATCGCCATGTATATGTTCGCTGGAAATACGAGGACCATGAACACCGCGAGTAGTTTGCCGATGACCGCTCGCCCCTTCTTCGCCCATATGGCGAATGAAAAAAAGAGCTCAAACGCACCAGAAACTAGAACAATCCCTTTACGAAAAGGTAATGATCTCGGTACGATGCTTCGGAACACACGCTCATTCGTAAAATGCAACGTGCCTGCAGCAAATAACAAGACCGAATATAAAATACGGAACACGTTTCTCAAAAAATCCCTCCTTCAATTCCTAGTCTATTCCTTTCATTCACTATCTTCAAACATTTCCAGGTAGACGATGAGAGCGATGAGTATTAGACTTACAAGTAGGAAAGAAGGAATAGACGTGACACATATCGAGAGTGGAACGAGAACGTATTATTATGCTTCAATCGCCTTATTTATGGCGGGTTTTGTTACATTTGCGACGATCTATGCAACGCAGCCGATGCTTCCCATTTTTTCATCGGAATTCGGGGTCCCTGCGCAAACGGCAAGTCTAACAGTTTCGGTCACAACTGGGATGCTCGCTTTAATTCTCCTCGTCGCCGCTCCGATGGCTGATCGGTTTGGCAGAAAAAATATTATGGTTTGGTCGATGTTTTTGACCGCTTTTATGGGCCTGCTTACTGCGTTTAGCCCGACGTTTAGTGCGATGCTCATCTTGCGAACGTTACTTGGCATTACCGTTGCAGGCGTGCCTGCAATCGCGATGACGTATATCGTCGAAGAGTTTGACCCCCGCGGTCTTGGGCGGATTATGGGTTTGTACATTGCAGGGTCGAGTATTGGGGGAATGAGCGGTCGGTTAATGTCAGGGGTGCTCACCGACATTTGGAGCTGGCAAACCGCCCTCGGTGTGCTCGGTGTATTGAGTCTCATTTTGAGCATCTGTTTTGCTTTCTTTTTACCGGCATCAAGCAATTATGTGCCCAAAAAGTCGTCCGTAAAAGAGGCGTTAGCCAAATACGGCGAGGTACTCCGCAGTGGACGGCTTGTTGCTATGATCTCTCTAGGGTTTATTCTCATGGGTGCGTTCATTGCGTTATTTAATTATTTTGCTTACCTATTAATGGAGCCCCCTTTTAATCTAAGTCAAACCGTTATCGGAGCCATTTATATTGTGTATCTTGCGGGCACGTTTAGCTCCGTTTATATGGGCAGGAAAGCGGATCGTTACGGGAAACCGGCCATCATTCTCGTCGGTGTCGGGTTAATGGCGGTTGGTGCTCTTGTCACATTAATTCCTTACGTAGCTGTGAAAATTATTGGCATTATCGTGTTTACGTTCGGTTTCTTTGGTGCACACTCAACGGCGAGCGCATGGGTGAGTCAAAGATCAGGGGAACAGCGCTCTCAAGCGTCGGCGCTATACTTGTTTGCGTATTATGCAGGGTCAAGCATCGCAGGAGCGATTGGTGGCTTCTTTTGGACGTCCTTTGCATGGATCGGCGTCGTTATTTTTATTCTTGTGTTGTTAGCATTGGCGCTTCCCGTCGTTCATATTGCGAACCGAACATCGGAGGTGAAAGAATGAGTCATGCGTTCATGAGCGTCATCGTATATGGAATGCTCGTTGTATCAGGAATGATTTTCGTCGATGGTCCGATTACTTTGGATACCCTTCTTTTGCCAAGTGTGGGCATTTTCCTTACCGTCGGTTTTGTCGAACATTTTACGATGAAAAAGAAAAGACAACCGCCACAATGGCTCGTGATTGGTTCATTTGCAATCGGGGTCGTTGTTGCTGGCTCGATGATTAGCGCTCATCTCATCATCGGCTAATCTAAGAAACGAAAGGAATGATCCGGTGCAACCATTAGTCGTTAGCCGCTTGAATAAACGATTTAAAAAGCATGAAGTTATTCAAGACTTAAGCTTTTCACTCGATCGTGGGTTAGTGTATGGATTTCTTGGCCCGAACGGGTCTGGGAAGACGATGACGATTCGCATGATTGCGTCCCTCACCTCCATGGATTCAGGGGATGTTCACATTGAAGGAAAGAGTATACGAACGGAGAGAGAACAGGCACTTCGGCATATTGGGGCCATCGTCGAGGACCCGGACTTGTACGGATACTTAACCGGTCGCCAGAACTTGCAACACTTTGCAAGCATGTACCCTGAGACAATTTCGGACGAGAGAATCGAAGAAGTCATTCGCCTCGTCGAGTTAGAGACCCGCATTGATGATCGCGTCAAAAAATATTCGCTCGGGATGAAACAACGCATTGGCATTGCCGTTTCCATTCTACACTCCCCGACCATCCTCATTTTGGATGAACCGACGAATGGACTCGATCCGAAAGGCATCCGCCAACTTCGCCATTATTTGCGTAAGCTTGCAGAAGAAGACAATGTAACGGTTTTCGTCTCGAGTCATCAGTTAAACGAAGTTGAGGTTCTATGTGATCGTGCGATTGTGATTAACGACGGGAAAGTTGTCCATGAATTGAATATGCAGAATCGACATTCGGGTACGGAGTATACCGTCTCTTTTGAAGTGCAACCAAAAGACCGAGCCATCCAGGTGTTAAGCGAATTTGGTAGTGCTCAAGAAACGGCAACAGCACTCGACTTAGCCGAGTGCAAGTATGAGGATATTCCTGCAATCGTTCGCGCGCTCACCGCTGCTGATGTAGAAGTGTTTGCTGTGAAGTATCAGCAACGTTTAGAAGAACGATACTTCTCGCTAACGGAAACGAAAGGTCGTGAGCCACGATGATGAATCTTCTAATTAACGAGTGGATGAAGGCTTGGTACGGAAGAAAAGTATGGATTTTTATGATCGTGATGGGTGTGGCAGTAACGTTCACATTTTTTGTCGCGCTTTTAATGAACATGAATTTCGACTTGATGATTACAACCGAAGATTTCATTACCGTCGGCTCGGCGATGAGCTTCTTCGTCATACTGTACAGTTTTGTGCTCATCACCGGTGCCATCTCTGGTGAATTTGCCTCGGGCACGATCAAACAATTATTGATTCGACCCGTATCTAGACACCGCATCTTGTTGTCGAAGTGGGTAGCAAGCTTATTATTAAGCATTGGGTTGTACGCCTTGATGATGCTCGTCATCTTTTTGTTTGGCCTGTTCTTTCCGCATCAGCAGTCCCTCGTTGATACGCTCATTGATGCAGGGTTGTTCGTGCTGTACGCCACTCCTACGTTCGTGTTTTACGTATCATTCGCAACGCTCGTTGGTGTAATCACAAGAAATACAGCCGTTACGGTCGTCATTACGATTTTGCCGTATTTCTTTGCTGATATCTTTTTAATGATTGCCAATCAGTACGAGTGGACACAGTGGGTCGTATTCCGACATATTGATGTGTTTACGAATTACCACCCGGCGAGCTTCTTTGAGCCACCGTTTGAGAGTATGTGGGCTTCGATTGGCTTTCTCGGATTGCACATCGCCGTCTTCTTAGCCGTTGCGCACATCGTATTCAAAAAACGCGACGTTATATAACGTCATCTAGCGAGTGAACGACGCTATCACGCACACGCACTTCATACACACGGTTGTCCTCATGAAACGCGAACAAGCCGTTGTTGAAGTCAGTGCCTAAGTATTTGAAGAAGATGCCTTCAAAATCCGTGTTCTTCTCGTGATTAAAGCTCAGTACGTAAGAATCGTCGGATTGCTTGATGAGGTAGGCGTTCACCCCACGCTCGAAGTTCCAGTCGGCTTCTGCATCGGCGCGAGGTTTCGGCACGACGTGCAGGTCAGCCGACGGCAACTCGTGCAAAAGAACGTCAATGATCGACCCACCAAGTAGCGTCGTCCAGAGATTCTCCACTTGCTGACCGATGACGACTTGTGTGGCTTCAACGTCCTCCGCTGTCTTCTTAATCACACGTGTGATGTTATGGGCTTGACTGTTCTCTATAATTAATTGTGCTTCACACTGTTCGGCAAGCTCTTGGAAGATACTCATGTCTACGAGCTTGTCGTTTTTGTAGTCGTCTTCAGGTAGCGAGTCAAAGATTAAAATATAGAGGCGGGCGTCGCTCGTCCGAGCCAGTTCGGCGCCGCGCTCGATGAGGCGTGTGCCATGATGTCCGTAGTTCACGCAAACGAGAATTCGTTCAGCCATTAGCGATGACTCCTTTTCTAGGCAAAGTGCTCAAAATGGTCGGTAAGTTCATGAACAATTCCTTTCTTCACATTCGCTTCGCAGATGTCGTTTTCGTCGTAAAATGCAAAACGCCCGTTGTTGAAATCGGTATGCCGATGTTTAAAGAATACCCCTTCATGCGAGGCGTCGGTGTCGTGATGGAAGTCGAGCAAATACGTACCGTCATTGTTCGGGTATAGGTATGCGTCCATCCCTTTTTCAAACGTCCATTCGGCATCTTCGTGGGCGTGATCGGGCGGGATAATCTTCACTTGGGTTGATGGCAAGTGATCGGTTAAATGGTCGGCAGTGGACCGGCCTAGAAACTTCCGCCACAACCCTTCGCTATACTCACCAATAATAATGTGCGTGGCTCCGATTTCCTTTGCCGTTTCTGCGAGGCGTTTCGCTGTCGTCAGCGCCCGCCCATCGCTAATAAGGAGGTCAGCAGAATGCTTCTCCGCCAATTTTTGAAATAGCGACATACCGACTATTCGATGCTCATGGTCCTCTTCACATGCCATATTGTCAAACAAATAGATTGTTAGTCGGTGCTCATCCTCAATATGAGTAAGCGCCTCCTGTATAAAGCGAAGGCCATTTTGCCCGTGCTTCACACAAATCATCGTGTGCTCGGTCATTCGTTTCACTTCCCTTTGGTGATTTCTCCAAATTATGCCCAAAGAAGCGGTGACGTATGCGCGATAGGTGGGGAGAACAGGTGGGTGAGGAAGTGCAAATGGGAGGATTGCGGTGGTGGGGTGCTTTGGTCTGCCAATCTGCGCTCAAGTGACTTTACCGCTAAATTTGAGAAACTTGAGCGCAGGTTTATCCAAGCCTAAAATCCAGCGACTTGTCGGTCCCCGTCGGGGACCGAAACGGAACAGGTCTCGGTTCGGCGCGGCCCGCGCCGACAGGATGCGGGTACTTTGGGGCGGGAGGAGCGCCCCGGCCCGCTACAGCCTGAGTGAAGTTGTATGAGAGCGCAGCGCCTGGGGCGCAAATTGTCACAAATCCTGAGATAAGTGACATTTCAGGAAGAAATACCGGCGGCTGAGAGTGGCAAATGTCACATAAAGGATCCAACTGGTCACAAAAAGTCGTTTCAGTGACAATCTGGGTCGATACGAGCCGGAGTTTTGGCATGGATGGTCACATAAATGATGATACGCCCGCCGCCGGGGACAGAAACGGAACCGGTCTCGGTTCGGCGCGACTCGCGCCGACAGGATGCGGGTACTTTGGGACGCGCCCCGCCCCTGTCCTCAGCGATACCCCCTCCCCCGCCTATTACAGACGAATATGCTCATAATGCGCGCGTACGAACGCATAGATTCCAAAGGCGATGACACCGACGGCGACGATGCCGAGCCAGAGACCGCCGAAGGGCTGGTCTTGTAAGGTGGCGAGGGCGTCATCGAAACCTTGGGCTTCATCGGGGTTAGAACGGATGGCGGTGATGGTGAAGAAGTAGCCGATAATGACGAAAATGATGCCGCGAGCACTGAAGCCGATTTTACCTGTGATGGCTGCGAAATGTTGTTCTTTTGGGGTCATTTCGTATACTTTAAAGCCGTCCATATGACGTTCTTTGAGCCCGGAATAGACTTGAAATAGACCCGTGGCAATAATGATGAGGCCAATAATGACGACGACGATAGCGCCAAACGGCTGAGCGAGCAAGTATGATGACACGGTGGACTCGCTATATTCGCTATTTGTGTTTTGGCTCATCGCGATGCGGAAAGCTTGCACAGAGACAAATGTGTAAATGCCTGCGCTTAATAGGTGACTCCCGCGCTGTACTAACCCACCTACAGCGGTGCCGTTACGGTCGATATCTTTAAACGTTTTTAAACACATGAGCATGATGAACCCAATTAGGCCAGTGCCGATGGCGAAGAGTAAAAATTGACCAAATGGAAATTTTGCTAATGAATGTAAGGCGCCCGTTGTGTTTTCGGTGTCACCGCCGACGCCGGCTGCTGCCATGAAGGCAAGAATGCCAATAAGGATGAACACCGTTCCTTGACACATGTAACCAAACCGTGCGAAACGATCGACCCAGGAAATCATCTGCCTCACCTCTTGTACATATATATCAAAGAAATGAAAAAATAGAAGAGGGTTTAATGGAAAAAGACCTCAATTCCAAAGGAATTGAGGTCCCGGTTTATTCGCTTCGAAATGCTGCGCGTAAATAATACAGCTTCGTTATGATGTAATAGCCGTATTGGAGTGCGGCTCCTAGTGTGATGACGAGCAAGCTGTTCCAAAGCAATGCGGTTCCACCCATGCCTTCTAAGATGCTGTTTAACATGAGAAACGCAAACGAGGCGTGCAGCGTTCCGACGGCGTAGGGCACAAAGAACAAGAAACGGATTTTGGAACCAAGTATCTTGCCGGCTTCTTTACGAGTTATGCCCATTCGATGTAAAGAATGCAATTGTTTCTTCGTTTCGCCGAGTTCGGTGAATAGTTTCAAATACAGCATACTACCTTGCACGATAAAGAAGAGCAAGCTGACGAATAAGCCGATAAATAGTGTTAAGGAAAATGCTTGTTGCGTCCCTTGATAGTCCGGAGCAGCCGCTTGGATGAAATAGTGATTCACATCCGTGCTCCCGGCGTCACGAAGAGCGTTGCTCACGTCAATTTGATCTTGCCAATCTTCGAATTCATAGCCGTAGGCGTGCGCACGCTCAACCCCATCTGCTTCGTCCCAACGCTCATACACCGCGTCTGATACGACCGTTTGCACGAAACCAGCATCTACAGTAGCAACAATCGCCTGTGCCCCCCGATCGATCACATCAAAAGATTCTCCGAATAGCTGAATCTCCTCGACCGTTCCTAGCGGATTCCCCGGCGTATTCTCAATTAACGGTGATGTGATAAACACTTCGTCTTCCGCGAGTGAAACAACATCCTCACCCCGATGTTCTGCGACCGAATTGTAATCACTTTCCTTGAGAATCACTGATGACGTTTCTGTATCGTCTACCGCAAATTGTGCAGTGAGCAGTTCCATATCAACCGTATATACGACGGGGGTTTCGTAATCAGAAATAATCTGCTCTGCTCGCTCTTGGTCAAGAATCGGTTCAGTATCATCGTCGAATTCCAGCCATGCTACGGACGTAGATAGTTGGCCAACAGCAATTCGATTAAAGAAATCATACGTTAAATAGACCGTTCCCGATGCCGTTAACACGACAGCGATAATCGTTGACGTCAAAAACAACATGTTCGCATAATCCTTCAGACGAAATAAAATATTCGTTCGCGTCACAAGGTTTGTGCCGTGGTATAGCGAAGGACGTTTGTATAACCGTTTATACACTGCCACAGTTCCTTGTCGGAACAACAAATACGAACCAAAAACGACAAAAAACAAAATGATCGGTATCAAAAACACAGCCGTCATCATCGTCGCCGTCGCCGCGATCACGTACCCTGCTACGAGCGACAACACCCCGAGAATCGAGAGAACGATCGAAGATTTTGGCATCACCTTCGGCTTTTGAGCATCTCGTAACAAGTCTTGAACAGACAACTTCCGAATTCTATGAAAAGAAAGAAGTGTAAGGGTCTGGAACAGAATGAAGAAGCCTACGGCTGTCAAAACATACGCCGATGGGACGAGTTGAAACTCAATCGGTACATCCATGTTCATCATCGAAGACATGAGCAATAGGAATAGATACGAAAATAACGTTCCAAGAGCAAGCCCTGCCCCGATGGCTAACACAGACGTGATCGTTTGCTCAATATAAATGAGCTTTCTAAGCTGAGATTTGCTCGTACCAAATAATGATAACAGGCCAAACTCTTTAGAACGGGTTTGTAAAAACGCCCGATTCGAGTAGGCGATAAAAAAGATGGAAAACAACACGATAATGACTTGTGCCATTATCATCCCGGTCCGAACGGCGTCAGCGCTACGAATGTCGCCACTCATCACATCCGGATGAAAGATGAATTGTGCATATATAAAGAAGATCGATACGGCGAACACACAACTGAGGAAATACGCCGCGTACCGTTGGGCATTACCAGTAATGTTCCTACGAGCGAGAAGGCGAAGGGTCATGGAAGTCACCTCCAAGTACGGAGAGCGTATCCAAGATTTTTTGATAGAACGTTTGTTGACGTTCGCCTTTGCGAATTTCTGTGAAGAAATGCCCATCCTTAATAAATACGATGCGGTCACAATAGCTCGCAGCCGTTGCATCGTGGGTCACCATTAAGATTGTCGCCTCTTGTTTTTGATTCATCGTGGATAGTGTATCCATCACGTTTCTTGCCGCTTTAGAGTCGAGATTTCCCGTCGGTTCATCAGCAAGCACGAGCGTTGGCTCATGAATAACCGCACGAGCGCAAGCCGTTCGTTGCTGTTGTCCTCCTGAAATCTCAGTCACACGTTTATCGAGAATATCGGTAATGCCAAGTTGTGAAGCGACATTCTCCAACCGTTCGGTCATCGTACGTTTGGAAACACGATCAAGTGCGAGGGGCAACAGTATGTTCTCGCGAACGGTAAGTGTATCCAAAAGGTTAAAGTCTTGGAACACAAATCCAAGTTGCTTTCTCCGAAAAATCGCCAGTTTGTTATCACTTAAGTTTGTTGGGTCTGTACCGCTAATCAACATCGTTCCGGCGGTTGGTTGATCGATGGTGGCAAGTAAGTTCAAAAGCGTCGTTTTTCCGCTACCTGAAGGGCCCATCACACCAACGAATTCACTCTTGTTCACCGTCAGGTCAAAATGGCTAAGCGCTCGATACGATAACCCTTCCTTTTTCGGATAATACGTCTTTCCGAGTCCTTGCACTTGTAAAATCTGCATGCTAGCCTCTCCTTTAGCTGGGATCATATGTGTAGTATAGGAGAGGAGCACACCGCCTCCCATCGATTCTTCTTGCAACGTATCTTACAAACTTGTCACAATGTTTTTGTTTGGAACTCAAGACGCATCGTCGTCCCTTCCCCTTCCGTCGATTCGGCAGTAAGTGAGTGCCCGAGTTTGGAGGCGATCGTCCGTGCCAAATAGAGCCCCATACCTGTCGACTCCGACTTCTTTCGACCGTTGTCTCCCGTATAAAAAGGTTCAAATATTCGAGGCGTGTCATGGGCGGGAATGCCAATCCCGTGATCTTGAACGAACAGCGTCGTATTCTCGCCCGCTCTGGATACGTGAAAATGAATTTTGTTTCCTTCGTTTGCATGAGAGTACCGAAGTGCGTTGAGCAGTAGCTGATGTAAGATGACGCGCAGCCACTTTGAATCGCTGTACACCGTCGGTTCATCAGCGACGATCGTGACTTCAGGATAGAGTTTTTTACGAATAAATTGCCGTTTCTCTTCGTTGATCACATCACGCACAATAAGGTGCAAATCAACTTGCTCCGCATGCAGGTCGAGGGAAAAGTGATCAAGGCGAGCGAGGTGGAGCATCAGTTCCAGTCCGTGCCGGAACCGGTCGTTCTCATCGTGGATGTCATTTAATAATTCTTTCACGCTAGCATCGTTAAACTGATTTTTTCCTTCTTGTGTGAGCAATGAAATGACGCTCATCGGTGTTTTCATATGGTGTACCCACTGATTTATAAAGACGTCATGCTGCCGACGTTCGGCGTCATACGTCTCAATCTGCTGCTCGAAGTGATCCTCGGCACGCTGTATCAACGTGAGAAGGTGGGCCGTTTCATTATTAGGCGCTGGCGTGACAGAAAGCTTTCTCGCTTCATCTGAAATGTACGGTTGGTTTTTCATCTTCGCGATTCTTTTTAGCAGTGCCCTTCTTCTCATAAAATCGATGACCAATCCAATAAGCAAGAAAAATGTCGTGAGGACGAGCAAGTAAATCATATTCGTTGCAACACTGTCAGTATCGGCAAAGTAAATGGTGAGAACAGCGACGAGAATAATAAGAAAGCTGTTGCCGTAAAAGAGCAGGATCAAAGGGATTCGGTCATATAAATAATCTCGTATCATCGCACGCCCCCGTTACCAGTTTACATTCAACCGGTAGCCTTGGCCGCGTACCGTTTGAATGGCATCAGTAATACCGATCTCTTGCAGCCGACGACGGACACGATTCACATTGACTGACAGTGTGTTGTCGTCCACAAAATCAACCTCATCCCAAAGTGCTTCAAGCAAATCATCTCGGCTCACAATCCGGTCATGTTGTTCAACTAACCGTGATAAAAGATAGAATTCTTTTTTTGACAATTCAATCCATTGCCCATGGAAACTCACTTCATTCTTCTCCATGAAAATCGTTAGACCTTGAAGTTCTTTCTTGTGCCCATCTTGAGGGTGGGTCGCATATTCTCCGTAGGCGCGCCGCAAAGCGCTTTTAATCTTCGCTGTCACTACATCCAAAGAAAAGGGTTTCGCAATATAATCATCACCACCGTTTTCAATGGCCATCACTTGGTTCATTTCATCGGTACGTGCGGAAATGAAAATTACAGGTACGTTTGATTGCGTGCGAATTTGCCTACACCAATGAAACCCATCAAAATACGGCAAATTAATATCCAAAAGCACGAGGTCAGGGTCCAATTGCCCGAACTCTTGCTTGATGTTGTCCAGCTCTGTTGCCTGGTACACCGTGTACCCATAGCGGCTCAAATGGTCATGCAAAATTCCAGCAATCTTCGCATCATCTTCAATTATGTAAATGGAATACACCACCGCGTCCCCCCGTCGTCGTTTTTCTTGTATCGTACCAAATCGACGGAGGACGGGCAAAGGGAGGCAAGTAGGTTAATCAATAATCGATAACAAGTCTTCGTTCGCGGTGCGAAGTATTGGCGCAGCTTCTTGACTTAATGTATAGCTAGATACGGGTGTGGGGTGGAGAACGACGGTTTTAGAGACGATGTTCATTTGTTTCAATTCTTGGAGGCGAGTGGAAAGAATTCGCGGTGTTGCCGGATGGAGCAGTCCGCGAATTTCGTTAAAGCGAGAGCGATGATGATGGATGGCCATAAGAATGGGCCAATTCCATGCTTTTTGTGACAGTGAGCCAACGTTAAGCTGTTGCTCTGAGGCTGAGAGGATGTGTGCGGCTTCTTTCAAAAATCGCCCTTTATCCGTCAACGTGTATTCTGGGAACAACGGGTGATGGCGGTCTTCGGCTCGGATATGATGCAAAACGCCCTCATTAATCAGTGACTGCAAATTGCTACTTAACCGAGATGGCGAGATTTGCAATCGTTTTTGTAAAGGTGAAAAGCGATCGCCTTCGGTACGAATGTGCAGGAGAACCGGGAGCGTCCAACGACCGGAAAGTTGTTTGGAAATTGTGACGATGCGGACTTCGGGTTTCATTCGGCTCCGTTTAATGTTTGTGACAATTCAAGGTCATGACCGTCAGGATCTTTAAACGTAGCAAGTTTAACTAGCCCCGGGATTGTTGTCACGTCACTAGTGAAAGAAATGCCGGTCTCTTTGAGCTTGAGGACTGTTTCTTCAATGTTCGTTACTTCAAAAACCGCAGAAGCTTTTGACGGAATCACGTCGGTGGCTTCTGAAAAGCCAATAAAGCAGTCGGGTGTATTCGTATGAACACTCGCCATACCGTTGTCAGCATCATGAAAATCTAATTCAAAACCTAGACTTTCTGTATAAAACTTGAGTGTTTGTTCCACATTTGTGACGTTATACCAAATTGTAAAGCCAGAAGTAAACATTCATATCCCTCCAAGAGAACGATTTAATATCGAAAGTATATCTAGTATATTTTCGGAAGTCAATAATATTCAGAAAAATTTTAACCCGCATTAATACTAGGTGATTGGTAAATTCATAATCGTATTGTTTGCGTACCTCATATAGAGCAAACAGGAGGTGAATCATATGGGAGACGATTGTCATGCTCGCTTTTGGAATGATTGTGAGGATGGAATCGAAATGAATAACAACTTGATTAATGGGCCAGGAATTGTTGGAACAGGTTCCATTCCGCCAACACCCACCACGCCCACAGTTCCAACCACACCAACTGTACCGACGACACCGCCAGGGGAGTTGAACTTTGGCTCTTTTACAACCGCTTTAGCTTTTGTTGCTACAGGTCTGAATGTTCCTCTGGACACAAATGCAACACTCGTCGGCACAGCGATTAGCCATACACCTGGGGATGAAGAGGTTACGCTTAATGAAGCAGGCACGTATTCGGTGACGTATACAGCATCAGGGTCGAGTACCCTTTCAACCAATCCTGTTCAATTGCAAATTCTTCAAGACGGAGTAACCGTTCCTGGTAGCGTTGCGTCAGGCATTAGCCCAGCAACGTTAACAGCCACAGCCAATGTAACCGTGACAGAACCACCTTCGATCATAGTACTGAACACGACAAGTGCCGCCAGATTGACCGATGTCACTGTTGATGTAATCAAAACATCATAATGTTTATGAGGGTGATATGATGGACCGTGAGAGTTGAGAATATGTGTGTAGAATTCCACGTTTACACCGGGTCATTGGTAAAGTCACCTGCTGGCGTTCTGAGTAAGATATACAGAACACGCAGGAGGTGAATGAGATGGGAAACTATTTTAATTCTCGTCATTTTAGACATTGTGAAGATGGCATCGAAATTAATAACAACCTCATTAATGGACCAGGGGTGGTCGGCACAGGTACGATTCCAACGACGCCTACTGTACCGACGACACCACCAGGAGATCTTAGCTTTGGTATTTTTAACACCGTAACAGCAACGGTAGCGGCAGGAGCTAATGTACCACTCGATACGAATACAACACTAATAGGAACAGCAATTAGCCATGCGCCTGGAGACGCGGAGATCGTGCTTAACGAGCCTGGCACGTACTCGATCACGTATACTGCAGTTGCAACAGGCCTTACTGTTGGTGACGCGGTTGGTTTACAAATTTTACAAGATGCCACCTTAATTCCTGGAAGCGCGACAACAGGAACCAGTCCAGCAACATTAACAGGTTCTGCAACCGTTACAGTGACGACGGTTCCATCAGTCGTTGTGCTTAACAATACGAACGACGCGACGTTAACCGATGTTACTGTGAACGTATCAAAAACAGCATAACGAACGGAGAAGTTGGCACTTTCGGGTGTCAGCTTTTTTTGCTTGTGTGTGTGTGGCTCTGTGAAAACATGGTAAAATGGACATCTTCACTGGATAAACCAGCGTATAACGGATGAAAATAAATAGGTAACGTACAATGCTCGTTAGAATAGAAGGACGTGAAATTGTGATTCAAATGGATGGAGCGATTGCCTTTCGCAATGTGAACTATGAAGTCGATGGACGTAATATTATTGAAGACGTGACGGGGACGTTTCATAAAGGTGGAATTACGACGGTAGTCGGTCCGTCAGGTGCAGGGAAATCAACGGCATTTCGTCTTTGCAACGGGCTTCGTTCTGCAACATCTGGAGACATTACTATTGAAGGTATGCACATCCGTGACTACGCGCCGATTGAATTAAGAAGGATCGTAGGAATTGCGTTGCAGCAGGCAACGATGATTACAGGTTCTGTACGGGAGAACCTTGAATTACCTCGAACATTACGAAATATGCACCTAACTCAAGAAGAGGCGGAAGAGTATATTGACGTTGTTGGGTTGGGGAAAGAATATTTGGATCGTGACAGTAAAGACTTGTCCGGTGGGCAAAAACAGAAGTTATCGATCGCGCGAACGCTCGTCAATCGACCGAAAATCTTGTTGCTTGATGAAATAACGTCATCTTTAGACCGCATCTCCACACAAGAGATCGAGGAATTAATTGTACATATTAATCGCAAGTACGAAACGACCGTCATTTGGATTACCCATCATTTAGAACAAGCGATGCGTATAGGCACACACGCTTGGGTCATGATGGATGGAACGTTAATTGAGTCTGGAACGACCGAAGTATTAAAAAATCCAACCGATGAGCGTGTACGGCAATTCATTAAAGGAGAAGTGGAATGAGTTATACTGCATTAGCAATTGCACTCATCTTCGTTGCCATTCCTCTCGTGCTTTCCAAAACGTTGAAACTTGGGTTAGAACGAGACACAATTATTGCGACGGTGCGCTCAATCATTCAATTATTACTTGTTGGCTTTGTTTTGCAGTTCGTGTTTGATGCAGAAAATGTTGTTTATTTGGTGCTCATGATTATTCTCATGATCGCGGCAGCTACGGAAAATGCGCGAAAAAAAGGAAAGAACATACCGGGCATTACGTGGAAATTGGTCGTGACATTTGTTTTTGTCGAAGTGTTAACACAAGGCATCTTACTCGGTCTCGGAATTATTCCACCGACCGCCCAATACATTATTCCCATTAGTGGCATGGTAATCGGAAACTCGATGGTGCTTAGTATTTTATTTCTAAATCGCTTTACTGCAGAAATGTCGTCTAGGCGCGATGAAACAGAATTGATTCTCTCATTAGGCGGTTCAGCCAAGCAGGCGGTGCACCGGCCATTAATGACGTCAATTAAAGCGAGTGTCATTCCAACAATTGAAACACAGAAAACGATCGGTCTCGTGCAATTACCAGGCATGATGAGCGGTCAAATCATTGCCGGCGCCGACCCTGTACAAGCCGTTTTATTCCAACTTCTTGTGCTCTTCTTACTCCTCACAACAGCGGTCATTACGAGCATCATGCTCGGCTACTTCTCCTACCCGACACTTTTCAATGAGCGGGTACAAATGATTGAATAGCAGGTCTTGTACAGAGCCGTGGGGTCGCTGAATTTTTGGCGAAGGTGAGATCTATATCGCCGACCCCTCATATATTCCAATTTGGTTTGTGCAAAGAAACCAAACGAACCTTTGGCGCACCTTACGTTTGCATCGTGAGACCTTCATGTTCAAGCTGTCCCCCGTAGAGAGTCCTATGTGGGGATTTAGATATTAAAAATGAATGATTAACATGAAATTCCCCACATGAAAGGCATGAAACCCCACGTAAAGTCTTTTATGAGGGGTTTCATGCCAGATTTACACGTAAATCCGCAAAAACCCCCTCATACAACAAAAACGAGACCCGCTCGGGTCTCGTTTTTCTGTTTTATAATCCGAATACAACGGGCATCCAGTAGCAGACAGCGACTGTGATGATGGGTGCAATTGCTATGTGAAACGATGTAGCCTCTTTTGTTCATGACAAATGTAACTACTCAATGTATCTCAATCCCATCATAATACAGATAATAACGAATGGATGGTGATTCGGATGACGATCGCGTCAATGAAAGGGATTGTAAAACGGTACAAAAATCAAATCGTACTTGATTATATTGATCTAGATATCCATGAAGGTGAGATTGTCGGGCTACTCGGACCGAATGGCGCCGGTAAAACGACGCTCATTCACGGGTTAATGGGCATTATTCCTTTTGACCAAGGAACGATTCATCTTTTCGGAGAAGGAGGGAAAGTTTTTCATAATAAAAATAAGGAAAAAATGGGGCTGGTTACTCAGGATCTAACGGTGTTTCATGAACTTACAGCGAAAGAAAATCTCGAATTTTTCGCAGGGGTGTATGGACTAAAAGGAGAAGATAAGAAAAAGAGAGTGCAAGAGGCGCTAGCGTTTGTCGGACTTTCTTCAAAAGCGAGGCAGTCACCTAATAAATTTTCTGGCGGGATGATGCGAAGATTAAATATTGCTTGTGCACTGACTCATCGCCCTAAATTTCTCGTCATGGATGAGCCAACGGTAGGGATTGATCCTCAGTCGAGAAATCACATTCTGGAGGCTGTGAAGAAGTTGAGAGATCAAGGTACGACTATTCTGTATACAACACATTACATGGAAGAAGTTCAGGCCATTGCTAGTCGAGTCGTCATAATGGACCAAGGTCAAATTATAACAGCTGGCTCAGTGGAGGAGCTAACTAAAAACATTCAGCATGAAGAAAAAATCCTCATTGATGTGAATGACGTAGCGAATGTCCCGATTCCACGCCTTGAAAAACTTGATGGAGTAAAACGCATTCATGTGCAAGGCTCTACGATTCAAATTATATCTAGCGTTGGTGCTGGCAACCTGGATCGTGTGCTTTCCATTGTGAAAGAAACGACCGGAGTGGTCGGTATTCAAACGGAAAAGCCGAATCTTGAAGATGTGTTTCTCACACTTACTGGGAAACAACTCCGAGACGGGGAGGATGAGCGGGAATGAGAGAGCTTGTTACGATTCGATTTATTGGACTGCGAATGAGCCGTGATTGGCTTACGATGCTACTATTGCTCGTCATACCGATTGTGCTCGTCACAGTGTTTTCGATCGTACTTGGAGATGCACCTGGAAGTGATATGTTGTTGAGAAATGAAACGGTTGTTTTGCTCGTACTCGCTTTTCAGTTGTTTGGTGGAGCAGTAACGATGAACTACGTGCATGGTGATCTCTTCTCAGAGTACAAATATCGACTACGTTCGTTACCGATGAATACAACGCTTTACGCCTTCACGATTATGTTAGCCGGCATCTTCTATTCAATCGTTCTAGGTGCCATTCTTATTGGGTACACGACCTTTATTTGGGACGTGAACTGGGGGGATTTTGCATGGTCCATGCTAGTCATTACACTCATGTCCACGTTATCAAGTATTCTTTGTCTCGTGTTCACCTTCTCGGTGCGTAACTTTAAAATTGCTGAACGAATAAGTGAGATTTACGGTGTAGGGCTCATTTTACTAGCCGGCATGTTTTTCCCAATGCCTGACAACACACTGATCAATGGGTTTAATGAATACGTGAATCCAATTATGCTCGCCTATTCTTCCATTGATAATATGCGGAGTGGTTTAACGATGGAAGCGATCGTAAATTCGGGCCTTCTCATTGGAATTATTGTACTTGTTTCAATTGCCCTGTTCCTAGTTGGTCGGAGGCGAATGCCATGACGATTTTTACCTTCGCGCTTAAACGCACGTTAAGAGATCGAACGAACATTCTATTTTTGACACTGTTCCCCGTAGCTGCGATCTTTCTGCCCGACCAACAATATTGGCCATTGCTTCCACTTGGTTATCAGTACTTTGGGGTGTTGATGTTGTTTGTGAGCATTCGTCTTACGAGCATTATGCTTGACGATCGGCAGAAAGGAGTCGTCAAAAGGCTTGCCGCTGCACCGGTTTCTCACTTTCAATATTTATGGCAAAACTTACTTGCATTTGCCATCATTATGTTCGGGCAAAACGCTATCTTTATTTATGGGGGCAGCCTTTATGGACACGAGCTCCACGATCCATGGCATTTGCTCCTATTGTATACGGTGTTTACGTTCACATCGGTTAGCATTAGTCTCGCTTGGAACTCATTTTATCGGAGCAAAGAATCGTCATTTCTTGTGTTTATGTCCGTCATTACGATAATGGCAATATTGGGAGGCGTTATATTTCCTGTAGAAATGTTACCCGACACCTTCCAAAAAGTAGCTGTAATCTTCCCGACATATTGGTTTGTAGAAGGCATTGAGTGGATTGTGTCAGGAGAGAATGCAGTCGATCTTCTTCTCATCTATGGCGTATTGATGCTCTATGGGACGTTCTTTTTGATCATCGGCAGTGTTCGAAAAATTGGTTAGGCTTAACCCCCGCAGCTATTGAGCTGGGGGGTAGACGGGTTTTAGTATTCAGCAAAGGGGTGATGCGAATGGTCAATGTTTGGCGCTTTATGAATATCTTCTTCTTAATTGCGTTATGGATTGGGCAAGGTGTTGACTTAAGTGGCTTTCTGTTCGTACTCATCTTTGCCGTTCTGATCAGCCTCCGTTGGCGAATTGAACTGCCTGATTGGACAATCATGATTGACCTTTTACTATGTGTGGTGTTTATTCCTTTTTGGGATAGCAGTGCATACGGTCTTTTACTGCCCGCATTTGAAATGATGAGGCGGAAAAAATATCGATATGTGATAATCGTTATGTTCATTTTAGTCGTCTATCAATTGGACTCTTTATTCTTATTATGGTTTCTGTTCCAAGCAGGTCTTTTTGGAGTGTGGACAGGTGAAGCGGATGTACAGCGTGCGGAATCGTTAAAAGAAGCAGATCAGGAGCGAAAAGCTCGTTATGAGTTAGAGGCAGTAAAAGAAGAATTGTTAAAGGCGAGTCGTGATGCCGCACACCTCGCAGAAGTGACGGAGAGAAATCGTATTGCCAGGGATCTACATGACCATGTCGGTCATGACTTAACGGGAGCCAACCTGGCGTTACAGGCATATGAGCAACTTGAAGGGCGACATGCGAAAGACATGTTAAACGAAGTGAGGCAGAGGGTTGAAAGAAGCACAGTAATGCTAAGAGACACCGTTCACGACATGACCCCGGTGACAAGAATAGGTGCCGATCGTTTAGAACAAATTACGGCAGAGTATCCTCGTATTCCGGTTTCGTTCCAAAAGACTGGCAACACAGAACAAGTGCCGATTCATTTTTGGAGTTTGCTTGAACCGTGTTTAAAAGAAGCGCTCACCAACGTGTCTCGCCATAGTGATGCGACACGTGTTAATGTTCAGCTCGATGTGACGGAGCGTTTCGTAAGGTTAAGTATTCAAGATGATGGTCGTGGTACAAAGCCAGCGGCTGAAGGAAGTGGGGTCCGTAATTTGAAGTTGCGCGCACGTTCTTTTGGAGGTAGCGTATCCGTAAATGTGACTGATGGATACTTGATCGTTTGTATCTTGCCGTTAGAGGAGGATAAACTGTGAAGCTCTTGCTCGTTGATGATGATCCGCTCGTTCGACAAAGCTTGCAACTCTTGCTAAGTAAAGAGTCTGATATTGAGGTTGTGAGTGTTGCTGCCGATGGGGAGGAAGCGATCGCTCATTGTAGGGTGGACGTGCCCGATGTAATTCTCATGGATATTCGTATGCCGAATATGGATGGAATTACATGCACAGAACACGTGAAATTGTTATGGTCCAATGTGCGAATTATGATGCTTACTACGTTTAAAGATGAACAGAACATTCGCCTTGCTCTAAACGCTGGCGCGGTTGGTTATATTTTAAAATCAACACCCGTCGATCAGATGGCTCAACAAGTCCGTGCGGTTGCCGCTGGTAGTTCGGTGTTAGACAACGATGTACTTAGAGAGATTATCGGGCCTAAACGAGCAGTTGGCGAATCGTTTACTCAACTCACAGTGCGGGAAAACGAGATTGTCCAGGCGATTGCCCAAGGATTATCCAATCAAGAGATTGCTGAATCTTTGTACTTAAGCGTTGGAACAGTGAGAAATACACTTTCTGTCATTTTAGATAAAATGGAGCTAAGAGATCGAACGCAGCTCGCCATTCATTATTGGAAGCTCCGGGGGCAGGGGTGAAGGTGGCCGCGCCACACGCTCGCATCGTGAAACCTTCATGTTTAAGCCGTCCTCCGTAGAGCGTCCTATGTGGGGATTTCGTTATTAAAAATGAACGCTTAACATGCAAATCTCCACATAAAAAGCGGGAATCCCCACGTAAAGTCTTTTATGAGGGGTTTCATGCCAGATTTACACGTAAATCCGCAAAAATCCCCTCATACAACAAAAACGAGACCCGCTCGGGTCTCGTTTTTATGTTTTATAATCCGAATACAACGGGCATCCAGTAGTAGACAGCGAGTGTGATGATGACGATGGATGCAAGGTTAAGCCAAACACCGGCTTTTGCCATATCGCCAATTTCGAGATAACCGGCACTGAATACGGCTGTGTTCGGCGGTGTTGCAACGGGTAGCATGTAACAAGAACCAGCCGAAAGTGCAGCGGCAGCCATAAGTGGCAATGGATCGATGCCGAGCGCAAGTCCCATTCCGAGTGTGAGCGGCAGAACAAGGTTGGCAACGGCAGTGTTGGATAAGATTTCTGTAATTGCAAGTACGATGACGACTAAGAGCAAGATGATAAAGAATACTTCTAGCCCTTGAAGCATGCCGAGCAAGTCTCCGATATGTTCGTTGAGTCCAGATGAACTAAACCCGGCGGCGATCGCCATACCCCCACCGAAGAGGATAAGTACGCCCCACGGGAGACGGGTCATATCTTGCCATTCAAGAATGCGTTCGCCTTTTTTGTTACTTGGAATAAAGAACAATAGCAAAGCTCCAAACACGGCGACGGATCCGTCATGAATGAAATCAAGGTCTTCAATAAACGGTAACGTTACCCATAGAAGAACGGTGAGACCGAAGGCAATGGATACCATAAACTCGTTGTAATTGAATTTGCCAAGTTTTTTCTTTTCTTCTTTAATAAAATCGATGTTTCCTGTGTTGCCTTCTTCATCATTTTTCGTAATTTTAAAGGCAATTCTCGTAAGGTAAAAGTAGAGAATGACAAGCATGAGAAGGGCAACAGGCCCTGCGAACATGAACCATTCAACAAAGGTAACAGTTCGACCTAATTGTTCATAAGCGATTCCGGCAAGAACAGCATTTGGAACGGCGGCGACGATCGTTGCTAGACCACCGATCGTCGCAGCATAAGCGACAGAGAGCAAGATGCTTTTTGAAAATGATCGCAAGTTATCTCCGCTTAAGATCTGCTTGTCCTTCACTTCTTTAATGAGGGCAACCGCAACGGGAAGCATCATGAGAGCAGTGGCCGCGTTCGATACAAACATAGAAATGGCGGCTGTCGAGATAATAATACCGAGAATGATTCGTTGGCTTTGTGAGCCGATCATTCCGATAATGCCTAGTGCAATTCGGCGGTGCAAGTTCCATTTTTCAATGGCGATGGCAATAACGAAACCACCGGCGTACATGAAAATAACCGGGTTAGCGTAAGCAGACGCAATCGTTCCCATTTCTGCTCCTTGAAGAACAGGGATGAGCACAATTGGGACGAGGGAAGCAGCTGCCATCGGAATGGCTTCTGTAATCCAGAATGTCGCGACGAGCATCGTGACTGCAAGCACAACGCGGGGCTCATGGCCCATTATGCTATCAGGAATAAGGAAATATGTGAGTAAGAATAAAGCTGGGCCTAAAAATAAGCCAATCATATTTCGCTTAGAATAGCTGGAGGATGGTGGGTTTGTTGTCTCGTTCATAGAGCACCTCTTTCTTCGATTCAAACGATCGGTTCATGTTATAATAGCGGTAGTTCATTTTTGCTGAAAACGTTTTCATCATATAGTAAATCTTAAGGCATGAGAAGATCATAATGTATTGCTTTAAAGAAATCAATATCTTTTTAGTGGGATTTTTATTTGTGATAAATACTAATACAGGAGGCCTGTCATGCAAGCGGATCTCAAAACCCAAGTCGAAGCTGAAGAAGTATTGAAAGAACATCAACAATTTTTCTATTCAGGTGCAACGAAAAGTATAGATTTTCGATTAGACCAGCTAAAGAAATTAAAGAAAATCATTCAAAATCAAGAAGAAGAAATCTATGAAGCGCTACAACTCGACCTTGGCAAAAACCAATTTGAAACGTATGCGACAGAGATTGGCATCGTGCTTACAGATATTGAAGAAGCCATTCAGCAACTGCCGAAATGGGCAAAGCCTGAAAAAGTAAAAACACCGGCGTTTATGCAGCCTTCCAAAAACTACGTCGTCCACGAACCGTACGGCACGGTGCTTATTATTGGCCCCTTTAATTACCCGTTTCAATTGTTAATTGAGCCGTTAATTGGCGCGATTGCGGCAGGGAACTGTGCGGTGTTAAAGACGTCTGAGCATACGCCGGCAACGAGTCGACTCGTAAAAAGCATGGTGGAAAAGATTTTCTACAAAGAGTACATCCGCGTGATTGAAGGTGGCGTTGAAACGAATTCTTCTCTTATCCATGCCCCATTCGACTATATTTTTTTCACAGGCAGTACAGCCGTCGGCAAAATTGTTATGGAAGCTGCGGCGAAAAACCTCACCCCCGTTACGTTGGAGCTCGGTGGAAAAAGCCCAGCGGTCGTCCACCGGGATGCGAATTTGAAGCGAGCTGCAGAGCGAATTGTGTGGGGGAAGCTGCTAAACAACGGTCAAACGTGTATTGCGCCTGATTATGTGCTCGTCCATGAGGATGTGAAAGAAAAGCTTGTTGCACTTATGAAAAAGCGAATCGAAGCTTTTTATGGGACGGATATTCAGCATAATGCCGATTATGGCCGGATTGTGAATGACGGTCATTTTGACCGACTTGCTTCGCTCATTCATGAGGACGCAGACTATATTATCTATGGCGGAGCATCTGAGCGAGCGGACCGTTATATCGAGCCTACGCTGCTTGACGTGCCATCTCGAGAAGGCGCAAAGTCGATGGAAGATGAGATTTTTGGTCCGATCTTGCCGATCCTCACGTATCAAGACTTAGATGTTGAACTTCGAGAGTTTCAACAGTTGCCAAAGCCGCTTGCTTTTTATTTCTTCTCCGAAGATGACGGTCTTCAAGATGATGTGATGGCGCGGGCGTCGTTTGGGGGTGGTTGTGTGAACGATACGATCATGCATGTCGCAAATCCGCATTTGCCGTTCGGTGGTGTCGGTGATTCGGGTATGGGTAATTATCACGGGGTGTATAGTTTTGAGACGTTTAGCCATAAGAAAAGCATTTCGAAGCGAAGTTCAAAAGTGAAAGTGTCGTTTATGTACCCACCGTACAAAAACAAGCTCGGTCTGATTAAGAAGTTCCTGAAATAAGGAGGCAAACAGATGGGCAATACGTATTTGATAACGGGTTATCCAGGATTTATTGCGAGCAGAATTGTAAAAGAGATCATTCAAACGGAACACGTGGACCATCTCTATTTACTCGTGCTTCCTGATATGAAGGAACGGGCAAAAGCGGCTGCCGAGTCGCTTTTGCTCTTTGAAAACCAAGTGACGATCGTTGAAGGAGATATTACGAAACGAGACTATGGATGGACACGGGAGCTTTCGCATAATTTGAAACGTTCGGTTACGCATGTGTTCCACCTTGCTGCCATCTACGACTTGGCTGTGAAAAAGAAACAAGCTGAAGCCGTGAATGTGGATGGAACTCGTAACGTTAATCGATGGACTGAAGGTGTTAAGCAGCTGAAACGCTACGTGTATTTTAGTACTGCCTACGTTTCTGGCGACCGGAGAGGTACGATTTTAGAGAGGGAGCTCGTTCGAGGTCAATCCTTCAAAAACCATTACGAGAAAACGAAATACGACGCTGAAGTGCTTGTGGAAGAAGTGAGTAAAACGACCCCTACAACGATCATTCGACCTGGCATCGTTCGTGGTGATTCTGTGACCGGAGAGACGGCAAAGTTTGACGGTGTGTATTTTTATTTGAACATTTTGGAGCGCTTCCGTCAGCTTCGTTTGCCACGTGTACCGCTCGTTGCAAGTAGCGAAGCGAAGGGGAATTTTGTGCCGGTCGACTACGTCGTCCGAGCGGCCGTGTATTTAGGACATAAGGATGTTGGGGCAGGGAAAACGTATCACCTCACCGATCCGAATCCGTTTAGTATGCGCGAAGTATTCCATATGCTTTCTGAAGCTTATTTAGTCAAGACACCAAAAGCGGGAATCGCTTCAAAGCTAGCTGGCAACCGTTTATCTAAACCGTTAGAGAAGTATTTTCGAGTGGAAAAAGAAGCACTGGCTTATGCGGCAGTCGATGCCGATTACGATACCGAGCAAGCGGAGCGTGATTTACAGGGCAGTGGGATTGTATGCACCCCATTCGATGAGACGGTCGGTGCGTTGGTTCACTATTATTACGAGCATAAAAACGATAAAGACAAGCATATTCAACGATAACGGGGGGAGACGATGAAGCAAAATTGGCTACGATTGATTCTCCCACTCGTGGTGGTGCTTGTATTGATTTTTGTTAGCTCTACGATGTCTTATGAGATGCAAGATATCCGGCCTTTACTTGCCAGCCTTCCTGGACTAGGGTTGTTCAGTCAAACGTTTGGGTGGGTGTCGTTTACATATGGAGCAAGTGTGATTAGCATTGAAGCGTTAGGCGCGGCAGGGTTTATTGAATTTTTTGTCCGCAAAGGGACGCACGTTGCGGTCTTTGCTGTACTCGCGTTTCTCGTCTACCGACTTTTTAACGGGATCGGCTTTGCAACAATGAAAAGTGCTTCAATTACGATGCTCATCGGAGTTGGCTTTGCAACGTTTGATGAAATGAGACAAGCCTTTCATCCAGACCGAAGTGGGATGTGGCAAGACGTACTTCTAGATACAATAGGGGTCGTCATTGGTCTCATGATTGCCATACAGTTTTATCGAAAAAGAGGGGGAAAACGATGAACTTGGGGCATTTCCAACAATATGTACGAGAGTTTTGTAAAGAAAAGGGATTTGAAGATGTGACGGATGAACAGCGCTACCTCTATTTGATGAGTGAAGTCGGGGAAGTGAGTGATGCGCTTCTAAAACTTCAGTTCGCCGGTGAAGACAAAAAAACAGACATTCGTGACAATCTAGGTCACGAGTTATTTGATGTGATCTGGAATGCTGTTGAGATTGCCAATCGTCATGACATTGATTTAACGAAATCGTTTGAAGAAAAAATGAAAATTAATCATGGGCGGGAATGGTAACGTCCAAGTGTGGAGGTCACGGGTGGAAAAGATTGTTAGAGACATCATGCGATCCATCAATAAGAGGGAGGGTCGGTCAGTCATCGGTATTTCCGGTCACGGTGCTGCGGGCAAGACGACATTTGCCGAGCAACTCGTGGAGAGACTTGGCCCGAGCGTGGACTATCTTAATACCGACCCGTATATCATCAGTTCGGCCGTCCGCAAATATGCGACCATTGCGTATGAGTATAAGGGCGCGTTGCATCAGTTCAAAATGACGGCGTGTCACCCGGATGCCCACCACACGTTGGCATTAGAGCGAGACGTTGTCCAAATTCGAGAAGGCATTCCCTTTAAAACGTTGGACACTCATTACATGCCAAGCACGCTCATCTCATCAGAGGCGAACGTAAGCATCGTTGAAGGTATGAGTGTCGCATTTACAAATCTGGATCTTTACGACATGCTCATCTATTTTTATACAGACGAAGCGACAGAGCTCGCGAGAAGAGGCGTTCGTGACGTCTCCGAACGAGGCAGAACTTATGAGTTTTTGGATCAATCCCATTATCAACGGCGCATTCAGTACGACCTGTTTATGCACCCGTACCGTGAGCATTTCGATATCGTAATAAGGAATTCGGATGAGGACTGGGTCGTAGAGAAGCATGACGTTAGGTAATGAGATTCCTCTTTGATTGGAGAATGTGATCCGGGCAGCTCTTAGTGTAAAGAGCCAATAAGCTGTCGGCGCGAGCCGCGCCGAACCGAGTCCGATTTGGCTTCGGCCCCGCTGGGGCCGACGTGTCATTGGCACTTCATCCTGGAATCTACGCGCAAGTTGGAACAAACTGCGCGCACAGGGGGGAAACTCGCGCGCAAAATGACTCACCTAGCACCGCGCTACCCCTCCAACCCAACCCCAACAGCGCAAATCAGGAAAATGTTACGTTCATTCTATAGAAATAATTTCCATTATTCCCCGACTTTAGCTCAGTTTAAAGCAAGCCGTCCTTCATCATTCCAGCAAGCGGTGTATCCAGCTTTCCGCTAATCTTTTGTGCGGAGGAGGCAAGTTGGTCGGCGTGTTTTTGACCGTTTCTCATCGCTTCTTTTTCATCGACGGTTTGCACGATCCGGTCTTCAACAACCACGTTGCCATCAATCATCACAAATTCGACTTCTTGACCGCTTGCCGAGAACACGAGGTTCGGCACGATGTTACGAATGGGACCATCGATGCGTGGAAAGAGTGCGGGAGAGTGGAGGTCGAGCATAATCAGGTCCGCTTTTTTCCCCGGTGTTAAAGACCCGATTTCATGGTCCATACCGATGGCCTTTGCTGCGTTAATCGTCGTTGCTTTTAACATTTGCCAAGCGGGAAATAATGTTGGGTCTTGGTATTTGCATTTATTTAAGATTGATGTGAATTTCATCTCATTAAACATGTTGTTGCAATTGTTTCCTGGGGCTTGATCAGAGCCAAGGGCGAAGCGGTCGCTCGTCTCTAAGAATTCTTTCGCTGGCGGAACAATCCCATCAATAATGCCGATGCTACCTGAGCAAAGGATCATTGCTGCACCAGAGGAGGCGACGGTTTTCGTTTCTTTTGCGGTTGCTTCAGTTAAGTGTACAGCCATTAAACGCTCGTTTAAAAACCCATGTTCTTCTAAGTATGGAATGCTTCGTTTTCCGTAACGCAAAAGCATCTGATCGATTTCACGATCGCCTTGTGCAACGTGCATGTGAAGCCCCGTATTATATTTTTCTGCTAGCGATTGAATGTCGAGTAGCAGTTCTAGCGACATCATATCTGGTCCTTGTGGACCGAAAAGGCACGTAATCCTTCCGTTTTCTGTTTCGTGGTATTGTTCAAACAACTCTACGTTAGACTGCCGCTTACGTTCACCAACGGCAGGGTCAAATGCATACAATTCGCCGACTTCGCGATCCTCACTTTTTGACTCTGTCATTTCATTAATCATGTCACACACGCGAGCGCGCGTACCGAGTTGGACATGGTTTTTGACAATGTTTTTCATGCCTGCATCATAGTCGCAAATCGTCGTTGTTCCTGCTTTCACAGCTTCAATAAGGTTCACGAGTGAACCAGCGGTGCGTTGTTCACCAGTGAGAAATTGCATAAACGGCCAAAGCCCTTTTTCCATCCAATGGTGGGTGTCTTGAGCAACACCGCGAAGAATACCAAGCCCACTATGCATATGGGCGTCAATCAGCCCAGGCATTATGACTTTATTGTGGGCAGAGATCACACGGTGCGCAGTATATGATTTTTTTACTTCAGCAGTTTCACCTACTGCGACAATTTTATCTTCTTTTACACAAACTGCCCCGTCAGCAATGATGCCTAAACCTGTACCTTCCATCGTAATCACCAGCGCGTGTTCAAATAAATAATCTCCAGTCATCAACGTGATTCACTCCTTTTTAATTCATTATAACGTAAAAATATGTCAGAAAAGAGGGTTAATTCTAACAGTGCTTATGGAACGTATGCTAGACTTTATAAAAAGAGGAGGCGGTTGGTATCGCACTGGAAATGGTTGTTCTGAACGAAACGGATGCACAAGTTGCCGAAGAAGGTGGAGCATCGCGGTTGGCACTAGCGACGTCGATGAATGAAGGCGGTAGAACCCCTGATATTGGAGTTATCGAAAGCGTTATAAACACGGTGGGTGTGCCAGTAAGGGTAATGATTCGTCCGAGCGGAGGTTCGTTTACATATTGTGATGAGGAACAAATGAAGATCGCACAGACGGTCAAAGAAATTGCCGAACTTGGCGGTGTAGACGGTATCGTCGTTGGTGCACTAACCGCAAGTGGTCACGTAGATCGGACATTTCTAGAGAAAGTCATCCCCGTAACGAAGGGGATGAAACTAACGTTTAATCGCGCGATCGATAATACGGTAGACATCCACGAAGCGTACGATGCAATTTGTGACTATAAAGAATTTGTCACCGATGTGCTTACATCTGGAGGTAGACCGAAAGCTGAAGACGCATTGCTCGTCTTACGGGAGATGATGGCTCAGTCATGGGAGCGAAAAGGGCCGGCCATTATGCCGTGTTCAGGCATTACTGGTAATAACTTAGCGTACATTCACCGATTTCTCTATGCGAAATACTATCAAATAGGTACCGCAGCAAGGGTGGATCGCTCGTTCGACCAACCGCTTGAACTAGAACAGGTGCAACAGCTTAGCGCGTTATGCGAATAATAGATTAAAGGATCGATCAATATGCCAACACTGTATATCATGAGACACGGGGAGACGGTATGGAACCGTGAGCACAGAATGCAAGGATGGTCGGACTCGGAACTTACGACTAACGGCGTGGAAAGTGCAAAGCGTATGCAAGGACGATTAGCTCGTTTAAGTCTGGATGCGATTTACTCTAGCCCAAGCTTGAGAACGCGCACAACCGCTCAAATTGTTAGAGGCGACCACCTTGGCCCAGTTCAGTATGATGAACGTATAAAAGAAATGAACATGGGTGAGTGGGAAGGGCAAACTCAAGCAGAAATTAATGAGAAGTACCCGGAACAATCATTTGCATTTTGGAACACCCCTCATACGTTTACAACTGTTCATGGTGAACTTTTTGAAGACGTAAGAACGAGAGTGGCGTTATTTTTGGAAGCAATTAAACACGTTTCAGGAAACATTCTTATCGTTACACATGCGATTGTTATTAAAACATTACTGCAAATGGCGAAAGGCAATTCGCTAGAACAGTTTTGGAATCCTCCATTTATCCATCACTCAACGATGACTTACTTTGAGTTGAACGAGCAGTTGGAGTACATAGGTGTGGTGAATAATGATTAGAAAAGCAGTCGGTGCAATTATTTATCAACAGGACAACTATTTGCTCGTTTATAAATCAAACATCAATACAACGCTCGGCAAACAAACAATTTCATCAGTGTGGGATTTCGTGAAAGGCGGCGTCGAGACGCGGGATGTTGACCTTGAGAGCGCCTTGTTACGGGAACTAAAAGAGGAAACGGGTTGTGAGAACTACCGGGTTCATAAACAATTTGAACGGCTGCTCAGTTTTGAATTCTCAAAGTCAATTCAAGAAAAGATTGGCTATGAGAAACAAGAAACGACGATGTTTCTTGTCGAGTTTTTAGGAGAGATTTCTCACCTCCAACCTGTTGATCAAGAGATTACGCGAGTGCGCTTTGTGAAGAAACATACACTTGTCGGGACGCTTTCCCATGACGAGACGAAATCTTACGTTTCTGATTTGTGGAGTGAGTTGTAAAATCCACTGTAAAGAGTGGAAAATAGAGTTTATAAAGTAATAGCCTTATGTCTATAAATCAAGGAAACTTCCTCAAAAATGTGTCCTTTCTCCTGAAGTTGAATATGCTATGTGTGGATTTACTTTTTTGGAGGTGTACACATTTATGAACTTTGAAAGACCATCCAATCGCCGCCGTCGGCGTGGAATTGAAGTGAATAACAACCTAATCAACGGTCCAGGCATCGTCGGGGGTGGTGGAAATGGGGGATTTCCAACGAC
The DNA here is from genome assembly GCF_041949955.1 of Geomicrobium sp. JSM 1781026. Lineage (NCBI taxonomy): Bacteria > Bacillati > Bacillota > Bacilli > Caryophanales > Geomicrobium > Geomicrobium sp. JSM 1781026. The sequence goes on along the minus strand of NZ_JBHFQF010000003.1, from coordinate 22,986 downwards.
CCCGACGACTCCAACAATCCCAACAAGTCCGACGATACCAACGTCTCCGACGCAACCGACAGGCACGGGCATAACAGGGATCACTGGCCCAACGGGCCCGACGGGTCCAGGTGCAGGCGCTACCGGTCCGACAGGTCCAACCGGAGCAACTGGCCCGACAGGTGCCACTGGCGCCCCTGGAACGGGAGCAACAGGTGTGACGGGCCCGACAGGTGTGACTGGGGTCACTGGCGCGACAGGCTTAACCGGAGCAACCGGCGTTACGGGAGCGACAGGTATTGGAATTACTGGAGCAACAGGAGCAACCGGAGTTACAGGTGTGACCGGAGCAACCGGCGTTACGGGAGCGACAGGTATTGGAATTACAGGAGCAACGGGAGCAACCGGAGTTACAGGTGTGACTGGAGCAACCGGCGTTACGGGAGCGACAGGCATTGGAATTACGGGAGCAACAGGAGCAACCGGCATTACTGGAGTAACCGGAGCAACCGGTGTAACAGGGGTGACGGGCCCGACGGGAGCTACTGGTGTGACTGGTATTACTGGAGCGACAGGAACAGGACCGTCCCCGACTACGACGTTTGGGTTTGCTGCCAATACGACCGCTCCTACCATCGCGGTTATTCTTGGTGGTACGAATGTGCCGTTGCCAAGCAACCAGTCACTTAATAACATCGCTGTAGGTGCTGCGAATGAACAGTTTACGATCAGTGAGGCGGGGACGTATCAGATTTCGTATAGCTTACGGTTCACTGCGGGTGTGTTAGTCAGTTCTCGTGTACTGCAAAATGGAGTGACAATTCCACAATCGGTTGTCTCACCAACCGTTGCGCTTACGAACGCATCAGCGAATTTCATTGTGACTTTAGCTGCAGGAGATACGATTACACTACAACTATTTGGATTGCTCGGAGCTGCAATACTGCAAGGCGGGCAAGGAGCTGCGTTGTCCATCGTTCGCATCGCTTAATGTTAAGGAAGGGAGAAGCTCCCTTTCTACATAAAAAAGTTAGAATGTTTTTTCTTTTCCTTTTTTGGGTAACAATGAAATAGAGGTGATACCATGAGTCGGGTCAAACAGAAAACGACGAAGCAAGATGGGTTCTCGGTTTTCGTTGAGATGGTCGTTTATGTTGGTGCTTTCATTAGGGGATTTTTTAAGTGAAGTCATTGTCATTCGGCAGTGACTTTAGTCATATTTTCTACAAAATTATGAACGTATGTGCCGTTTGCAGGGGGCGGGTATGTCGGTGAAGAACCTTTCATATATAGCAGAAAGGGGAATTCATCATGACTGGAGCGGGAGGGTGGAAAAACCCAAGTTTGTTGCTTTTTGCAATCGGCATGTCAAGCGTGGGTAATTTCGTTTATTTAGTAGCGATTAATATTATGGTACTACAGTTAACAGGTTCGGCAGCAGCTGTAGCTGGGTTATGGATCATCGGTCCGCTTACAAATATCGTTACGAAGTTTTGGACAGGAAGTTTTATTGATTATCGTAGCAAGAAAAATATTATGCTCGTTACATATGTTTTGCGTGCGTTGTTCATATTTATGATTCCGTTTGCCCCGAACATGGTCGTTATTTATGGCGTGCTTGTCATTTTAAGTGTAGCTCAAGCGTTCCATACACCAGCATCAATGACATACATTGCGATGACGGTGCAAAAAGAGAAGAGAAAGCGATTTAATGCGATCCGTTCGTTTTGTGATTCTAGCGCATTTATTATTGGGCCTGCAATTGGCGGCGCGCTTATCTATTTGAGCACTGTAGAAGTGACGTTGTGGCTGAATGCTGGCTTCTTTATATTAGCAGCGCTATTTTTGCTGATCCTACCGAAAGCCGAAGAAACGAATCGTGAGGCAATTCCATCCTTAACAGTGCGGCAAGTCGTGCGTGATTTTTCTATCGTAAAGGAATTTATGGCGAATCACAGGTATGTGACCTTCATTTATTTTGGGTTTATTGTCGTCACGACGTTCACGTTTGCAATGGATGCACAAGAAGTCGTGTTTGTTCAGCAAGTCATTGGTCTTTCCGAAGTGGATTACACTTTACTCATTAGTATTACAGGGATCGGTGCTGTTGTCGGTGCGTTTGCGCTCTCAATTTTTTCAAATCGAGTATCGATCCGGTCGATGATTGCGGTCGGCATTTTCATGACGGCGTGTGGATATGTGATTTATGCGTTTTCGTGGTCATTCACGTCGATTAGTGTTGGATTTATTCTACTAGGCTTTTTCAATGTGTTTTTGAATGCGGGCATCCTAACTTTTTATCAAAACAACATTCCTACCGCGGTGATGGGCAGGGTGACGAGTATTTTTCAGTTAATTCAAAGCGTGTTTCATGTTGGCTTTATTCTCGGTGTTGGGGTTTTTGCTGATCTCATATCACTTCGACTTATTATTGTACTACTTGCTGTCATTATGCTCGTTATGAGTGTCGGATTTGCAATGTCTGTGTTGGCGCCTAAACGCAAGTCGTTCTTTCAAGAAGAAGGGGGGAACAGTAATGGTTGAATGGGTTCGTTCATTGCCGAGAAGCTTTTATTTAACCATCATTATTGCAATTAGTGTATTTATTCTCGCAATGTTAATGGTCACGATACTTACCGGCGATATACTTTGGGTAAGCATTACAAGTATGGTGCTCGTCCCAATGCAACTCATCTGTTTATGGATTATCAATTTCGTAATCAATAACAAAAGCAGTTGATGTGACTACACTTGCCACATCAACTGCTTTTTTAATAACTTCCTCATTGAAAAGAGTTTTTGCCAACCGGAGTCTTTTTTTACGGAGATTCACCGTCTTCAATCGGTAAATGTATCGACACGGTGGTCCCTTTTCCAGGCTTGCTTGTGACATCAATTGATCCTCCGTGGTGATGGACGAGTTCTTTTGTAATTGTCATTCCAAGTCCACTGCCCTCGGTTCGCTCCTGTGAAGATTTGCCCCGATAATACCGATCAAACAGCTTTGTTAGCGTTTCTTCATTCATGCCTTTGCCGTTATCAATGATGTGAACGGTTAATGCGTTATTTTCAACCCGTTCAGTACGCACGCGGACGTGTGTTTCAGGATTGTTATGTTTTATGGCATTATCAAGCACGTTGCCAATCATACGGACGAACCATCTAGGATCGACATTAACGATCAAATTTGTTGATTCATGATCTAAGACGATCGTTTGACCTGTATGTTCAAATGCCTCGATGCTCTTGTTAAGAAGAGGTTCGAGGGGAACCGTTTGTTTCTGAATAAACAAACGGTTACTTTCAAGGTGATACGTTAAGTTTAAGTCTTCGATGAGCGTGCTCATGAAACTAGACCGCTCATTTAAGGTCGTCCCCACCTCAATAATTTCTTCCTTGTCCCATTCGTACGCCTTGTTTGAAAGCATAATCGAGTACCCTTGTATGGAAGATAAAGGGGTTTTCATGTCATGAGACAATCCGGCAATCCACGCTTCACGACTCGCTTCCAGTTCAATTCGTTTAGCTTTGTTGTGTTCCAGCTGTGCGGAAAGTTTTGAGAGTGAGTGGTACAATTCTTGATAAAAACGATAAGGTCGTTTCCATTTTCCCTTTTTCGTTTTTCCGAACGCAGCAGGAGGAGTGAAGTCACCGTCTCCGAGCTGATCAAGCCAATTGATGGCGCCATAGATCGGTTTTGTGAAAGTCCGTGTAAACCATAGGGACGCAACGGCAAATACAAGAATCGCAATGCCGAGAATGACGAGTGAGATGATGAGTAATGTAGACCCGATTTCATTCAATGGTCGAAAAGGCAACTCGGGAATGGGAGCATAGACGACATATGTGAGCCCGTCAGATTCTGCGATTTGGACATACGCATCCACGCTTTCAGGCTGTATTTGATGTAGCATCACTTCTCCAAATGAAGGTTGCCGTAACCACTCGGGTGCGCGCAATTGATTGACGAGCTCGTCATCATTGAATACATACCCCCAAGCATCGTGTTGATCAAACTGTTGGAGTACTTCAGAAGTGTTACCCTCTTCAATGAAAGTAGCAAGCAATTCGTTTGTGACGCGTTCTTCCCCATAAAGAAGGAAATAGGTGTTTTCAGCGACTTGAAAATAAGACGTATACATATGGTAATTACCTACAATTGGATTGTCGACCAGCGTTTGAAGTTCTTGCAATGTATACGACTGAGCAAATCCTTCACCGGCAGGATAGGTGTCCGCTACGCTTCCGTCTTGATTAACAATTTGAAACCATCCATTTCGAGCATCTGCTTCCTCTTGCAATTCGTCAATGATCGATAGTTCCCCAGAAAATTCATACTCCGTTGATACAGAGAAGGACAAACTCTCTAGTCCAGCATCATAAAAGTCTGTGCGACGTTCTTGGGTAGTCAAGTAAAAGCCGAAAATCAGAATAATTGTGAATAATAGTGTTGAGGTAACGAACAAGATGATGGCATATTGCAGTGTGAATCGTCTCCATAACCGAAAACGAAATCCTTTCATGACCCGTCTCCATCAGGGATGAACCGGTAACCGAGTCCACGAACCGTTTCAATATACTCGGGCTTACTCGGGTTCGCTTCAATTTTCTCCCGAATTCGACGAATGTGAACGGTCACAGTATGTGCATCGTAATAATGCTCATCCCCCCATACCTTTTCGTAAAGCTGTTCTTTATGGAAGACTTGGCCAGGGTGTCGGCAAAAGAAAAGCAATAACTGAAAGACGAGGGCAGGGCAGCTCGTACGTTCACCGAGCACAGTAAGCGTTCCTGCCCGAGCATCAATCGTGAAACGCTCGTATGCATGTGATGAAGCGTCTGTTGATGGCGCAGAAGCGGGACGCAACAGACGGGCCCGAATTCTTGCAACGATCTCTAACGGGTTAAAAGGTTTCGTAATATAATCGTCACCCCCAATAGCGAAACCTGACAGTTTATCAAAATCTGAATCTTTCGCTGTGACGAAGAAGATCGTCGCTCCAGATTGGTGGCGAATTTGTCTGCAAATCTCAAATCCATCGCCATCCGGGAGCATCACGTCAAGAAGGATGAAATCATAAGTATGCGTGTGGCAAAGGGTTAGTGCTTGTTTTTGAGTTGTGGCACCATCAACGTCTTGAAACCCTTCTTTTTGAAGGACTTTGTGAAGCATCGTCCGTATAGCGTTATCGTCTTCCACAAGTAAGATTCGCGGGCTAGTCATCGTTCTTCACTCCTTACTCTCTATGAAAATAGTGTACCATCTGAACATTACGAGAAGCTCAACAAGAAGAATCATATTTAATCTACCGGTGAGGCGATCGTTCTCTTCTAGTAACCTTCGATTTGTATGCTAGCTATAGACTTAGGTTTTGGAGGGAGTAAGGAAAATGAATATGAAACGTTGGGTTGCTTGTGGAATTGCTGTTCTTATCGTTGGTATTGCCATTCCAGTACAAATGTTTGTAGCCGTCATGACGGCTGACTTTTCGGACGTATTTTCGTTTGATCAAACGTACCGCGAAGAAGTGATGAAGACCGGAACGAACGGAGAAATTGTCGTCCTTGAACTGGACGGCATGATTGAAGACACAGGTAGTGAATCAGGCTTTTTGGCGGCGGGATACCACCATCGTCAATTTATGGAAATGCTAAATGATGCAATGGAAGATCCTCTCGTCGATGGGATTGTGATTACGATGAACACGCCGGGGGGGAGTGTCGTCGCTAGTCATGCAATCTATGAACAAGTCGTTCGCGCCAAGGAAGAATTTGACACGCCAGTATACGTTTCGATGGCTGAAATGGCCGCATCTGGCGGGTATTACATTGCAGCAGGTGCTGATTATATTATGGCGCACCCGGCGACACTGACCGGTTCAATTGGAACAGTGATGAGTGCAGGGTTTAATATCGCTGATCTTGCCGATGAATGGGGCATTTCCGAAACGACCTTCTCTTCTGGTGAATTCAAACAGCTGGGGTCACCCTTTGAATCCTTAACCGAAGAGGAATCTGAACTCATGCAAGCGATTGCCGATGATATGTATGATGATTTCACATCGATCGTTGCTGAAGGCAGAGCGTTTAGCGAAGAAGAAGTCAACACGGTAGCACAAGGCCAGTTGTTCACGGGGAACCAGGCATTGCAAAATGGACTTGTTGATGAACTTGGCGATCTTGAAGACACGGTTTTGCATATGGAGTTGATGCTCGACTTAGATGCGACTGTGACGCATTATACGAATGGTTCTACAGAAGGGTCAATGTGGAATGTATTGGCGCCACTTGGCTTAGGAGCGTTCGCCTCTGACAAATTTGATGCAAATAGAGCGCCGAGTTTGCTCTATTTGCATCAATAGGAGGGAAGACGATGCAAATGTATGCAGGTTTTTGGTTACGGTTTTGGGCATATGTCTTGGATCTTCTAATCGTCGCTTCTTTGAATGTCATTTTCATTCGGCCCGTATTCGCACTTTGGTTACCTGATGATCTTGCGATTGGCGTATTTGCAATTGAAGCAATTATGGTGACGTTTAGCTATTACGTATACTTCATTCTCTTAACGAAATGGCAACAGCAAACGATTGGAAAAATGGCATTTGGCTTGCGGGTCGAGAGTTTGGAGGGTGGTTCGCTATTGTGGAAAGACGTATTTGTTCGTGAAGTGGCAGGGAGGATCATACACCGCGTGTTCGTTATTACCAACCTTCTCTACATCATGATTGCTGTGCATCCCGAAAAAGCAGGCGTGCATGACTTGTTGTCAGATACGAGAGTCGTCGTTAAGCGCGGCAGTATCCGGGTTGGCGAAAACAATACGCACTCACACTGATACGCCGTTTGACCAATAGCTAAATGCACAATCGGTAGGGGTGCATTTGTACGTAGGAATATACTGCAACCATAAAATGGTGGATTGTAACAGTTTTTCTGTTGGGTAACTAAGGTGCTATATAAGTTAAACTAAAAAATTTCTTCAAGAACCAATGGGAAGCTTGGCAAAGAGGAAACTGTGCTCGAGTTGCGACCGAACTGTTCTCAAGTTGGGGAAAATCGCAGGAAAAGCGATGTTTTCTCATAAACTAGGTAACAGAATGAGCGAACTCGGTAACAGATCACAAGGTCATGTGTACATCCTTGCCCCGAAGTACCTACAAGATGTCGGCGCGAACCGCGCCGAACCGAGTCCGATTTGGCATCGGCCTCTCTCAGGCCGACAGGTTGCTCGCTTATGGGCATTGAATCTGCGCTCCACTTGGAGCAAACTGCGCGCAAGTTTAGCGGAATGAGTCCCAAAATCGTTAAATTAGGCAAACTTGCGCGCAGTAAGTGTGGCACCGCGCTACCCTTCCAACCCAATAACCAACAGCCCAAATCAGGAAGACCTTAAGTTTGGTCTATATAGAAAGGAAAGAAACTTTAGGATCATTCGGAATAAATTCGAAGAAATGCCCTAAAGGAAGATTTATACAGGTTTAATATCTAATGAGGCTGAATTCGTACCATTGACCTTAGATTATGCTCCCTGAAAAGTAGACACTTAAAAAAGTGAATTAGAGTTAATCCTCCCTTTTCTGTGGACGATCTTACGATCAGCACTGTCTTTTCCAGGTCCTTTTTCCGCAGGCGTTGCAGTCTTTCGTTCCAATCAAATTGTATCCATTTGATTGGAACTGTTTTAAGAAAGATATAATAACACTTGTTTTGTTGGCTAATCTAAGGATTTATGAAATTGACTCAAATAAGTTACTAAGGAAATTTCGCTATCATTATATTTTCTTCTCTATCTTGTGCATATTAAAATGTCATTCCATTCAAAATTTTTAGTGTTATTACAAGATATACGGTTGACGATGGTTATATATTCTAGTAATTTGATCATTGTGTATTAATATTAAAATTTTAAATTATGAGTGATCATATTGAAGGATATTATAGACGTTCTTAGTAAAGAAAAGTCATACCGAAGATTGGTTTCTGCAAATTTTATAAGTGGTATTGGAGATTGGTTTAGTAGTGTAGCTATACTAAGTCTTTTACTTCAAATTACGGGGTCCGGATTAGCGGTTGGGATTACGTTAGCAGCCAGGACGTTACCATTTCTTATTATGGGGCCAATAGCAGGATACTTGACGGATCGAGTTAACAAGAAATTAATTCTAGTGATCTCTGACTTTTCTCGGATTTTTCTTGCGTTGTCATTATTACTCGTTAGTTCAGAAGATAACGTTTGGATTGCATATGTTGTTACGGTGGCCTTAGTGTTCTTTTCAGCATTATCCATGCCTGCAAGACAAGCACTTATCCCTAGAATTGTTAAGGAAAAAAACATCCCTATTGCGAATTCCATCGATCAATCTTTAGGTGGAATTAATATGACGCTTGGTGCTTCAATAGGTGGCGTTGTCAGTGCCCTCATTGGAACTCAGTTAGCTTTTATTATGAATGCCTTAACATTTCTTGCCTCTGCAATTTTAGTACTTAGGATCAATTTCTCATCAGAAGAAGAACAACATTCCGAGAACGAATCTCAAATCGTACACACAACTTTTTGGCAAGAATTTAAAGACTCTCTACTTATTAAGATTGTTGCTATCCAAGCATTTTTGTGGCCGATCGGGGGCGGCGCAATCAATGTGTTAATAGCTGTATACGGCTATCAAACATTTGGAGCAGGGGATCAAGGAGTTGGAATTCTGTATGCATCATTAGGGATCGGTTTCTTAATAAGTGGAATGGTCGCCCATTTGTTCAAACGGTGGTTAATCTATGCTGTTATTTTTGCATCTGTCATTGAAGGCGGAGCCCATATGGCAGTCAGTCAATCACCAAACTTATGGATAGCAGCTTTTTTTATACTTCTCGCTACAATTGGTGCAGGAATTGGTAATGCATCATTTACGTCACTAACAATGCTTGTTGTACCAAAATACGTACATGGACGAGCTTTTGCATTAAGTGACACGATGTCCAATGTGATGATGGCAGTTTCTATGATGAGTACAGGTGTTCTACTTGAATTTTTTTCAGCAACGACCATAGGATTTTATGCCGGACTCTTGATCATCATCACATCATTCACCGCTTTACCATTACTGACTTTAAAACCGTCAGACAAAGTGATATTCAAAGCGGAAAGTTAAATGAATTCAAAGTGTATGGTTTTTCGGGCTGGAATGTAAGTATAAGTAGTTAAATGCACAATCGGCAGGGGTGCATTCATTATATGAGTAAAGGGAACTTGACAATGGGCTTCTTCGTGCGCTATCGTTTGTTCAAAGCACTAATGAGGAGAGATGCCGATGTCTAATTCCCGTCTGCCGGTTATAAACGCGTTCTCTGTCGCAGGAATTCTCATCGCTCTGTTCGTGTCTCTTTTAATGCTCGGCACGGGGGCGGTGAGAGGATTTGAATTTATCTTTTTAGGCGTTGCAATCATGTGTTTTTGCCTTAGCTATTTACACCCGCAATTTAAAGAAAATGATGAACGTGCTCGCAAGATTAAAGAGCGAGGCATGTTTTATAGTTTTTTCATTATGCTCGGTGTGGTCATCGTACTGATTACAATCGTCCTCTTTCAAGTCATTCAAGTAGGCGTACTGCAAATCTTAGGCTTATTAGCGGGGATTATGATTGCAGTAATGTATGTATCTTTCGTTATATTAGCTCGAGTTTATTGATTAAATATTGTTGTAAAGTAAATTCTCGAGTGCGATTTTGGGACATTTGAAGTGTAGGTCACCGTTCTTGTCTTCGGTTTATTCATTGTCTTATCTCCACGTCCTTAATGGATGGTGACGATCATCGAAAAGGGGAGGGTTATTTCCAATACAACCTCCGATATAATATAAAGTTCTTCTCATTGATTATTTTTTGTTTTAGTTTTATTGATATACATAATTATCCAAATAACAATACAGAAAATAACTCCTAAAAAAATTCCTTGAACTAACAATTCAATAATATGCCTCAATCCGAGATTCATTTCACCTCTAAATAAGCCTATAAGTAACGAAAAAAATAGATATACAAACGGAGCAATTATGATATAAAGAAAAGCTTTTTTAGTAGTCACAATAATCACCATCGCAGTATTAATTTGTGTTTAAATTCCAACGAGTTTGGATAAGTGTATTAATTTTCCTGCTATTTTATTTGTGTAATTTTGAAGCTCCCTTAACGATATCATAATGGCAAAGTTATACGACTTAAGGTAACTCACCTAATTATCGTAATTTTAAAAATATCTGCAAATACAATGTTAAAGGCTAACATGTTTAAAGAAAAGGATTAACTTATAGATCCATGGGGATCGATTGTAGATAATCTTTTAAACAACTGGGGGGTAACTTAAACCTCACAATGCTGTAATTCATCTGTTGCAGGTCGTACGGGAAAATGTCTTTTTAGTGCAGAATAATAATACATAGATCTATCCTCCATTCGTTTTTGAAAAAATAATGTGAATGATATATATGAACGAATTTCATAACTACCCGCCTTCGTCTCCCAAGGTTTTCACGCCACGAAAAAAGGAGTACCTCCCCAAACAGTCGAATGAGCTAAATACCCACAAAACTCTAAAGACTGGAGGAAGACTCCCTTATGGCTATTATACGACAAGCGAGCCTGTTTGACCTGCAAGATTTATATGAATTTGAACCTCCCCATCGATTTGATGAGGTATTTTTGGCGATCAATATTGATCCGATCTTTTGGGTGGTTTCGAAAAAATCCCGGTAAGGTGCGCCTTTACAGCTCAACTATCCGGCGATGATTCATGCGCTTCTCATTCGAATTCTTGAGCGAATACCAACGATCAAAGACTTGGTTCGCCGTTTGCGCCACGACGTGAAGTTCCAACTCGATTGTGGGTTTCTCGTCTCGGATGCCGTCCCTTCTGAAGCCTCGTTTTCACGTTTGGTCACGAAAATCCAACACGCGGAGGTGCTGGAATCCGTTCAATCCGATGTGCTTGTCCAAGCCTTTACGGAAGGGTTCATTACCGATGACACCGTCGCCATCGACGCCACTCATCTAAAAGCACGGGACTTAGCGCCCGTAAAGGAAGAGAAATCTGAGCAGGAAGCTTCACGTCAAGCGCAGGCAGAAAAAGAAGCGGAATGTACGCTCTACGATAAGAAAATTGAAGACCAGTTGGACGTCTCGGTTGATCTCTTACGGGCGGAGGTGCCGATGGATCCCAAGTGGGGCATTAAGAAAAACAGCGAAGGCAAGAATGTGTTTTGGTTTTGCTATAAAGGGCACTTTGCTGTCGGAGCCCAAAGCCAGTACATCCTGCAATCGTTGTTCTCTTCGGGGAACTTGAATGATGGAAAAGCCGCGATTGCTTTACTCAAAGGTGTGAAAAAGCAACTGCCAGACCTTGATGTCACGTATTATACAATGGATGCTGGTTATGATGCCCCAGCCATTTATCAACAGGTCCATCAAAATGGATCTCGCTCCGTGATCGCTTATAACAAGCGCAACGAAGCGGAGGCCCTCGGGTTTGACAAGCATTTCGCACCGACGTGCGTCCGGGAACATTCGTATCGCTACGACAGCTATGATCCTCAATATGAAACGCTCAAATATACGCGCCCAAAAGAATGTGCGACATGTCCACTTGCCAGGGATTCCTTATGTCAAAAGGTATACAAAGTGAAGATCAAGCAAAACTTACGTCGGTACAACGCTCCAGCTAGAGGGTCCAAGGCTTGGAAAACCATCTACAATCGCCGAACGGCGGTTGAACGTGTGATTGGCTACCTCAAAGAGTTTTTTCAATTGAACAATATTCGCTATCGCAAGGGAAAACGAGCGAACGTGCATTTCGACCTCGTTCACCTGCTCTACAATGGGTCAAAGCTCGCTTGTGATCGACTGACGGAACGTATGAACGAACAACACGCTTAAATTTTTGAAAGCAACCTTATTCAGATAGGATTTATCTGTGCTTTTTAAAGAGGAAGACTTATGAAATTGATTCAAATACCTCAACCAAATAAATAGAAATAAGGATAAAAACTACTGTTAACAATTTAGAGCGACATATACGGGTTAAGTCATGTCTCAAAACTCTATGATTTTAATTTATTAGAACTTATAGGAATTATTCAATCATAATTGGGGTAATCTTTAAATAAGATTTTTTTATAGGGAGGGGCTAAAATGCTTTTAATTAGGAACATCTTAATAGTCATCACAATTATTGCTCTTGCATCGTCATATGTAATTGCATCTCTTAATTTTTTTGATTTTTTGCCTTTTCTTTTAGGAGCTATATTAGCAATTCAAACTTATACAGAGAATAAAGATAATAAATATTCGAAAAAAATTATTTGGATTAATTATAGTTTGGCGATAATCTTTATATTGTTAGGTTTGTGGGGGATTATATTTGTATAAAGATATGAAAATATTATCTGTTCTGAAAAGGCAAAATTGAAGATTGCTCGCACCTTTTAAAAAAACAACCCAATACTACATGGGGAATCAGCCCCGAGGATATGAAGAAGACCACAGACCTCATTGAAGAGACAGTACAAAATGGCGTAAAAAAAGCCCGCGCCTATTGTGGTACGGGCTCATATAAGTAATACTAAAGAAATTCTTCACGAATCAATGGCAAAGCGACCGTTAAAGCCTAAAGTTCAACGTCGCCTATTCAGTAACGTTGGATGTAACGAAAGGCGGTGACGCACTTGTAGTCTGGACTGCAAATATCAGCCTGTAATGGAGAGCAACAACTAACACAAAATCTAGAGTTCATCCTAAGTAGCATAATAATAAAAACACTTCGCAAGCGCTTCGCCTGCAAAGTGTTTTTATTTTCAGTTATTTTTTGTTTACATATGTAAACATTAAGAGTATGATGAAAAAAAACAATGATGACGAGGAGGTTAACGTTGGACTATCGGAAGAAAATGTTTAGAGGGGCAAAGATCGAGGATTGTATTGAAGACTTTATTCAGATGGAAAAAACGACACGGGAGCAAATGAACACTGACGAACAAAATTTGTACTTCGTATCTAAAGGTATGAACGCGGCGTATCGATATGTTGTGAATCGCATGGTCCGTGATTTTGAATATGAAAAGGAGAGATTGTCGTTGGAAGAACAGTTGGAGAGAGTGAGGAATCGTTTTCAAAAGCTATCTAAAGATAATATTGAGCAGAGCAAGGTTCCTTTAGGGGAAACGATTAAAGAAAGCGATTATCGGGATGATATACCAGAAGAGGCAATTGAAGAAGTGAATAACTTGAATGAGCATTTCCAACAAGGGATGTTTGAAGGGATTGCGTTCGCATACGAACAAGTGGGGAATTATATTTCCATTATGCTTCATCATTCCACGGCGCTCACTGAAAAAAGCATTACAGATCTCGTTCAACAAATTGAACAAAATCATTTTGCGAATGTAGCGATTTCAGAAACAGCTGTTGAATCGTACCAAGACGGCTTCGCAAACGGAGCAAAATCTGGATTCAATATGGCTTCTTGGGAAATCAAGGATACATTTAACACGTAGAGCGTCTCGGTTGCTTGTATCCATTTTAACATCTCGTTTTACGCGTGACATGCAGTCACGCGTTTTTCCATTTTCGAATCACCCAATCAACAAACTGTTGAGACAAAAAGATGCTCACGATGAGGTTTACAATTAGCATGCCTAAGCTCACAAATAGAACAAGGGCACGATGCTGAAAGATCAAGTCTAGCAGGTTAGCTCCAACAACAGTAAATCCTCCAAACAACAGGAAGAATGTCACAATGACCATCACGGTTCGCAAAAGAATTCCCTCCTTATTTCACAGAAAATCAGTTTTGAATTTTTAGATAGGGGAAGGGGTACATACGTTGATTTGCTCGAAGACAATTGTTCAAATTAAGCATGACAAGCGTATCACAACGTCGCGTCCCTAGTAAAAGAAAGGGTGATGCCAAGTGTTTAAACGAGAAAGGCGTATATTTGGTTCTAAAAGAATTGCGAGAATTGTGTTCTTTTCAGCGTTAGGTGTAGCGCTCTTCGTCTATGTCCCCTTTTTGATTGGCGGAGAAGTGTTTGACTATGATACTGAATGGCTTACGAATTTCATGGATACGATTGCGTTTTGGAACTGACATCCCTCGAATGTTAACGGGTCTACCCCTGTTTAACATCAAGCGAATGGGGGTATCTTCAAACAGGTGATAAACATGAAAACATGCCATGTGTTCGTTTCCGGTGGAGGGGTTGGTGGGTTGACGCTTGCTTTGAAGCTCGGGCTTTGCGGTATTTCGGTTATTGTCGCAGAGCGGAACCGAAGAAGAAGCCCGCTTTACAAAGGGGAGTTGCTCCAACCAAAGAGTATTGAAATTCTCCACCGACTTGGATTAGGAAAGCAACTAGACGTTTCCTCGTTCCCGGTTGAAACGTTGCGCACACAAGAGTGGAATTGGAATCATAATGACGGTTTTATACGCAATGAAAGTCGCCTTAGCTACAAGATTTTGGCGCACCCGTTTAACGAAGCGCGGATGATTCCTCACGAAGAACTTCGTGACCTTCTCATTGCCCAGATTAAAAAGCTTCCTAGTGTGGAAGTGATTCGTCCCGCGAAATTTACGGGATTTCAAGATGATCAAGCAGTGATTACCACAGGTGGTAAGGAAATGAAAATCTCGGCCCACTATTATGTCGGAGCCGAAGGCCGTGGATCAAGGATGCGCAAGGCGATGGGCATTACAAACGAAGAGAAGAAATACAATCATCATTTCCTGACCGCTTCTTTTCCTAGGCCCGCGTCATTGACAGATGGGTTTGTCTTTGGGGCGGCGCACTCGTTCCTAGGATTATTTCCTTTACCCGACGAGCAAGTTCGTTCTGTATACATGATCCCCCCAGGCAGTTATCGACAATTTAAAGACCAGCCGATTACGGATTATTATGATTTGCACGGGCAATACGTCCCTGAACTTCGTGAAACGATGACGACGATTAAAGAGTGGCGAGACGTGCAACTGATGATCCCATTTCGCTTTCAGTCTCCCAGATATACGAGAGGACGAATGGCCATTTTAGGAGATGCTGCACACTCGGTTCACCCAATGGCCGGTGAAGGGATGAACTTGGCGATTCAAGATGCTGACGTATTAAGTGAACTGTTTTGTTGGATGGACGAACAGGGAAAGTGGCGAGACGAACGCCAGCTCGGTTGGTACGAATCCGTTCGAAAGCCTCGTGTTGATCAGATGATTGCATTGAGCCACCGTTCGGCTTTAGCCTATTCCTATCACAATCGGGCGTTTCGCTTACTTCGTAAACGTGCGATCACAGCGATGGAAGAGCGACCGCTTTTGCATTTTCAACAAATGCTCAATGTTTCAGGTTTGGGATATGCAAAAGCCAATCTATTGGATTGGTCCAATCATTTAGATGTGTTACCTGCGATCGACCGAGGTGGAGTATACCCAACAAGCAAGCAGAATCCGTACTTTTATACCGATAAAGATGACTACCCTTTTAAGTATCAGTGAGGAGCTGAAGAGATGTTAGTAAATGAAATCGTACGGATGAACAATGCCCGCAAATGGATGAAGAGCAATGAATCATTTTTGCCGACATGGCATGCGTATATTGGCTATCGATATGGGCTTTTTGATCGCCTAGAAAAGCCAATGCCCATATCAATGTTGGCTGCGGAAGATCAGTTAGATGAACAATTGCTGAACTGCTGGGTAGAAACAGGTATTGCAGTTGGGCACTTGAAAAAGAAAAGCAAAGACCGAGTAAAGAGTGTGAAGTCCATCCGCAAGCAAATGTCCAAATTCGATAAATCATCTGTCGGTGTACTCGTTGAAGAAATGATGAGGCTTCACATTCCGACGCTGTTGGCGTTTGATCAGAAACTGTCAAAAGATCCGCACCCCGATGAAGACGACTATGGCCATGTTGTCGCGGAGACGAGTGCTCTTATTGAAACCATCGCATATCCTAAACTGAACAGCGTCATTAAAGATACGAAGGCAAAACATATTCTTGATCTAGGGTCTGGGTACGGTGGCTACTTGAACCGGATTGCAGCTGACCACCCCGACTTATCGCTTACAGGTATAGAAATTAATGAAGCCGTCGTTCAAGAAGCGGCTCGTAGAGCCGACCACAAGCATATTCGTTTTAAACAAGAAGACATTTTGAGTGAAATCGAACACGACGAACGCCCAGACCTCATCATGATGAATAACGCTTTGTATTATTTTAATGAAGGAGAACGATCAAAGATCTTTGATTATATTTATCGTAGCCTCGTTTCAAAAGGAAGCTTCGTCATGATTACGCCCCTTGCCGATTCCGAAAAAGGGTTAGCATTTCCAGCGGCATTTAACAGTTTCATGAGCGGGCACGAAGACATGCATCCACTGCCAACGAGAAAAGAAATTAAGCAACTTGCGGATACACAACGGTTCAAAATTAAAAACGAAACGGCTGTCGTAAAAGAAGGCGGTTGGCATTTCTTCCATCTCACAAAAAAAGATTAAAAAAGGGACTGCCTGAAAACGAGGCAGTCCTTTGTTGTATTCTTATGTGATTACGTGTAAAATGAAATAGTGATTCATAAAATTTGTGAATCATTCATACTTGTTCATTATCATTATATCAGATTATATTGTCTAGTGTCAATGATGACTTTTTAAGGGGTGTTTGCATGGAATCGAAAGAAGAACAACAGGAACAAGAGCGACTCTCGCGAGTCATTGACGTCATTCAACGTCAAAAGCAAGCGCGTATTGACGAAGCGGGCTTATCGAAGCAAGAAGTCATTGACATGCGAAAGACGTTTTGGGACGAAGTGACCGTCAACTTAGATGAACCTGATGACATTATAGAGACAGAAGCGAGCATCCGACAACGAGCAGAACTATTAGGTGAGCATGAACGCTCTTATCAACGTTTCACGAAACACATTCGAACGTTGGAACGACTGGAAACCTCCCCCTATTTCGGGCGATTAGATTTTCAGGAGACTGGTGAGTCGAAAGAAGAAGCCATATACATCGGCATTGCTTCATTAGAAGATGAACAACAACAAGAATTTCTCGTCTACGATTGGCGTGCCCCGATTTCTAGCATGTACTATGACTACGCCCCTGGAGCTGTGAAGTTTTCAAGTGGTGACGGAGAAGTGCATGGGGAGATGACGAAGAAACGCCAATACTTGATTGAGCGCGGCGAATTAAAAGGAATGTTTGATACCGGACTGACAATCGGCGATCAATTATTGCAACAGTTGCTCAGTCAGTCTTCCTCTGATGCAATGACGAACATTGTAAGTACGATTCAGCGAGAGCAAAATGCGATTATCCGAAATGAGCGCTCACGCATGCTAATCGTCCAAGGTGCAGCGGGCAGCGGGAAGACGTCTGCAGCGATGCAACGCGTCGCGTATTTGCTCTACAAATACCGAGAACAATTTGATAGTGCGAACATGTTGCTGTTATCGCCGAACCCTCTTTTCAACCGATATGTATCTGGTGTGTTACCGGAACTCGGGGAAGAGAACTTAAAGCAAACGACGTTCCAACATCATATTGCCGGCCGCCTGCCAGATGGATGGACATTGGAAAGTCCGTTTAGGCAAATTGAGCGTTTGCTCACTGAAGACGACGCTAATATTCGTTACGCCGAACCGGACTACATCCAAGAACTCGATCGTTTCATTGAGCAACTGAATGAAGAAGGGATGAAATTTACTCCACTCGTATTTCGCGGTGACGTATGGAAATCGGGCGAGGACATTGCTGATCTTTTTTATTCATATGAAGATCACATCTCGACTCCGAACCGGCTTGAATTAATGGCTGAACAACTTGAAACCGAACTGAAAGCTTTTGAACGAAAAGAAGCGGACCAGCCGTGGGCAGAAGAACAAGCGCAGATGCAACCGAAAGATGTGTATAACATTGCGTCCAAAAAAGTAAGACAAAAATTAGGAGAAAACCCGTCAAAGAGTGACCAGTTAGAAGAGGAGCGTCTCGTGCGTAGGTTTGTCGTTCGTCAATCTGCCAAGCCCGTATTTAAGCAAATCGAAGCGTATGACTTTGTCGATATCACGTCATTATACGAGCAGTTTTCCGGGAGAGATTTAACGGACCGGTACATGCTTTATGAAGACGCTGCTCCGTACTATTACTTGACCGATCAAGTGAAAGGTCGTCCGCACACAGCAGACATTCGTTTCCTCTTTATTGATGAGGCGCAAGATTACACGAACATGCAAATCGCATACTTGAAAAACCTTTTCCCGCAAGCGCGTATCACGTTGCTCGGTGATATCGATCAAGCCGTTCATCGTCATACAGCAGAGGGACTATCCATCCTTTCAACCGCTCAAGACGAAGAAGAGAATGTAGAGCAAATTACATTGTTACAAAGCTATCGCTCGACAGCAACCATCATGAATTTCGCAAAAGAATTGCTCCCGAATGAGTCGAACGTCATTCCGTTTCAGCGTGAAGGGACATTGCCAACTGTGCGTCAATTTCAAGATCGCTACACTTATGAAGATGCACTAAAGCAAGAGGTTGTCGCTTGGGAAGGACGAGGAAAACTTGCCATTCTCACAAAGACGATGGATGAAGCCCAGCAATTGCTTCATGATTTGCCAGATGGTGTGCAACTCATTCAAGAGCATACCGACAGCTTCCGGGAGAATGTGCTCATCGCCCCGGCGTACCTTGCCAAAGGCATTGAATTTGACCGCGTCATTATTGCCGAAGTGACCGAGGAAAACTACCATACCGCCCGCGACCGCCACATGCTCTACACGAGCGCTACTCGGGCAATGCACCAATTGGACGTATTCGTAATTGGCCAGCTGCCAAGCTTTATCGAGCATGTTCCGAGTGATCGCTTCCGACTTATAGCCGAGTAAAATGAAAAAAAGCGACTGCTGCGGCAGTCGCTTTTTGCTTCGGGTGTGCCCGGCATGTGCATGGGCTCTAGGGTTGGAGTCCCGCACGGCGAAGGTCGTTGTAGCCGTTAGCTGAAGACAAGGGTGTCTGGGGTGACCCAGAATCTGAAGGAAGTTGGAGGCAAATCTCCGCCCCGAGGAACACAAATCTCATAAAAGGCGGGTTTTCTTGGATGAGACTGCCTGACAAGTCAAAGTCCTAGCGACCGAAGGGGAAGCACGTAAATGAGGCGGGGACATGGAGAGGAAGGACATGCGCTTACCCGGGGAGGTCTGGTGAATACGCGGAACCCTTCCCGTAAGCGTTCATAGGAATGAACGTTGAATCACCAGAAGTCAGCCGAGGTCATAGTACTCGCCAGAGCTCGAGAGCGAGGAAGGACCGAATCTGTTATGGAATACGATCGCTTGGCGTACGTCCCGCGCAAAGAAGCAGAAACACCCAAAGTGAACCTACCCATCGGGAGGAAGCGGTGAAGTCCGCGGGGGACCGACGGGAGGGCGGAGCGTGTGGACCACACAAGAAGACCGATCGTAAACGAAGAAGGAGTTTTGTATCATGATGAACGCGATTCTATCCCGGGAAAATCTCCTCCAGGCGCTAAAGCGTGTGGAAAGAAACAAGGGCAGTGCCGGTGTCGATGGGATGACCACCGAATCCGTGCGATCCTTTCTCTTGGACCACTGGACACGTGTCAAACGGGAGATCGAGCAAGGAACCTATGAACCGCAACCCGTCCGACATGTCGAAATCCCGAAACCGTCCGGAGGCAAACGGGTCTTAGGCATTCCAACCGTGATGGATCGCTTCATCCAACAAGCGATTGCCGAAGTATTATAAGAAAAACAGCGAAGGTAAGAATGTGTTTTGGTTTGGCTATAAAGGTCACTTTGCCGTCGGAGCCCAAAGCCAGTACACCCTGCAATCGTTGTTCTCTTCGGGGAACTTGAATGATGGAAAAGCCGCGATTGCTTTACTCAAAGGTGTGAAAAAGCAACTGCCAGACCTTGATGTCACGTATTATACAATGGATGCCGGTTACGATGCCCCAGCTATTTATCAACAGGTTTACCAAAATGGATCTCGTTCCGTGATCGCTTTTAACAAGCGAAACGAAGCGGATGCTCTCGGGTTTGACAAGCATTTCGCACCGACATGCGTCCGGGAACATTCATATCGGTATGACAGCTACGAACCTCACTATGAAACACTCAAATATGCGCGTCCAAAAGAATGTGCGACATGTCCACTTGCCAGGGATTCCTTATGTCAAAAGGTATACAAGGTGAACATCAAGCAAAACTTACGCCGATACAACGCTCCAGCTAGAGGGTCCAAAGCTTGGAAAACCATCTACAATAGCCGCACGGCGGTTGAAC
This sequence comes from Geomicrobium sp. JSM 1781026, assembly GCF_041949955.1. Taxonomy (NCBI): domain Bacteria; kingdom Bacillati; phylum Bacillota; class Bacilli; order Caryophanales; genus Geomicrobium; species Geomicrobium sp. JSM 1781026. The sequence goes on along the minus strand of NZ_JBHFQF010000003.1, from coordinate 2,667 downwards.
GTGTGATTGGCTACCTCAAAGAGTTTTTTTAATTGAACAATATTCGCTACCGCAAAGGAAAACGAGCGAACGTGCATTTCGACCTCGTTCACCTGCTCTACAATGGGGCAAAACTTGCTTGTGATCGTCTGACGGAACGTATGAACGAACATCACGCTTAAATTTTTGATAGCAAACTTATTCTGATAGGGTTTATCTGTGCTTTTTTAAGAGGAAGACTTATGAAATTGATTCACATAAGCTATAATAATATTGAACTCACCTTTGATCTTTATACTAAAAGAATTATTGTGAAAAGAGTATAAGGCTTTGATGGTTTTTGTACATTGTGATCCTCTAAGGGGAGCGTCAAGAAGTTTGTGTAAATGGAAAGCCCTATTCTTAGTATGTAATCACTTATGAAGCTTCTATTTGGTCAAACATTTCCATTAATTCGGCTCTGGCTTTATCAAACCCACGATGGCATCGAGTTGAGAATTTTTGATTGTAAGGTTCAAATTGACTGACTAAAAAGCGTTCAATGGAGGACTCATTAGGGAATTGCTCTTTGCGCTTACTGTATTTTTAAGCTGTTTGTTAAACGATTCGATAAAGTTTGTCGAGTAAATGCTTCGCCAAATCGCTTTAGGGAAGTCATAAAATGTGAGAATATGCTCGTTCTGTCCAAGCGATTTAACGGCATGAGGATAAGCTCTTTTCCATTTTGCTATGAAAGCATCAAGGGCTTCTTGGCCTTCTTTCTGACTCGAAGAACGATAGACTTGCTTGAAGTCCTCGCACACTTCCGCACGATCAGAGGCTCTTACTTTATGGGCAAGGTTACGAGAAAGATGGACGTAGCACGCTTGATAACGTGCGGATGGATAAATCTGTTGGATGGCATCTTTGATGCCTTTTAACCCATCAGAAATAAACAATAGAACGTCTTCAACGCCACGTTCACTCAGATCTTCAAGGACTTCTTGCCAAATAAATGCGGATTCTGTTTGCTCAATCGTATACGCCAAGACCTCTTTTGAGCCATCTTCTTGAAGGAAAATGACTAAATATACATATTATTTTGAAATAGTGTCACGTTTAACCGCAATGAAGGTGGCATCTAAATAGATGCACACATACCTCTTTGAGAGCGGGCGTTCTTTAAATGCGTTCACTTGCGTTTCTATCGTTTTGGTCATGTTTGAGAGGGTTTGAGGAGTGTAATATTGGACATACATACGCTGCAACAGGTCAGCGATTTCACTGGTCGTGACGCCTTCTTGATACATATGCATGACGAACGACTCAAGGGTTTCATTCGATAGCTTGTAAGGAGCGACGGTTTGTTGGCGAAAGTCGCCGTTTCGATCTCTCGGAATCATGATTTGAAGGTCACCAAACTCTGTATGAAGCGTACGAGTGTATGTCCCGTTTCTCGAGTTTCCAGAGCCAAACCCAACACGATCGTATTTTTCGTAGTCCAAAAAGCAGTGAGCTCTGTGACTAAAAGGGTGTTTACAGCTTTTTCTAAATGAGAACGAAACACTTCGTTTAAATCTTCTTTTCGAACTAGAGCTTGTGCAATGTCTGTAGTAAAATCAGTCATAAGGGAATCCTCTTTTCTGTGAATGGGTTGTGGTGACTTAATTCTACTCGAAAAGGGCTTCTTGTTTTCGTGCTTTTTATACATTTACACAAGATATTTTACGTTCTCCCTCTAAGCATTTAGATTTAAAAATTTGTAAAATTAATTCAATATAAATAAACATATTTTTTTGATAAATATGTTTATAAATTTCCCTATTGGGTATTAATGAGGATAAGGAAGGAGGGTCAATAATCAATAAAGCTTGATTACTAAAAAATGAACGAATTTCATAACTGCCTGTCTTAGCCTCCCAAGGTTTTCACGTCACGAAAAAAGGAGTACCTCCCCAAACAGTCGAATGAGTTAAGTGCTGACAAAACTCTAAAGACTGGAGGAAGACTCCCTTATGGCTATTATACGACAAGCGAGCCTGTTTGACCTGCAAGATTTATATGATTTAGAACCTCCCCATCGATTCGATGAGGTATTTTCGGCGATCAATATTGATTCGATCCTTTGGGTGGTGTCGAAAAAATCCCGGGAGGGTGCGCCTTTACAGCTCAACTACCCGGCCATGATTCATGCGCTTCTCATTCGAATTCTTGAGCGAATCCCAACGATTAAAGACTTGGTTCGCCGTTTGCGCCACGACGTGAAGTTCCAACTCGATTGTGGGTTTCTCTTCTCGGATGCTGTCCCTTCTGAAGCCTCGTTTTCACGTTTGGTCACGAAAATCCAACACGCTGAGGTGCTGGCATCCGTTCAATCCGATGTGCTTGTCCAAGTATTTATGGAAGGGTTCATTACCGATGACACCGTCGCCATCGACGCCACTCATCTAAAAGCACGAGACTTAGCGCCCGTAAAGGAAGAGAAATCTGAGAACATGAAGGAATCCCCTACAAAACGGGGCCGCAAAACCAAAGCCGAGCAGGAAGCTTGGCGTCAAGAGCAGACAGAAAAAGAAGCGGCGCTTTCGCTCTACGATAAGAAAATTGAAGATCAGCTGGACATCTCTGTTGATCTCTTACGGGCGGAGGTGCCGATGGATCCCAAGTGGGGCATTAAGAAAAACAGCGAAGGCAAGAATGTGTTTTGGT
>NZ_JBHFQF010000029.1:0-1181 GCF_041949955.1 Geomicrobium sp. JSM 1781026 | reverse complement strand
TCTCCATTGAAAGTGTTCCTTTTTTCGTCAGCACGGGGGTGCCAACGAGGCTCGTGCTTCTTTAATAGAAGCGCTAGCTTTTATTGCTTTAATTCGCTTATCTTTCATTCAGTTTTCAAAGGGCAATATTAAATGGTGGAGCCTAGCGGGATCGAACCGCTGACCTCCTGCGTGCAAAGCAGGCGCTCTCCCAGCTGAGCTAAGGCCCCATAAGTTGTCCAATATTTAAATGGTCGGGAAGACAGGATTTGAACCTGCGACCCCTTGGTCCCAAACCAAGTGCTCTGCCAAGCTGAGCTACTTCCCGTTTTGTTGAAAATAAACTGCGAATCTCTTCGTCAACTGCATTCACTCGTTCGAGTCGTGTACCGTGTACACTCACTCTCTCATTCACTTGTTTCCTCGACCTTCTTGTTTCTTTTCAACAAAAAGTCTTAAATAAACTGCGAATGTCTGCGTCAATTGCATGCACCCGTTCGAGTCGTGTACCGTATACACTCACTCTCTCATTCATTTCTTGACCTTCTTGTTTCTTTCCAATAAAGGTCTCAGATACATGATGAATCTTTGTTTAAACTAAATAAAAATGGCGCGCCCGAGAAGAGTCGAACTCCTAACCTCCTGATCCGTAGTCAGACGCTCTATCCAATTGAGCTACGGGCGCACATAAAATTGTTTGGAGCGGAAGACGAGATTCGAACTCGCGACCCCCACCTTGGCAAGGTGATGTTCTACCACTGAACTACTTCCGCAGTATATTATAAAAAATGGTGAGCCATGGAGGACTCGAACCTCCGACCCTCTGATTAAAAGTCAGATGCTCTACCAACTGAGCTAATGGCTCATCACAGTCATATAACGTTCACTGCACGTAATAGACGAAACTGGTGCCGGCCAGAGGACTTGAACCCCCAACCTACTGATTACAAGTCAGTTGCTCTACCAATTGAGCTAGACCGGCACAAAAAAATAAATGGTGGAGGGTGACGGGTTCGAACCGCCGACCCCCTGCTTGTAAGGCAGATGCTCTCCCAGCTGAGCTAACCCTCCGGATGTTGCCAGGCGACGTCCTACGCTCACAGGGGGCTGCCCCCCAATTACCATCGGCGCTGAAGAGCTTAACTTCCGTGTTCGGCATGGGAACGGGTGGGACCTCTTCGCCATCATCACCTGACTATGGA
>NZ_JBHFQF010000028.1:0-1266 GCF_041949955.1 Geomicrobium sp. JSM 1781026 | reverse complement strand
GAGGAGCGTGGAAGAACTTATGGGAAAAAAACATGTATCTCAACAATATCGAGAGCATCTTTCAAAGCTAGTCGTTGAAGAAGGACGTACGCCTCGCCAAGTATCTGAGGAAATGGACGTACCGGTTTCGACGTTAAGAAAATGGGCAGCCGCCTACAAGAAGGAAAAAATGGCGGGAAAAGACCCTAATCAATACATCACACCTACAGAACTTGCGAAGAAAGAAAAAGAATGGGAAAAAGAAATTCGTGACCTTAAGGAGGAAAATGAGATTCTAAAAAAGGCCATGAACATCTTTGCAAAAAACCCGTAATCATTTATGGGTTTATCGAAGCACACAAAGAGGAGTTTACGATTGTGAAGATGTGTAAGGTACTAAAGGTTTCAAGAAGCGGCTATCATCAGTGGATTCGTCGGAGAAATCGCTCTGAATGGAGCGAGAAAAAACGGAAACAAAAAGAACTTGAGGGAGCGATCGTTCGGTCTTTCCAGCAAAGCTATGAGACGTATGGGAGTCCTCGGGTCCAACGAGATTTACTGGATTGGGGATTCGAGGTGTCGGTACGGAAAGTCGCCAAAATGATGCATGCCCTAGGGTTAAAAGCTAGCCAACCGAAGAAGTTTATTGTGACAACAGACGCAAATCATGACTCGCCGGTGTACCCGAATGTTTTGAAGGATAAGAAGGTAAAGGCTGACCGCCCGAACCAAGTATGGGTCGCAGATCTGACCTATATTTGGACGAAGGAAAGCTGGCTTTATCAAGCGAGTATCATCGATGCCTATACCAAGAAAAACGTGGGAACCGCATTCGCAACTCATATGAGAAAAGAGCTCCCGATGGAAGCCCTTCAACTAGCGGTTGATGCCGAACAGCCCCCGCCAGGGCTCATTCATCATTCCGATCGAGGGTCGCAATATTGCTCAAATGATTACCGGAAGCTATTAGCCTCCAATAAGATGTTGGGAAGCATGAGTCGAAAGGGCAATCCTTACGATAATGCCATCATGGAATCCTTTTTCGCAACGCTGAAGAAAGATTGGATCTATAGGCAAAAATACAAAACCGTAACAGAAGCTATCCAAGCCATTCATCATTATCTGTACGAGTTCTACAATACACGGAGACGCCATTCCGCATTGGGTTATCTTTCACCCAAGCAGTATGAGCAGCAATATAAAGAATCAGTAATCTGAAAAACTCAGAATGTGACCAAAAATCCTGCGTGGATGATGTTGTGATTTTCAACGTCCTCCACGCAGGAT
>NZ_JBHFQF010000027.1:0-1384 GCF_041949955.1 Geomicrobium sp. JSM 1781026 | reverse complement strand
AGTCAAGTCCAGATTTATGTGTAAAAGTGTTACAACGAGTAGCCAAGTCATTCATTTAGGTTTGAGGTGTTGCGTTCAAGGGGCCTGCAGGCCCCTTGAAAAATCATTTCTCATCTGAACTTTTTCGTAAAAAGGGTCGTTGGAGATGTTCCAACTTCTCGTCATAATCCTTCAGTACCGCCCCAATGAGTCGAAAAGCAGATTGAGTGTTCGGGAAGATATTGATAATGCGTTCTCGTCGACGAATTTCAACGTTGAGTCGTTCGACATTATTCGTTGTTCGTAGTTGTGGGTGATAACTATTCGGCTCACTCATAAACTGAATGGCATCTTCAAAACCTTCGTCCAACACCGTTAAAGCTTCTTCAAATCGTGGCTGTTCCTCATAGGAAGCCACCAGCTCATTCTTCATCCGACGTGCGCGATCGGGGCAGCTCTGTAAGAACAGATCCTTCATTACTGCAGTAAATTCTTGCGCGCCTTTCTTGGGTACCTTTGCAATTAAATTTCGTTTGAAATGAACGGTACACCGTTGCCAGCTTGATCCGACAAATGTGGACTGAATCGCCTTCTTTAAGCCTGTATGGGCATCAGAGATAATCAGTCTCGGTGAGGTGAATCCTCGCTTCTGCAAGTGTTCAAAGAAACGCGTCCATCCCTCTTCTGACTCGACATGACTGACTTGAAAACCAATGATTTGGCGGCGGTTCTTTTCATTGACCGCCACGGCGACATATACCGCTTTGGAAACCACCTTTTGATATTCTCGAACCTTAATATACATCGCGTCGACATAGAGGTAGGGAAACCTCATGACGTTCAATGGGCGGTCTGCCCATTCTTGAACAATCGGGTCGAGCCTCTTTGTAAGCGTTGATACGTAAGAACTCGAAACACTCTCCCCGCAGAGCTGTTCGACCGCTTTGGTAATTTTACGGGTAGATACACCGTTAATCACCATTTCCAACATCGCTAAGACCAATGACTGCTCGGCACGTTCGTATTTCTCAAAAATGGAAGGCGAGAACTCCCCTTGTCGGGTGCGCGGAACCTTCAACGTCATCTTCCCTAAGCTCATCGTATAATCTCGCTCATAGTAGCCATTACGCATATCTACTCGGTCTTCAGAACGTTCGTAAGCACTGGCTTTCAGGTATTCGTCGCGCTCTTTCTCCATCATTTGGTTTAACACCACAATGACGGCAGACTTCGTCACAGCACCTAAATTCGTTTCCATTAATTCGTCTTTCAATTGTTCCAAGTCTAATGTAATATTTACTTGGGTCATATTGATTCCCCCTGTTCATAATTTTCATGGCGAAAACATTGTAACATGGGATCAATATGACCCTTTTGACTTTTACACAATTATATGGACTCTACC
>NZ_JBHFQF010000026.1:0-1463 GCF_041949955.1 Geomicrobium sp. JSM 1781026 | reverse complement strand
AGGTAGTGACCCCCAAAAGTTAAAGTTTTTATTATGAAGCGGATTGGCTGGTTAAAGTTCGGTATTGGACCGGACTATGACCAGCCAGTTTTAATTTAATTCGATCATGGTTGTAATAATGCATGTACTCATGAATTCGCTTTTCTAATTCATCATAGGAAAGCATGGGCTCACCATAATACATTTCTTGCTTTAATAGGCCGAAAAAGTTCTCCATAGGTGAGTTGTCTTCACATGTAGCTTTTCGAGACATACTTTGAAAGATTTGGTTGTTCTTTAGGGTTTTCACCCAACTCTTGTGCTGATAATGCCAACCTTGGTCTGAATGAATCGTCGCACGGTACTGGCCTTCTTGGCCAATGATTTGTACAGCCTCCTGTAAAGGTTGGAGAACAAAGTCAAGGGTCGGTCGCTTGGCCATATGATACGCAATGACTTCTCCGTTAAAGACGTCAAGAATCGGGCTGAGATAGAGTTTTTCATCCTCTGTACATTTGAATTCCGTTACATCGGTGAATAACTTTTGAAGTCGAATGGTCGAACGAAACCGACGGTTAATCCGATTTTTAGAAACTTTTCCTACCTTCCCCTTATAGGAGCGATACCGAGATTTTCGAACAAATTTTTGGCAAGACAAGCCCAGGATCTTCATCAACCGAAAGACTTTCTTATGATTAATGACCCAGCCTTCTGCTTTGAGTTGGGCATGAATTCGACGGTAGCCGTATCTGCCCTTGTGTTGGTCATAAATCTTTGTGATTCGCTCTTTTACGTCATGATCACGTTCAGGCCGCTGAGCGTGCTTGCGATGATAATGATACGTCGCTTCGGGTAGACCTACACACGATAGAACATCGTTTAGTCTGAATCCTTCTTGGGTGAGCTCGAAGGATAGCGCTGCTTGTGCTTTTCTAGGTATGCACCCGGATTCTCCTGAAAAGCTTTTCTCTTTTTTAAATAAGAAACTTCCAATCGAAGAAGTTCATTCTCTCGTTCTAATTGTTCTTCACGTGAAAGAGGAAGGATTCTTTTTTTTCGCGACTTTTTTGGCATAGGTAGAGGTCCTTTCGGCTTTGGCTCTAAGCCCGCAACCCCCTCAGACTCCATGATTTCTTTCCAAGTCGCAAGTGTAGATCTACGCTTGAGTCCAAAGTGAGTGGCTGTTTCGCTAAGAGAAGCGCGGTTGCTTTTCATCCAGTGTAAGACATCCAGCTTAAATTGAACAGAATAGACCTCCCGCACCTTTTTTCGTTTTAATCCCTCGGCACCCAACGCGCGAAAGACTCGCACCCATTCCACAATGAGGCTATGCGAAGAGATTCCATATTTCCTCGCCAAAGGTTTATATCCGTCGACGCCTTCTAGATACTCTCGGACGACACGCGCTTTTAAATCATCACTATATTTAGTCATAGGAACACCCCAAACGTTAGTTTTAGCTCTAACTTTTGGGGTGCAGCACC
>NZ_JBHFQF010000025.1:0-1726 GCF_041949955.1 Geomicrobium sp. JSM 1781026 | reverse complement strand
CTCTCGTAAGAGAGGGCGTATCTTATCTCTTCCGCTCAGGAAGAGTAAGTCTCCATAGAAAGGAGGTGATCCATCCCCACCTTCCGGTAGGGATACCTTGTTACGACTTCACCCCAATCACCGGCCCCACCTTCGGCGGCTGGCTCCATAAAGGTTGCCTCACCGACTTCGGGTGTTGCTGGCTCTCGTGGTGTGACGGGCGGTGTGTACAAGGCCCGGGAACGTATTCACCGCGGCATGCTGATCCGCGATTACTAGCGATTCCAGCTTCATGTAGCCGAGTTGCAGCCTACAATCCGAACTGAGAACGGCTTTTTAGGATTGGCTCCACCTCGCGGCTTCGCTTCCCGTTGTACCGTCCATTGTAGCACGTGTGTAGCCCAGGTCATAAGGGGCATGATGATTTGACGTCATCCCCGCCTTCCTCCGGTTTGTCACCGGCAGTCACCTTAGAGTGCCCAACTGAATGCTGGCAACTAAGATCAAGGGTTGCGCTCGTTGCGGGACTTAACCCAACATCTCACGACACGAGCTGACGACAACCATGCACCACCTGTCACTTTGTCCCCGAAGGGAAAACTCTATCTCTAGAGCGATCAAAGGATGTCAAGACCTGGTAAGGTTCTTCGCGTTGCGTCGAATTAAACCACATGCTCCACCGCTTGTGCGGGCCCCCGTCAATTCCTTTGAGTTTCAACCTTGCGGTCGTACTCCCCAGGCGGAGTGCTTAATGCGTTTGCTTCGGCACTACGGGTATCGAAACCCCTAACACCTAGCACTCAACGTTTACGGCGTGGACTACCAGGGTATCTAATCCTGTTCGCTCCCCACGCTTTCGCACCTCAGCGTCAGTTACAGACCAGAGAGTCGCCTTCGCCACTGGTGTTCCTCCACATATCTACGCATTTCACCGCTACACGTGGAATTCCACTCTCCTCTTCTGCACTCAAGTTCAACAGTTTCCAATGCCATTCTGTGGTTGAGCCACAGCCTTTCACATCAGACTTAATGAACCGCCTGCGTGCCCTTTACGCCCAATAATTCCGGACAACGCTCGCCACCTACGTATTACCGCGGCTGCTGGCACGTAGTTAGCCGTGGCTTTCTGGTGAGGTACCGTCACATCCGAGGCATTGCCTCCTCGAACTGTTCTTCCCTCACAACAGAGCTTTACGATCCGAAAACCTTCATCACTCACGCGGCATTGCACCGTCAGGCTTTCGCCCATTGCGGATGATTCCCTACTGCTGCCTCCCGTAGGAGTCTGGACCGTGTCTCAGTTCCAGTGTGGCCGATCACCCTCTCAGGTCGGCTACGCATCGTCGCCTTGGTGAGCCCTTACCTCACCAACTAGCTAATGCGCCGCGGGCCCCTCCAACAGTGACGGCCGAAACCGCCTTTCCTCTTTCTGCCAGGTGACAAAAAGAGCCTATCCGGTATTAGCTCCGGTTTCCCGGAGTTATCCCAGTCTGTTGGGCAGGTTGCCCACGTGTTACTCACCCGTCCGCCGCTGACCCATTGAGGTGCAAGCACCTCGGGTCCGCTCGACTTGCATGTATTAGGCATGCCGCCAGCGTTCGTCCTGAGCCAGGATCAAACTCTCCATTGAAAGTGTTCCTTTTTTCGTCAGCACGGGGGTGCCAACGAGGCTCGTGCTTCTTTAATAGAAGCGCTAGCTTTTATTGCTTTAATTCGCTTATCTTTCATTCAGTTTTCAAAGGGCAAT
>NZ_JBHFQF010000024.1:0-2299 GCF_041949955.1 Geomicrobium sp. JSM 1781026 | reverse complement strand
AGTACGTGAACGTCGACCCGAAACCGTGTGATCTACCCATGTCCAGGGTGAAGGTCGGGTAACACCGACTGGAGGCCCGAACCCACGTAGGTTGAAAGCTGCGGGGATGAGGTGTGGGTAGGGGTGAAATGCCAATCGAACACGGAGATAGCTGGTTCTCCCCGAAATAGCTTTAGGGCTAGCCTCGGAAAGAGAATGCTGGAGGTAGAGCACTGATTGGATGAGGGGTCCCTACCGGATTACCGAGTTCAGTCAAACTCCGAATGCCAGTAATTTATATCCGGGAGTCAGACGGCGAGTGCTAAGATCCGTCGTCAAGAGGGAAACAGCCCAGATCACCAGCTAAGGTCCCCAAGTGTGTGTTAAGTGGGAAAGGATGTGGCGTTGCTTAGACAACCAGGATGTTGGCTTAGAAGCAGCCACCATTGAAAGAGTGCGTAATAGCTCACTGGTCGAGTGACGCTGCGCCGAAAATGTACCGGGGCTAAACACACCACCGAAGCTGTGGCAACTCTTTTGAGTTGGGTAGGGGAGCGTTCTGTAGGCAGAGAAGGCAGACCGTGAGGACTGTTGGAGCGTACAGAAGTGAGAATGCCGGTATGAGTAGCGAAAAGAAGGGTGAGAATCCCTTCCGTCGAAAACCTAAGGTTTCCTGAGGAAGGCTCGTCCGCTCAGGGTTAGTCGGGACCTAAGCTGAGGCCGAAAGGCGTAGGCGATGGCAAACTGGTGGAAATTCCAGTACCACCTTGTCTCTGTTTGAACAATGGGGGGACGCAGAAAGGTAGGGAGAGCGTACAATTGGATGTGCGTCGAAGCGAACGAGGCTGTTGGATAGGCAAATCCGTCCAACACATAAGGCTGAGTCGTGACCGCGAAAGGGCATAGCGCCCTTGAGTCCCTGATCCTCCGCTGCCGAGAAAAGCCTCTAGTGAGGAGACAGGTGCCCGTACCGCAAACCGACACAGGTAGGTGGGATGAGAATTCTAAGACGCGCGGGAGAACTCTCGTTAAGGAACTCGGCAAAATGACCCCGTAACTTCGGGAGAAGGGGTGCTCCTTGGGGTGAATAGCCCTGGGGAGCCGCAGTGAAAAGGCCCAAGCGACTGTTTATCAAAAACACAGGTCTCTGCGAAGTCGTAAGACGAAGTATAGGGGCTGACACCTGCCCGGTGCTGGAAGGTTAAGAGGAGGACTTAGCTTCGGCGAAGGTCCGAATTGAAGCCCCAGTAAACGGCGGCCGTAACTATAACGGTCCTAAGGTAGCGAAATTCCTTGTCGGGTAAGTTCCGACCCGCACGAAAGGTGCAACGACTTGGGCACTGTCTCAACGAGAGACCCGGTGAAATTATAGTACCTGTGAAGATGCAGGTTACCCGCGACAGGACGGAAAGACCCCATGGAGCTTTACTGTAGCTTGATATTGGGTTTGGGCACAGCTTGTACAGGATAGGCAGGAGCCTTGGAAACCGGAGCGCTAGCTTCGGTGGAGGCGCTGGTGGGATACTGCCCTTGCTGTGTTGGAATCCTAACCTCGAACCGTGATCCGGTTCAGGGACAGTGTCTGGTGGGCAGTTTGACTGGGGCGGTCGCCTCCTAAAGAGTAACGGAGGCGCCCAAAGGTTCCCTCAGAATGGTTGGAAATCATTCGAAGAGTGCAAAGGCAGAAGGGAGCTTGACTGCGAGACATACAGGTCGAGCAGGGACGAAAGTCGGGCTTAGTGATCCGGCGGCACCGTATGGAAGGGCCGTCGCTCAACGGATAAAAGCTACCCTGGGGATAACAGGCTAATCTCCCCCAAGAGTCCACATCGACGGGGAGGTTTGGCACCTCGATGTCGGCTCGTCGCATCCTGGGGCTGAAGTAGGTCCCAAGGGTTGGGCTGTTCGCCCATTAAAGCGGCACGCGAGCTGGGTTCAGAACGTCGTGAGACAGTTCGGTCCCTATCCGTCGTGGGCGTTGGAAATTTGAGAGGAGCTGTCCTTAGTACGAGAGGACCGGGATGGACATACCGCTGGTGTACCAGTTGTTCCGCCAGGAGCATCGCTGGGTAGCTACGTGTGGCAGGGATAAGTGCTGAAAGCATCTAAGCATGAAGCCCCCCTCGAGATGAGATTTCCCATCACGTCAAGTGAGTAAGACCCCTGAGAGACGATCAGGTAGATAGGTCTGGTGTGGAAGTGTGGCGACACATGGAGCTGACAGATACTAATCGGTCGAGGATTTATCCACGCATATGGCGTTAGGATGGGTCACGTCCGCATGCTTCTCCGTTATTCAGTTTTGAGAGAACGATCTCTC
>NZ_JBHFQF010000023.1:0-2642 GCF_041949955.1 Geomicrobium sp. JSM 1781026 | reverse complement strand
GTGGAAGTGTGGCGACACATGGAGCTGACAGATACTAATCGGTCGAGGATTTATCCACGCATATGGCGTTAGGATGGGTCACGTCCGCATGCTTCTCCGTTATTCAGTTTTGAGAGAACGATCTCTCTACATAAAATACAAACATCATGAATCATCGTAAATGACTTGCATTATAAACGTTATTAGAGTAAAATAATGTTGTCCGTGAGGCCGTTACGAGACATATTCCACAGTAGCTCAGTGGTAGAGCAACCGGCTGTTAACCGGTAGGTCGCTGGTTCGAATCCTGCCTGTGGAGCCATACTTTGGAGAGCTGTCCGAGTGGCCGAAGGAGCACGATTGGAAATCGTGTAGGCGGCGTAAACCGTCTCGAGGGTTCGAATCCCTCGCTCTCCGCCATAAAAACTCTAAGAAGTAATTAATTAAGCTGGCCCGTTGGTCAAGGGGTTAAGACACCGCCCTTTCACGGCGGTAACGCGGGTTCGAATCCCGCACGGGTCACCAACATATCGCGGGATAGAGCAGTCTGGTAGCTCGTCGGGCTCATAACCCGGAGGTCGGAGGTTCAAATCCTCCTCCCGCAACCAATTAATATTTAGATTGTAGTACTTGAAGAGTGCAACCAAATTTCAACCTCGACACTACGTCGAGTAAGCAACCTAGCGAGAAAAGACCGTAGTACCTTTAAGGTACAAGTGAGCGTACTCTGTACGTAAATCGAACGAACGAAACTGATTCGTCGCTTATTTTTTAAAACAAGTAGTATTTAAAAGAAGCAAGGAGTTCGCGGAAGCGACGGACTGAGTGAGTGTACTAGGTACACGACTCGAATGAATGAGCGAAGTAGCCGAAGAGATTCGCCGCTTATTTTTCAAAATAGGGGCCTGTGGTGTAGCGGTTAACATGCCTGCCTGTCACGCAGGAGATCGCGGGTTCGATTCCCGTCAGGCCCGCCATTAAATTACATAATACTTATGGCTCGATAGCTCAGTCGGTAGAGCAGTAGACTGAAAATCTACGTGTCGGCGGTTCGATTCCGTCTCGAGCCACCATCTTTATTTAGCCGGTCTAGCTCAATTGGTAGAGCAACTGACTTGTAATCAGTAGGTTGGGGGTTCAAGTCCTCTGGCCGGCACCATATATACATGGAGGGGTAGCGAAGTGGCTAAACGCGGCGGACTGTAAATCCGCTCCCTCAGGGTTCGGCGGTTCGAATCCGTCCCCCTCCACCATTTATATAGGGGCATAGTTTAATGGTAAAACGAAGGTCTCCAAAACCTTTGATGTGGGTTCGATTCCTACTGCCCCTGCCAATTTAATAATAAACAACACATAAATATGGCGGCTGTGGCGAAGTGGTTAACGCACCGGATTGTGGTTCCGGCACTCGTGAGTTCGATTCTCATCAGCCGCCCCATATTGGGCCATAGCCAAGCGGTAAGGCATCGGATTTTGATTCCGTGATGCGCTGGTTCGAATCCAGCTGGCCCAGCCATTTATGCGGGAGTAGTTCAGTGGTAGAACACCACCTTGCCAAGGTGGGGGTCGCGAGTTCGAATCTCGTCTCCCGCTCCATTTTTTGGCGGCATAGCCAAGTGGTAAGGCAGGGGTCTGCAAAACCCCTATGCCCCGGTTCAAATCCGGGTGCCGCCTCCAAGTTTATATTCTGTCTAACATACCATGCCGGGGTGGTGGAATTGGCAGACACACAGGACTTAAAATCCTGCGGTTGGTAACAACCGTGCCGGTTCAAGTCCGGCCCTCGGCACCATATTTTACAACATACGCGTAAAGCGATTATTGAAACAGTCACATAACTTGTGGCTGTTTTTTTCTTAGAAGGAGAGTGTAAGTGTGAAGAAGTATGATGTGCGGGTTAAGAAGCTTCATGAAGATGCTGTTATTCCTACATACGGGTCGAATGCAGCTGCAGGTTTTGATTTATACGCTTTAGAAGAAGTAGTCATTCAACCTGGGGAAACAAAGTTAATAAAAACAGGCTTAGCTTTTGAAATTCCTAATGGATTCGAAATGCAAGTGCGACCACGAAGTGGCTTGTCTAAAAAAACGAAATTACGTATTTCAAACAGCCCCGGTACGATTGATGCAGATTACCGTGGAGAGGTCGGCATTCTAGTTGATCACATTGGAGCTAGCAATGAAGAAATGGGTGTGCTTTCAACAAAGGGAGAAGCAATAGATAGCAAGGCTGATCAGGGAAGTTATGTCATTGCTAAGCATGATCGCATTGCTCAAGGAGTATTGCAGCAAGTACCTCAAGCAATTTTCTTGGAAGTTGAATCATTAAATGACACTTCTCGAGGTTCTGGTGGGTTTGGTTCAACTGGAAACTAGAAAAGGTTGTCTAAATAAATTTGTGTTTTAAACAGCACACATAAAAAAACTAGGAAGGTATAATAACCGGCCTAGTTTTTTAAGCGTTAATTAGCTTTTTCTGCGAGCATTCTTTCCAGGATCTATACTAAGTTAAATGGTCGGGTGGAAAAACGGCTCTACACTAAATGTTGGGGTGGAAAAACAACTGAGGCAAAATAAAATACGCAGGCTCCTTTGTCCTCTATACTTGAATTTGCCGAAACAAGTCATAGACAAGGAGCTGCGTATCCATGCATTTTATCACA
>NZ_JBHFQF010000022.1:0-9251 GCF_041949955.1 Geomicrobium sp. JSM 1781026 | reverse complement strand
TTGAAAGATGCTCTCGATATTGTTGAGATACATGTTTTTTTCCCATAAGTTCTTCCACGCTCCTCTTGTATTCCTTTCATTATACAAGACGCTCATTATTGCGTGTCCACTTTTTATACTAACTCTACAATTGTCACAAATCCTCAGATAAGTGACAGTTCAGGTAGCAAAACCGGTGTTTGGTGCTGGCAAATGTCACAAAAAGGTTCCGACTGGTCACAAAAAGTCGTTTCAGTGACAATCGGAGTCGCTACGAGCATTATTTTCAGTACGGATGGTCACATAAATGAGCTCTTCTGTCCGTCTAGGAGCGCTCTCCGGACACAATTCCTCGCACCGCCCAAGTCTCTGTCCTTCTAACCCTGAGCAGCTCCGTATAGACGCAACAGACGCTAAGAAAATCCGAAAGACTAGCAACATGTCGGCGCCTCCGGCGCCGAAGCCAACCCCAGTCGCCTCGACTCGCTCGCTTTTTCTTCGGCACCACCGATGCCGACAGCAAGATAGTACTTCCAGCTTCTCATCTTGCGAATGCAAAGCCATGCTCGATCCGGGGTGGATCCTTGCCCTACGTAGCATGCACAAACCATCTGGTACAGATGCAAGTGCACGTTTTCGACATCGGAGTGCACGACTAAGGGCGCTCTCCGGACACAATTCCTCGCACCATACTGTTTCCGTCGATCTCAGCCGCCCTCCGCCCCATGCAATCGAAGAGAAGTATATATGAGAGTGCAGGGGCCGGGACACAAATCCTGAGATAAGTGACCGTTGCGCGCCGAATTTGCCCGGTTTGAGGGCTGGATTGTCACATACGTGACCGGCCATCACACGCTTGTGCCAGGTGGTGAGCACCGGTCACGACTTTTTACCTTTCGGCAAACGTTTTGCGTATTGCCCGCAACCTTTACAGTGACGAACAACAATCGGCAAACAGATGAATTCCAACAGACAATATACGGTAACCATTCACCCGCAAAGACCGATCTCGGTCATCGTTTCAGTGAATTTCTTTCGTTCAACTTAACTAGAAAACCCGGCCCTCTGCCCAGGTTTTCTAGTTTTTCAAATGTTCCTTAATTCGTTTCGTTTCTTTTTTAAACCAGTTAGTATCTTGATCATCAATCGTTCGGTGACCATAGCGGGCGCCTTCGTACACATCAACGTACGCTGTTAAGTCAAAGTCAGTGAGATTTTTCGTCACAATGAGCAGCCATTGATGAATGGTCTGCCTAGGGTCTCTTGGTACCTCTTTTTTCTTGGCGTACTGTTCCAATTTCTCGACTTCTTTTCGAATGAGTTGTTGTTTGTCTGGAGCGGAATAAAGGTTTTTAAATCGATTTGTTAATGTTTTTTGCAGTCCAGATGAAGCATTTTGGACGAGGTGGTTGTTTTGTGCGTAATCTTCATTTCCGCGGATCACTTTTCGTATGAAAATGACAGCCAACACGATACAAACGAGAAACGTGAGTGTCGCAAAGATCCAAGTGATGTCAAACAGTTCAGTTGGAACGTACGTTTCCTGTTCTTCAAGCGAACCTGCGCCCATCTCGATTTCTGCTTCAAGGGGAGGTTCCACATCTTCTGGCGCGATTAACGCAAACAGCATTCCAAATAGTTGGAAAATAGGTGTGACGATGAACGTTAGTAATGTGAGTATCCCTTCAATAATCATCGCTACCATTCGTTCGATAACCGATAAGTTGAAATAGATGACCGTTAAAATAAGCAATAGAGATCCGATGAGTCCACCTTGCCATACAATGAGTGTTTGGTTACTTTTGCCGTTATTTGCACTCATAAAAGATAACGTTAAATACGTGATTGCAGCTAATGTCATACTCGCTAAGTAAAAAAACAACTCCGTTACTGGAAGTGTTGCTCCGAAGCTTTGGAGAAAAGCGGCGACCATCACGTTCATCCCTATTAAAACAAGGAATCTCCCCACGAGTCGTTCAGATACCGAGAATGGTTGATGAGAAATAATTCGATACATCACGAGCAATTGTATAAGAAGTACTGGAATGAGTATGATTTGATACAGACCCCACCCAACGACAAATAGAAGGAGTAAAGCCCCAATAATGAAAAGTCTTTGCTTTTTTTTGGGCGTTTCTACAGCCCATACGAGAATGAATGAGCAAGTGAACACGAACAAAACGAGTTGGAGCAATGGAAAGCTCGGTGAAATGAGTGCATAGATCACATAGAATAATCCAAGTAATAGGTTCACTTCAATTCCAGTGTAGAAACCGAACATAATCTTACGAGCCATGATCTCTCCCCCTTTGTTCGAGTGGCGTATACGGGGATAAATAGGCGGTTTCTTTGTGCAGGTGCAAAATGCTCAGCGGTTGACCGTTTCTATGCAAGTGATGAAGCATCTCGTCAACCTCTTGGGTGCGCTCTCCAGCATGAATCCAATGAACGGGGCGTTCCCGCTGATAGATGAGATGTGAGAGCAGTTTCGTATAGGACGTTGTGAGTGTACGTCCCTTCGTCACAGAAGCTAACTGTTCGAGTAAATAGAGCAGCTGTTCATTACCCGTTCCTGCCTGCGTGTGCATGAACCGAAAACTGCCAAATGTCATGCGATTCATGGCAAGGCCAAAGGCCATGTCGTCTCCTAAAACTTCGTTAGCAATAAATGCGCTATGCTCTACGAGGGCATCTAAATCTTTAGAAAGTCCATAGTCGGAAGTGATATTAACGGTGAGAAGTACACTTTGATCGGTAATCGTTTCATATTGTTTCGTTTGAAGCTTTTGCATCTTTGCACTCGCTTTCCAATGAATATCTTTGAAATCATCCCCAAATTGATAATCACGAACGCTAACGGGCAACATGCGATCTTGAAACAGTGCAAAAGGTTTAGGGAAGTCTCCTTCAAATTGAGTGAGCGGCTTTTCCGTTTCAGCAACAGGGAGCAGCTTTGGAAAAACAAGTGCTTCTTGCTTGAGCGTATGGTAATAGCGAAGTTCCACATGCCCAAATCCTGCCCAATTCGGAATGTCAATGCGAATTGAACGAATGCGACCGATTCCCCGTTCAAAAGCAACAAAAGGAATATGGATTGTTTTTTCAGAGCGGTATCCTAACGTGATCCGAGTCCGAACCTCATGAATGCCTTCGCCAGAACTCGTTGTCTTCTCAACATCAATCGGATTGACATTGTTGTCAAATTGAATGATGAGTGTTGCTTGGTAAATGGGCAGACCGTCATTGCGAATCGTAAATTCAAATGCACCTTCATTGTCGATATGATACCGCCTTTTCTTTCCAGTCTCGGTGAGTGAAATTTGCGTACCAAGGCGTTTGAGTATTACGTTTGAGACACCTACCCATAACAGACCAAAAACGGAAAGCAATAACCATAAGGCTTCACCTTGAATTAAAGCGAAGACTAAAGATAGTGAAAAGGCTAGCGTAGCGATACCTGTGACACGCGAGCTCTCAACGGTTCGGTTCATGCTTCATTCGCCTCAACAGGGACTGGAACTTCTTGAAGAATATCTTTGAGAATTTGATCGGCCCCTTTTGTCATGTACCCCTCTGTGGATAAAAGAAGTCGGTGAGCGATGACATATGGAGCGGTGTCTTGTAGATCACTTGGGTGAACGTAACTTCGCTCGCGTAGAAAAGCCATCCCTTTTGCTGCTCGAAGCCAAGCGAGCGTTCCCCGAGGACTGATACCCACTTCAATAAGCGGGTGATTTCGTGTCTCTTGGGCGAGTGTCAAAAGGTACGTTTCAACATCTTGGTCGACAGTAATACGAGCGACTTGTTCTTGGAGAGAGAAGATCTCTTCTTTTGTTAATACGGGTTCTATCTCTTCTGTTGAAGGAGAGGCATGGGTATGTAAAATTGATCGTTCTTGTTCGACATCCGGGTATCTCATTGGGATTTTTAAGAAAAATCTGTCCAATTGAGCAGCAGGAAGTGCATACGTGCCTTGTTGAGATTCGACTGGGTTTTGCGTGGCAATAACGATAAAAGGCCCGTCGATCAGATGTGTTTCCCCGTCAATTGTCACTTGTCTCTCTTCCATGACTTCTAATAATGATGATTGTGTTTTCGGTGTGGCGCGGTTGATTTCATCAGCAAGGAGTACATTCGTAAATACAGGCCCTTTTTCTAATTGAAACTCTTGATGCTTCGGATGGAAAAAACGTAAGCCGGTAACGTCGCTCGGCAAAATGTCTGGTGTAAACTGAATGCGACTAAAAGACATATGTAGCGCAGAAGCAAACGTTTTTGCTAATAACGTTTTTCCTGTACCGGGCACACTCTCAAGCAACACATGCCCATGATTTAATAAGGCGATTGTCATCAACTCAATCACCCCATCTTGACCGATCACTTTTTTCTGAATGGTCTGCTGCAACTGTTCGTAAGTCTTCATTATGGGTCCCCCATTCTTTTAAATCACGACTATTGTCTATTTTGACAAAAAACTGTCAAAACAACAAGCGCAAATGTACGTATGAACCGAAGCGAAAACGGGTAAATGTGGACTAAGAACGTTGAAGGAGGAAAACATATGAAAATGCGTAGACTAGGGAAGTCAGATATTCATGTTAGTGAAATTGGCTTTGGAACGATGAGTCTTTCTGAAAATATAGAAGAAGCAAGGCTCGTCCTTGAAGCAGGTATAGAAAAAGGCATGAATTATGTGGACACCGCAGATCTGTATCAATTCGGAAAAAACGAGGAGATCGTCGGTGAAATCATCAAAGGCAGAAGAGAACAACTTGTGCTGGCGTCTAAAGGTGGCAATCATTGGCAAGAAGGGCGGGATGATTGGTACTGGGATCCCTCTAAGGCGTATATTAAAGAGGCGTGTAAAAACAGTTTGCGACGTTTAGGTACGGATTATCTTGATGTGTATCAATTGCACGGTGGAACGATTGATGATCCGATTGATGAGACGATTGAGGCGTTCCAAGAATTGAAGCAAGAAGGGTTCATTCGTGCGTTTGGCATTTCTTCGATTCGACCGAATGTCATAAAGGAATACGCGGATTCAGGGATGACGAGTGTCATGATGCAATACAACTTGTTGGACAGAAGACCTGAAGAATCGATGTTAGATTTTCTCCATCAAAATGACATCGGTGTCATCGTAAGAGGTCCGATCGCAAAAGGCATGTTAACAGAAAAGTCGGGAGTGAAGACGCCTGAAGAAGGTTTCTTAGATTATACAAAAGGTGAAGTGCAGTTTGCGGCGGATGCTCTGGCGGCAATGAGACACTTGGGCACACCCGCTCAACTGGCCATTCGTTATGTGCTTCATCACCCTGCTGTCTCATCGGTTACTGCGGGAGCAAGTTCAGTGGAGCAAGTGTTGGAGAATGTCGGAGCGATGGATTTACCTTCACTTACTGACGAAGAATATGAGAAGTTGCAACGAAGCTCACAAGCAATTGTTTATGAACAACACCGGTAATTTTTTTCGTGTTACGATGGAAGAAAACATGAAAGAACGGTGACAACATGAGATGTCATGAATGGGTCGAGCAAAATGAAGAGCGCTTCGTTAGTTGGAGGCGAGAATTCCACCGAGTTCCGGAAGTAGGCTGGACGGAGTTTGTTACGACCGCCAAAATTGTAGAGAAACTTGAAGGCAAAGGGTTCTTACTGCACATAGGAGAGGATGCCATCGCTGCAGATGAGCGTTTAGGTGTTCCCGACCAAGAAGAGTTGGACGAAGCGATGCTGCGTGCGAAAGAGTATGGCGTTCCAACTGCATTGCTCGACAAGATGAAAAACGGAACGACAGGTGTTGTTGCGCGTCTAGATACAGGACGAGCTGGGGCACATACGGTACTCCGCTTTGATATCGATGGACTGCCAATTACAGAGGCGACAGACGACAACCATCTACCGTTTAAAGAATCGTTTCAATCAACGATTGCGGGTAACATGCATGCGTGTGGTCACGACGGGCATACAGCGATCGGTTTAGCTGTTGCCCATTACATTTCTCATCACCAAGATGAGCTCACTGGAACCTTTACGTTGTTGTTCCAACCTGCGGAAGAAGGTAGTCGCGGGGCAAAAACGATGGCAGCTAAAGGTTGGCTCACTGGTGCAGACTATTTTCTATCCGGTCATATCGGCATTCAAGATGGAGAAATCGGCCAAATCGCGGCAACGACCACTGGTTTTCTAGCCACGACTAAATTTGATCTTGCGTTCACGGGCAAAGCTGCCCACGCTGGAGCATATCCCGAGACAGGTAAGAATGCAATGATTGCGGCATCGGCCTTCGTGCAAAATGCTCTTGCCATCCCAAGGCATAGCGATGGAACAACGCGCATTAATATCGGTACGTTAACGTCTGGAAGTGGTCGAAATGTCATTCCTGACCGAGCGGCCCTTCAAGGAGAAACACGAGGACAGACGGATAAGTTGGACACATATATGTTTGACGAAGTACAGCGCGTGGCAAAAGCCGCGGCATTAATGAGCGATGTAGAGGCCAATATAGAAGTAGTTGGTCATGGCATGACCGCAAGGTGCGATGACGTCTGGGTCAATCGGCTGACCGCAGCAACCGCGGCGAATCCGTTTGTGAATACAATTATACCGACCCTCCCTATTGGTGCATCAGAGGATGCTGCAGTACTCATGACAGACGTTCAAAATGCAGGTGGAGAGGCTACGTACATGATCTTTGGCACTCCACTGGCAGCAGGACATCACCACCCGTCATTTGACTATGATGAACGGGTATTGAGCACCGGAGTAGCCACGTATATCGATCTCATCTGTTCATTACATGAATAGCGTCACCCGTACAGCAAAGTTTTTCTTTGCTGTACATTTTTTTTTTGATAAAAAATGGGAAATTGGAGCAGTCTAACAACTAAGAAAGCAGGAGGTGAACATATGAGTCCATTTAACGTCGGAATCCCAAGTCTTATCTTGATTTCTCTGTTAGCTCTCTTAATTTTTGGACCCAAAAAACTGCCGGAGATTGGCGGGGCCTTTGGTAAAACCATTACTGAATTCAAAAAGTCCACAACTCAAATCTTCGAAGATACTCCGGCTGCTACTCCAAAAGAAGATACCTTGGATAAACCCGATCGTGAAGCTTAGTCATTTGCTTATGAAGTATCCTAAATAACCTTGCCAGTTGGCAAGGTTATTTACGTAGTTAGGGGCCTCTGCTCGCTGAAAACAACCATGTCTTGCCTGAGTGGCAGGAAGACTACGTTAAAAGCTTGTGTTGCGAGGGTAGTGTAAAGAATTATTTGGATATGTCTGGGGCACTCGGTTTTAGCGCATGAACACGACATACCGCAATTTAAAGGTCTATATACGTTGAGTACATGGGTTGCTGTGGTTTTAGCTACATCATCCCCCCGACTCCATGCGCTCGTCGTAAGAAATTCCACCGCCCTTTTCGGTCACACAACCAACAACATGTTCGTATGATTCATGGCGGAGATCGTTAGGCTTATCATCGACACCAGAGGTGCCGAAGGTTGCTAGAATAATGGTTTTAAGTTCAGTGTAGAAACGAGCGTTCATAGGTCGGCCATTGTCAGGTAAACTGCGGTGTTCTAAATGATCTAGATCGTCCAGTATCTGGTAAAATCATCGTTCGACCGGGATTTATATAAATTGAACTAAAGAACTTCTTCAACAACCAATCGTAAGCTTGGTAAAGTGAAAACTATGCTCGAGTTGCGACCGAACTGTTCTCAAGTTGGGGAAAATCGCAGGAAAAACGATATATTCTCATAAACTAGGGAACAGAATGAGCAAACTCGGTAACAGATCACAAGGTCAGGAGTACATCCCTGCCCCGAAGTACCCACGAGACGTCGGCGCGAGCCGCGCCGAACCGAGTCCGATTTGGCTTCGGCCCTGCTTGGACCGACAGGGTGCTCGCTTATGGGCATTGAATCTGCGCTCCAGTTCGAACAAACTGCGCGCAAGTTTAGCGAAATGAGCACCAAAATCGTTAAACTAGGCAAACTTGAGCGTAGAAAGTGTAAACTAGAGCGCAAAATGGCACCCAGCAACGCGCTTCCCCCCCAACCCAACAACCAACAGCGCAAATCAGGGAAATTTTAAGTCCATTCTATATAGATGAATTGAACTAAAGAATTTAATTGAATTCTATGATCGCGATTGGTCTATACGGGCAAACGCCTACCCATTGCTTGTTGAAGTTCATCTCGTTTCACTTCGACAACGTTCGCCACTGTAAGGGTTGCGGGCAACACGAAAAACGTTTGCCGAAGGGTAAAAAGTCGTGACCGAGGCTCACCACCTGGCACAAGTATGTGACAATCCAGCCCTCAAACCGGGCAATTTCCGCACGCAACTGTCACAAATCGCACGATTTGTGACAGTTGACACCGTTTATGTGCGCATTCACGTTTAAAATCATGATTTTTCTTTCTCAAGTGTCACTTGAACGAATTTCATAACTGCCTGTCTTAGCCTCCCAAGGTTTTCACGTCACGAAAAAAGGAGTACCTCCCCAAACAGTCGAATGAGTTAAGTGCTGACAAAACTCTAAAGACTGGAGGAAGACTCCCTTATGGCTATTATACGACAAGCGAGCCTGTTTGACCTGCAAGATTTATATGATTTAGAACCTCCCCATCGATTCGATGAGGTATTTTCGGCGATCAATATTGATTCGATCCTTTGGGTGGTGTCGAAAAAATCCCGGGAGGGTGCGCCTTTACAGCTCAACTACCCGGCCATGATTCATGCGCTTCTCATTCGAATTCTTGAGCGAATCCCAACGATTAAAGACTTGGTTCGCCGTTTGCGCCACGACGTGAAGTTCCAACTCGATTGTGGGTTTCTCGTCTCAGATGCCGTCCCTTCTGAAGCCTCGTTTTCACGTTTGGTCACGAAAATCCAACACGCGGAGGTGCTGGAATCCGTTCAATCCGATGTGCTTGTCCAAGCCTTTACGGAAGGGTTCATTACCGATGACACCGTCGCCATTGACGCCACTCATCTAAAAGCACGAGACTTAGCGCCCGTAAAGGAAGAGAAATCCGAGAACATGAAGGAGTCCCCTACAAAACAGGGCCGCAAAACCAAAGCCGATCCGGAAGCTTGCCGTCAAGCACAGGCAGAAAAAGAAGCGGCACTTTCGCTCTACGATAAGAAAATTGAAGATCAGCTGGACATCTCTGTTGATCTCTTACGGGCGGAGGTGCCGATGGATCCCAAGTGGGGCATTAAGAAAAACAGCGAAGGCAAGAATGTGTTTTGGT
>NZ_JBHFQF010000021.1:0-18667 GCF_041949955.1 Geomicrobium sp. JSM 1781026 | reverse complement strand
CGAAAAAGTTCAGATGAGAAATGATTTTTCAAGGGGCCTGCAGGCCCCTTGAACGCAACACCTCAAACCTAAATGAATGACTTGGCTACTCGTTGTAACACTTTTACACATAAATCTGGACTTGACTCCCTTTAAAGAAATCGATCAACAATCTAGTTCCAAAGCGATTTTCAATGAGTCGCACGCCCAGCCCCCGCACCCCGAGTTGCAAGCGCAAAACTTCCGTCGGCGCGAGTCGCGCCGAACCAAGACCGATTTCAGTTCGGCCCCGCTGGGACCGATAGGTCGTGAGGTGTTCGATTTAGTCCAATCTGCGCTCTAGTTGGAACAAACTGCGCGCAAGTTTTACGAAATGAGCGCTAAAATCGCTAAAAAGAGCAAACTTGATCGCAAAAAGTGTAAACTAGCGCGCACAATCTGAACCACGCTCCCTGCCCGACTCGGCATAGCACAATTGGAGTAATTTAACTACGCCAACGAGGTATGAAGACACTCTTTGCCATAACAGTCAAATCACACAAAATAACGATAGATTCTCTAAGGCCTGGCATCCAATGAAATTCTTTCGTCCTTTCCATTAGATCGTTTCGGACATGATCTATATCGGGTGAACTTAATATTTTCCTAATTGGGCAGTTTGTTGTTGCATTCCACTTCAGGCGGATGGTTACACTCCAGAGCACAAGGGCAACATCGGCGGCCAGAATACGCCCGCCGTGTTTTCTATGTCCTTCAGGTCATAAGAGTAACACGGTTCACGCTTTTGCCTACTGGTCACGGTGTGGAAAGACGTCCAAATGCCCCATATATTCATTTTTGTGACACTTAGGAAAGAAAAATCATCATGTTAAACGTGGATGCGCACATAAACGAAGTCAACGGTCACAAATCACGATATATGTGACCGTTGAGGGCCGGAAGTGCACGGTTTAAAGGCTGGATTGTCACATACGTGCCAAGTTATCACACGCTTGCGCGAGGTGGTGACCATCGGTCAAGCCTTTTTTCCATTCAGCAAACGTCTTTTGTGTTTCCCACAACCCTTGCAGTAACGAACAACGAGCGACATCGAAGTGAGATGAACTTCAACAGACGATCGGTAGGCGTTTGCCTGTAAAGACCGATCCGGGTCATCGGATTCAGTGAAATTCTTTCGTTCAACTTATATAGATCACAAGATTCCAGTTTATCCCATGAGCGTGCGTAAACCCTTCACCCAGCAACGTGAAGTTGTGATGTTTAAACCGAATGTTGTTATAAAAACATGCGATTTTTCGTCGGTCTGCCCGGTCATACCTTCTCACTAATATTAAAAATCCCCACAGTGAAAACCCTCAACCTACCTATACGACGAGGTTGAGGGTTAGCTAATTTAAATTCGTTGACGACCAGTTAAGATCAAGAGTACGAAACTTTTCTTCTACAATTCACCTTTTTGCTGTTTATAAAACGCCTGGAAGAGCTTTAATAAAGCTCGTTTTTCGATTCGAGACACGTAGCTCCTTGAGATGCCTAAATCCTTTGCGATTTCGCGCTGAGTGCGCTCCTCGTCTTCACCAAGACCGAAACGACCGACGACGACTTCTTTTTCCCTTTCGGATAGAACGTGAATGCACTCGTATATTTGTTTTTTCTCCATCTTCAGTTGCAACGCATCGACGATGTCTGGTGCGTCATCTTGGAGAATTTCCATGAGACTGAGCTCATTTCCTTCTTTGTCTGCACCAATCGGTTCGTTAATGGAAACGTCTTTACGCACTTTCTTTAGTGAACGTAAATGCATAAGGATCTCATTCTCAATACACCGTGCCGCATACGTTGCGAGCTTCGTACCTTTGTTTGGCGAGTAGCTTTCTATCCCTTTAATGAGTCCGATCGTTCCGATGGAGATGAGGTCTTCTGTGTCTTCTTTCGTACTTTCGAATTTCTTGACGATATGTGCGACAAGCCGTAAGTTATGTTCAATGAGTAAGTTCCTTGCGTTTTCGTCGCCTTCCTTCATTTTTTCCAAGCATTCTTTTTCCTCTTCTTTCGAAAGTGGTTGTGGGAACGCGTGGTTCTTTACGTATGAAACAAACAACATCATCTCTTTAAATACAAACACAATCCCTGCGAGTATACCCGACATACCGAATCCCTCCCAAGATCACCTCCATCCATCTTATGCAGGCAATGGCCTGGTCGGTGACTCCGGACGAGGAGAAAATTGGCTTTTTGTTATTCGGCTGGTTTTATGCTCTGCCTGATTTACTCTTTAACAAAACATCTCCCTACTTATCCAAGGCAAATTGATCTCGTACGCTCTGTGTAAAAATTCGCCTTGCATAACGGTCGGTAATGGCGCTTTCGAATTCGGTATGTTTAATTAGACATTCATTGTTTTGAATTTTTGAGGAAGACGTCAATATTGAACTTACGGAATAAAAAGAAACCATTGAACCGCATGATCATATCGTTTGATTACAAGCGTTACACTAACGCGACAGTTGTTTCCATGCGTCTATAATTTTAGATTCTTTTTCCTTAGAAAGTACTGTAGCGAAGTCCGATGTATTGCTATTACCTTTATAATCTAACCAACTGTTCACATCTTCTATTGTTTGTCTCAACGGTAAAAATGACAGTCCCTCGTTTAAAGCCTTTTCGTTGTTTACTGAAGCAGCACCGTTTAATGCTTCTGGGAGCCATAAAGGTAATTCATCCCAAGGCTTTATTTGATTGTTCAACAAAAACTCTTCTTCTATCCATATTAGTTTTGTATTCGGGTTACAAACGTCTTTACATGTATTCAGTAGTTCTTCCATTGTCAATTTGTATGATGGTCCAGTAACATTATATATACCTGTAACTCTTTCTTCTACTCTATTTACGACCCCAACTTGCTAAATCCCTAACATCAATAATTTGGACTTGGCGTTTACGATCACCTGGTGCGATAACATCCCCACCTTGTTTCATTCTGTGAACCCAATATGGCAATCGGCCACTATAGTCATGTGGACCTACCACTTGTCCAGAACGTACTACTAGTGTACGGTACGGTAGATTTTTCTCAGCTTCCAGCTACCCTGCTACCTTTAATTCTCCGTAGTGAGGACCATAGACAGGTCCTGCTGTTCCTTTTGTTAACTCAGCTATTTTATCACTTGATACACTCTTTGTTTCGTCCCCCTCAATGAGACCAACTTTTGAAAAATCCTTATAGATTGATGCACTTGAAATGTATGTATAGTGTTTAATTGATTTCGAGGGATGTTGCCCTTGTGCTCTGGAGTGTAAAGAAAACACGGTGGGCGTACTTTGGCCACCGATGTTGCACTTATAGTCCGGAGTGCAAGCATCCGCCTGCAGTGGAAAGCAACAACAAACTGTGCAATTAGGAAAATGTTCAGTTTATTCTATATAGCTGAAGAGTTTTCATCTCTACTCTTAGCAACAAAATTAACTTACGGCATATACAACAGAGCTGAACAATGTTGAAATTCAAGGTAAAACAATGGTCGGTTATTTGTTAATGCTCTCTTCACTTTTGGCAAGGTATACGTAAGCATTTGTCCTGTCAATAGAAATTGCAGACTCAATTTAGAAACTGAAGACTACGCACTTTTAGATTGGAGAATGCTATTAATCACCCATTGCACGGCATAGCGAAAACACCTGATGATTCCAACGCAACTATAGAAATGATTGATGACTAGAAAAAGCTGCCGTAAATCTTTGTTGTCTACTTTTATGCGACTAACACTATTAAAAATATTATTTGTACTCTATGGCGAGAATCGCAACTTTATTCTAATTAAAAAATGCCCATCTGTGATGAGCAATTATATAAATGATTTTCCTTTATAATTAAAATAACCAATTTCTTCTTTTTGGTTCATAGTTTTTTTCAGATGTACCCATACCTCTTTTACCAAATTGATAATCTAACTCATCCAACATTTTAGTATATTGCTCCCTATCAAGACTACCATCGGCATAGTAAAAACACGCTAATGCATAAGCTAACGCAGTTGTTTCAACATTAACTGTCACATCGACATCTGAATTACCGCTTTTTGAAATGATTGATTGTGTATCAAATTTCTGCCGGCTCGGTATTACATCCTCACGTCTATACACTCAATAAACCCTCCAATATAGAAGGGATGCTATAATTAAACAGCATCCTCTCTTAATTAAATTAAAACTCTTCTCTGTTTTGACGAGCTCTCGCTCTAGCAAAAGCTTCTGAATCTACATGAACATCAACGTAAGAGTTTCCACTGTTCTGCACATAAGCTTTGTTATCGTTATTGTTGTAATTGTAGTTTTTATCTTTTAAGATGTTCTCATTATCGTTACGGTTTTTGTTATCACTATTCACCCACACACTTGCCACATCATTATCGTCGAACTTACTTTCCTCTCCAAAACCTTTGTTGTATTTTTTACAATACCCCATTGCTAAATCCTCCTTATTTTTGGTTTCTTTTAATAATATGTCCGATATCAAGAGCGGTATAGGTATTCAAATCATGAAGTTATGAAATATGCTCCTGTCCATCTTTTTTAAAGTCTATAAGTATTATCGGTGACTCCGGTCGAGGAGAAATTTCGGTTCTTATTGTTCGGCTGGTTTTGATCTCCCCTAACGCATCGGCACGCCCGCCAGTTCATCTGGATTGTCAACACGAGTGAAATCACTTAAAATGATACTAATTGAAATTTTTTATATTTTCTTTAAGGGAGGCACTCGCATGAATAAACGAGCAATGACAATTGAAGATATGAGCAACTTAGAACGCGTGTCTGACGTACAGTTTCACCCAGATGGTAATGATTATGTGTACATAAAAACGAGCATTAATGACGCGGACAGTTACAACAGTCATCTATATGCTAGCTCAGTGGCTGAACACGAGCATCAGCAATGGACGTTCGGCGATGTTTTAGACCACACCCCCCGTTTCTCTCCTGATGGTAAGCAACTCGTATTTCTATCCAATCGAAGCGGAACGAACCAGTTATGGATGATTCCTACGACCGGCGGAGAACCGCAACAGCTAACTTTTTTGAAATACGGAGCAGGGACTCCCCATTGGTCACCGGATGGCAAAACGTTACTTTTCTCCGCTCATGTGCTTCCAGATACTCATGTGTACAACGAAGGCGAACTTTCTTCTGAAGCGAAGAAAGAAGAACGAGAACGAAAACAAAAAGAACCGCTCAGAATCACACGTCTTAAGCATAAATCAGACAGTCGTGGTTGGCACGATGAGACGGTTTCACAGCTGTTGCTCTATACAATTGATACAAGAGAGATTACACGGCTTACAGAAGGCTCCCAAGACGTTGTAACACCTACATGGCACCCTGACGGCACAAAAGTGAGCTTCGCCATGAATAAGCACGGAGACGGTGAACAGCTTACTGACATATTTATTATGAATCTTGCCGACAAATCTTTGGAACAGGCGACGAGTGGGGATGGCCTCTATTCATTACCTGGCTGGTCACCAGACGGTTCATTATTTAGCTATACGGGGCATCAAAAGGGATTTGCTGGCTCTACACAAACAGAGATCTATATCAAAACATCTCAAGGCACAAACGTTATTACAAAAGCATATGACATGCAGTTTCCAGACAGTATGATTAGCGACTGGAATTCAAGTGCGGGCAACCCAGGCTATGTATGGAAAGACAACCAAAACGTTATAACGACCGCTAGCCGTTATGGAAAAACGGGATTGTTCTCATTGTCGTTGGATGGCGAGTTAACGGTTCTCTACGAAGAAAATGCGCACGTATTTGAGTATAGCTATCACCGCACGAGCGATACGTTTATTGTGGGCATTAGCCAGCCGACAGACCCGAGCAATTTATTTTTACTGGAGACAAGTGACAAAGCTCATCCACTTACACATTTAAATGCCTCGATTTTAGATGAAGTCGAGCTCAGCCAGCCAATCACTCATTCATTTACTGCAGATGACGGTTGGACGATTGAAGGTTGGCTATTAAAGCCGTTTGGATTCCAAGAAGATCAATCGTACCCACTCATATTAGAAGTACATGGCGGGCCTCATGCGATGTATGGGTATGCATTTTTTCATGAGCTGCAAGTGTTAGCTGGAAAAGGTTATGCGGTATTGTATACAAATCCACGGGGAAGCTACGGGTACGGACAAACGTTTGTAGATGCTGTGCGCGGGGATTATGGTGGCAACGATTATACAGACTTGTTAAGCGCAGTTGATCAAACAGTTGATGCTTATGGTTGGATTGACGTCGACAATATAGGTGTGACAGGTGGTAGCTATGGCGGGTTTATGACGAACTGGATGGTTTCACACACCAATCGATTCAAAGCTGCTGTTACCCAACGTTCCATTTCCAATTGGCTTAGTTTTTATGGGGTAAGCGATATCGGCTATTTCTTTACAAAATGGGAGATCGGGGCTCATTTGCTAGAAGACCCGGAAAAGCTATGGAACCATTCTCCATTAAAATATGCAAAAGATGTAGAGACGCCTCTGCTTATCCTTCATGGTGAACAAGATTTACGTTGTCCGATCGAACAAGGCGAGCAATGGTTCCAAACACTAAAACACCTTGGCAAAGAAACCGAATTCGTTCGCTTTCCTAATGCCAATCACGAATTAAGCCGGAGCGGGCCTCCAGCGCTTCGTAAAAAGCGTCTCAAAGAAATCGTCAATTGGTTTGAGTCGTATATTCCGGTTCAGTCTAAAGTGATTGAACACGGGTGACTTCATAGGGGGAGCACAGCGATGAGAGACTCTTTTTTTCGCAAATTAAAATACCGTCAACCAGGAGTTATAGGAGAAAAAGAAGCCGTACAGTTTGCGGTAGCCTTACCGATAATGTACGAAAACGACGAACCAGTGCTGTTGTTTCAAGTGCGAAGCAGCAAAATGCGACGACAACCTGGTGATATTTGTTTTCCCGGGGGAAAAATCGAAACAGAAGACCTCACTTCAGTAGAGGCCGCTGCACGAGAACTAAGTGAAGAGACGGGCATCCCTCGGTCCAAAGCAGCACATATCTCGAGTCTCGACCGTTGGTTGACCCCTTACGGGATTGTCGTGTACCCTCATGTATTTTCAATTGATCCAACACCACTCGCACCAAATGATGAAGTGGAGGAACTTTTTACGGTTCCGATTGCTGATTTGTTAAAGCAAACCCCGGAGCGAATTCCAATACCTTTACGTCCAGAACCTCCAGAAGACTTTCCTTATGAACGGATTGCTGGCGGGCGTAACTACCCATTTCGAACAGCAAAATTACCTGAACTGTTCTATGAACATGAGGGGCGGCACATTTGGGGACTCACTGCGAGAATCCTTGAACATTTTCTCGAAGTATTTAACGAAAAAGACGAGTGAACAAAAGTTCACTCGTCTTTGTTTTGCCATTTTAAGCTACAAGTCATGCAATATAACGCACCAAAAAGCGTTGCTGTCCATAACAATAAATCATCTATAGAACGCATCCCTTTTGAAGATTCAGGGAGTAAAAAGCCGACTGATAAAAACAATGAAACGAGCAAAAAGACCGCTGCAAACCGTTGATAATCTGTCGTTTTTATACGGATGTCTTTCGTATGTTTCGATTCCATATTCCCCACCTCAACCTCCTCCGTACCATCGCTATCATTCTAGCATGTAAACAGAGGCGCGGGAGCAGGGAATTATTTCATGTCCATAACCATCGTCTGAACGAGGTCTGCCGAGATTTTCGAAGCTGTGTTTAGAAATGAATCATACGACTGTAACGCTTCTTGTCCGGCAATATCGCTTAATGCGCGAATGATTAAGAATGGACAATCAAATCGGTACGCGACTTGCGCGATCGCTCCGGCTTCCATTTCCGTACACAATGCTTCTGGAAATACCCCTTTAAGCTCATCAATTCTTGTTTCATCGCTCATAAATGAATCTCCAGATAATACGAGGCCCGGTTCGATCGATATGTTATTTTTCTTAGCAGCGCCGCTCACTGCTTCTTGGAGGTTGTTATCTGCAACGTACGCCGCAGGCATTGCCGGCACTTGCCCAAATTCATAGCCAAACACTGTTGCATCCACGTCGTTATAGCGGACTTCCGTCGATATAACGATGTCACCCACACTCATCGTCCGATCAAGCCCTCCTGCAACGCCGCTATTGACGACTACATCAGGTTTGTAAAGTTCAATCATGAGCGTCGTTCCGATTGCAGCGTTTACTTTGCCAATTCCTGATTTCATAAGTATGATTTCATTGTCGTACAGAAGCCCTTCATAGAAATAACAACCTGCAATCTCTTTTTCCTTTCGGTTACTCAAGTTTGCTGCTATCGTTCGAACTTCTTCTTCCATTGCCCCGATAATGCCAATCTTCACAACACCCATTCCTTCCCTACTTAGCACTTTACGTAACAATAGCCTGAAGTTGTTCGTACAACGACAGGCAATCCGTTACTTCCTATTCTACATTTGTGACGAGCCAACCTTCATCTTCAACCCATTCCATCTCAACGCGATACGGGCTTCCTTCATAATACATCGTGCCTCGTGCCAATCCATGCCCACCATTATTTTCGATACGCTCAAGATAATCCCAATCTTCCTCAGGGATTCCTGTTGCATACTCCATCGCTTGCATCATTTCTGCACGGTTTTGAGTACCGTCAGTAAATGTAAAATCTAGTGATTCTTGCTCTGTACCAATCGGCTGAAAATCACCGTCTTCAGGAGGTGTAAGGGATGAATCGGATTCCTCTGAATCATCGTCCTCATCATCTTCTTCAATGGCATCCTCTTCAATCGGTTCGGTAATTTCTTCTTCGTCGTTTTCTGGCTCTGTAATATCAAGCGGATCTTCGTCTTCTTCGATATCCGTTTCATTATCAATTTCTTCATCAACCTCATCGTCGGCTACTTCTTCCGATTCAGAGAACAGCAGGGTAAACATGAAAAAACCGATCAGCAAAACGACGACGCCAATGGATACGTTGAGCATGCGATTAATGGTTCGTTTCTTGCGCATATGAGCACGACTTTCACGTTGATACTGCTGGTTTTCATCCATATGTTATCACCTATTATCATCCATTCATTATACAAGACTATACTTGTACCCTTTATATTAAAGGATTTACTGATCGGATGAAAGGTTATTTTGTCGGAATTTTACTCTTCCCTATTGAATGCGGATAATTTCTACTTCCATATCCCCACCAGGCGTTGAAACGCTCGCTCGGTCTCCAACCTTTCTACCTAGAAGACTTTGTGCCATCGGGGAGTCATTGGAGATCTTTCCTTCAAGCGGGTCCGACTCTGCACTTCCGACAATCGTGTAAACTTCATCTTCACCGTCAGGTAATTCTTTGAACGTAACAGACTTTCCAAGTGAAACCTCATCATTGTTTCCATCGTCTTCAATGATTACAGAATTGCGGATCATATTTTCGATCTGGCTAATTCGACCTTCAACAAATGCTTGGTCGTCTTTCGCTGTATCATATTCAGAGTTCTCGGAGAGATCCCCAAAGTCACGAGCGGTTTTAATTCGTTCAACGACTTCTTGTCTTCTCGTCGTTTTTAGGTACTCCAGTTCTTCTTCCAGCTTTTGTAAGCCTTCTTCTGTCATGTAATACTTTTTATCCTCTGCCATTTTCTAATCACTCCTCTAAACTGGTAAGAAGAAAAGTACGAATTGCTTTCGCACTTTCCTTCTTATATCAATCATATCTACACGTATGCTAATCTGCTTTTATCATACGCATGTAACCATCAAATTACAAATATTTTCTATCATAATTTCTCGGCATCATTTGTCATGGACCGCTTGATCGAAACCGCCATTCCATCTCCAATTGTGTAATACGTTGTCGAGAACTGCGGGTGGTTACTTAGCCAGTCATTAAACGCTTGTAGTTTTTTTACCATTTGTCGAAACCGTTTCGGAATGTCTAGGTCACCCGTCACATAGTCACGAAACAATACATTGTCGACAACCATTACTCCACCACTTTTTAAGCGTGGAGAAAATGCATTTACAAACGCTCGATTATGCCCTTTAGATGCATCGATAAATAAAAAGTCGAATGGTTCGCTCGATTGGAGTGTCTCTTCGAACTCAAAAGCATCTCCTTCTAAAATTGAGATTTGGCGGTCCATTCCGCACTGTGAGTGAAAATTTCTTGCCATACGAGCACGCTCACTGTCTCGTTCTATGGTGACGACCTCGATGTCTTGATGAACGTTCGCCATTTGTAAAGAAGAATAGCCAATCGCTGTGCCCACCTCAAGGATTCTCTTCGCACCTGAAAGTTGAATCATCTGCGTTAAGAAGCTTGTACTCCCTTGATCAAGTATAGGCACGTGATGTTCCTTCGCATACTCTTCCATCTCTGTAATCGTCGGAACATGTCGTTCAACCGATTTATTTAACTGGTTAACATATTGGATTCGGTCTGCACTCACGAGTCTTCTTCATCCTCTTCTGCTTGACCCTCAATCCACTCAT
The DNA here is from genome assembly GCF_041949955.1 of Geomicrobium sp. JSM 1781026. Lineage (NCBI taxonomy): Bacteria > Bacillati > Bacillota > Bacilli > Caryophanales > Geomicrobium > Geomicrobium sp. JSM 1781026. The sequence continues at coordinate 8,150 of NZ_JBHFQF010000021.1, read as the reverse complement.
CACGGTATTGTTGATGCACTTCGTTATGCTCTTCATACGTATTCGAGTAAATCACTTCACCACCGAAGCGAGCATAGAAGAATAGGTATTCACTCTCTTCTGGAGCGAATACAGAACGAATGGAATCTTCGCCTGGGCTTGCAATCGGTCCTGGCGGTAAGCCACCGTATCGATACGTATTATACGGGTCTTCCGTTTCTAAATCATCAAAACTCGTCATATACCGATGTTCACCAATGGCATAAGCTACCGTTGGGTCGACTTCCAAACGCATGCCTTCTTCTAAACGATTGTGGAGTACGCCTGAAATTAACCGGCGATCTTCAGCTGTTGCGGCTTCTCTTTCAATAATGGAAGCGAGCGTCAATACTTCATGTACATTCAACTCTTCTGCAGGCCCGAAATCACCGTTCTCTTCAACAATATCCGTTTGAACAGATTCATATACTTGTGCCATTCGTTGCAACATGCTTTCAATCATTTCTTCAATTGGCGTATCTTCTTCTAGAAAATCATAAGCTGCGGGGAAGAGATACCCTTCAAGAGCGTAGCGAACATCACTGTCAAAAATATCGTCTTCGAGAAAAGAATACTCTTCATACAAGTCTTCCATCCACTCATCATCTGTGAGCACGTCCATAATGTCTTCTTCATCGTAGTCCGTTTCATCTGCAATGCGAACGGCAATTTGTTCAAGTTGATGCCCTTCTGGAATAATAAATGTGTGGGCATACTCTTCCATATATACACCGTCTTGCAAGGCATGCATCATGTCGTCCATATCCATAGACTTGGATAACTCATAGTTGCCAGCTTGAAAACCAGTGAAGTTCTGATATCGGGCATAATATCGAAAGATTGTTGCATTTTGTATAAGCCCTTCATCTTCCAAAATTTCCCCAATGCCCGTCGCTGTTGAACCAATTGGGATTTCGACTTCAACGACTTCTTCACTGGAAGCATCCACCGGTGAAACCGCTGATTGAATGTAAAAATATCCATATAAAACTGCACCACCTATGAGCAACACCATCGCCCCTAATGTAATAAGTACAATTTTACGGACCTTTCTTGAAGTCTCAGCCCGCTTTGCCAACGGATCCGTTACTTTTTCATTTCGTTCTTCCGCCAAGAGGGTTCCCCTCCTCATTGTCCATAAGTCCTAAAGCGAAAAGAAATCCGGCCCAATATATCGGACCGGAAGATCTCATCCCATACTACTGCAGATCGTTTTTATCGTCAACGAGTAGTGTCTCATCTTCTTCCAAGAGAGTTGCGATGGTTTCTTCGACAACTTCCCACTCTTCGTCCGATTCGATTTGATGCAATGTGTAGCCTTCAGGGTCATCCGCGCTTTCTTCATATTGGAAAGCAAAGATCTCTACTTCTTCATCTTCTTCTTCCTCTTCATCATCAACGACTGGGGTAACAACAACGTACGTCTTCTCTGTATCGTCGATTTCAAACGTAAACATCACTTCAAATACATGTTCTCCTTCACCATCTGGATCAGGAATTACAATTCGCTCATTATCTTCTAACATCTCATTCACCTCTATAATTTATTGCCTTTGTGCAGTATGGTCTAAATACCCTTGTAATATTAACACTGCAGCAATTTTGTCGACAACCTTTTTTCGTTTTTGCCGGCTCATGTCTGCTTCAATTAACGTTCGCTCGGCAGATTTCGTTGTTAGTCGTTCATCCCAAAATTCAACGACCACTTCGACTCGTTCGGCCAACTCCCGGCCAAATTCTTGACATTTCTCAGCTCTAGGCCCTATTGAACCGTCCATATTCTTCGGCAAACCAATGACGACTTTAGACACTTCTTGTTCAACGATCAATGATCGTAACTCTTCCATCGTGTCGTCTTTGCCTTTCACGTGGATCGTTTGTAAGCCTTGCGCGGTCCAGCCGAAAAGATCGCTAACCGCTACACCAATCCGGTGATCTCCAATGTCTAGTCCTAGCGTTCTCATTAAGAGGAAGGGTTGTCCTTCAAGTAGTGTCGAACGAGCTCTTCAATCAGCTCGTCTCTCTCCAAGCGCCGAATGAGTGTACGAGCATCGTTATGCCTCGGGATGTATGCCGGATCACCTGAAAGAAGATACCCGACGATTTGATTAATCGGGTTGTACCCTTTTTCATCCAATGCGTTGTAGACTGTGTTGAGTAGCTCCTGTACATCAACCTTCGCTGAATCATCCTGAACGTTAAACTTAACTGTATTGTCTTTAGAGCTCATGGAGGGCCACCTCATTTCTCGATTTCAACGCAATGCTTTGAGCGTATTGATCGTTTTCTACATTGTACATGATTTTTTCTATTTATGAAATGGAGCGAACAATCTCAGGAACCGCCTCAATTGCTTCTTGTAGCTTCTCTGGACGTTTCCCTCCAGCTTGTGCCATGTCCGGGCGACCGCCGCCGCCACCGCCACAAATAGCTGCCGCTTGTTTGACGATGTCTCCGGCTTTGTAGCCTCTGGCAATTAGCTCCTTGCTGACCGTCGTAACGAGGTTTACTTTCCCGTCTTTACTCGTTCCAAGCACAACGATACCTTCTGTAAGCTGTTGTTTCAACTCATCAGCAATTTGACGAAGCCCATCCATGTCACGCTCAGGAACAATGCCAGCGACGACGTGTACACCGTTAATTTCTTTCTTTTCATCCAAAAGCTTCTTGGCATCCATGTTGCCCAATTTCGCAGACATGGATTCAATTTCTCGATCCTTCTCTTTCAGTTCTTCTAGCAATTGTGTCACGCGTCTAGGTACATCTTCGTTCGTTTTTACTTTGAGAAGTTGTTGGGTCCGATCAAGCAATTCTAACCGGTCAACCGTATACTTGTATGCACCTGTTCCAGTCATTGCTTCAATTCTTCGAACCCCTGCTCCAATACCGCCTTCAGAGACGAGCTTAAACGTTCCGACTTCACCTGAACTACGAACATGACATCCACCACAAAGTTCAATGCTGTATTCACCAATGTGTACAACCCGAACGACACTGCCGTACTTCTCACCGAAAAGCGCCATCGCCCCTTTTGCTTTTGCCTCTTCGACCGTTGTTTCCTCAGTCATAACCCGATAATTGGCGGCGATGCGCTCGTTCACCACCTGTTCAATCTGCTTCATCTCTTCCTCTGTTACTTGCCCGAAATGAGAGAAGTCAAACCGCAAACGATCCGGACCTACGTAAGAACCTGCCTGATTTACATGATCGCCGAGCACATCTTTAAGTGCTTGATGTAACAAGTGAGTCGCAGAGTGGTTTTTCTCCGTCGCTTTTCGCGCCTGTTCATTAATTTGTGCAAGAACAGGCTGTCCAACAGTAAGTGTACCCCGAATGATGTTTACTTCATGTAAAGGTTGACCGTTCGGCGCCCGTGTTACCCCTGTCACTTCAGCTTGTAAACCTTCAGCTGCAATCGTTCCTGCGTCTGCCACTTGTCCACCGCTTTCAGCATAAAACGGCGTCTCTTCTAAAATGACAACTGCGGTGTCTCCTTCTTGAACATGTTCAACATGATTTTGACCGAGGACAATCGCTCGAACCGTCGTATTTGCTGCATACTGATCATAGCCAACAAACGTGCTCTCTACGTCTAACGTACGCAGCGTCTCATTTTGACTTTGCATGGAGGCATCTTCTTTACGTGCAGCTCTCGCCCTTGATCTTTGTGCCTCCATCTCTGTCTCGAAACCGAGAGTATCAACAGTCAGACCCGCATCCACTACATATTCTTCTGTTAAATCAACTGGAAAACCATACGTATCATACAGTTTAAACACATCAGCTCCGTCAACTTGTGCTTTGCCCTCGTTCTTAGCTGTCTGAATGACTTGATTTAACATGTTCAATCCATCCGAAAGGGTTTCATGGAAACGCTCTTCTTCACTTTGAATAACCTTTTGAATAAACGGCGTGTTCGCTTCCACTTCAGGGTAGTACGCTTTCATAACATCACCAATGACGGGGACGAGTTTGTACATAAAAGGTTCGTCCAAACCGAGGGTTTGTGCATATCGAACCGCTCTTCTTAGCAATCTGCGCAGTACATATCCTCTGCCTTCATTCGACGGGAGCGCCCGGTCACCGACCGCAAACGAAACCGTTCTCGCATGGTCAGCAATCACTTTAAACGCTGTATCATCTGTGTCATTGTTTCCATACTTTTTCCCTGACAGCTTCTCAGTTTCTTGAATAATTGGCATGAACAAATCGGTTTCAAAGTTTGTTTTTGTATCTTGAATGACCGACACGACACGTTCTAAACCCATCCCTGTATCAATGTTTTGATTCGGTAGCGGCGTGTACGTATCATCCGGGTTATGGTTAAACTGGGAGAATACAAGGTTCCAAATTTCTAAATAACGTTCATTCTCTCCCCCTGGATACAATTCCGGGTCCGTCTCATCATTGCCATACGCTTCGCCTCGGTCATAAAAGATTTCTGAGTTCGGCCCACTTGGCCCTTCACCGATGTCCCAAAAGTTCTCTTCCAGCCGAATAATTCGCTCGACAGGTAGGCCGATATTGTTTTTCCAATAGCCATACGCCTCTTGGTCTTCAGGGTGTACCGTCACACTAAGTTTCTCCGCATCAAAACCGACCCAGCGGTCACTCGTGAGAAATTCCCACGCCAACTCAATCGCTTCTTCTTTAAAGTAATCACCGATGGAGAAATTGCCGAGCATCTCAAAAAACGTATGGTGACGCGCCGTCTTTCCGACGTTTTCGATGTCGTTCGTCCGAATGGCCTTTTGCGCATTCACAATTCTAGGATTCTCCGGAACGACTCGACCATCAAAGTATTTTTTTAGTGTGGCTACACCACTATTAATCCATAACAAAGAAGGATCTTCGTGTGGAACGAGCGAAGCACTCGGTTCAACATCGTGCCCATTCTCCTTAAAGAAATCAATAAACATTTGGCGCACTTCAGCAGAAGTTAACGTCTTCATAACTCAAACCCCCAATCAATTTTTAAACACAAAAAAGCCCCATCCCACCAAGGGACGAGACATATTCTCGCGGTACCACCCTCATTAAACGTCAAACAACGCTTCACTCGAATGCTTTTAACGCTGCAAGGCGGCAAGGTTTACTTGCACTCAGGAGTAGCTTTCAATCCATTACCCATCCCCTTCTTTCAGCCGTGGAAAGGATCTCTGTGAAAAGATAATGAATTTACTTGTTCCGTCGACATGTTCTCATATATGTTCCTATTTTTAACGAATTCCCCCCTCATGTCAAGGGCAGCGACGCTTGAAGGGGGTTGATTGATCAAAAATGTCACGTTTAGAAGATGATTCATGAGGTAATTGGATAACAAAATGAATGATTAAGAGGCCTTTTAGTCGTCATCACTCGATTTGTTTACGTAGATAGGGTGAACGTTTGATTTCCCTAATGTGGCGTGTCGGTGCTAAGTCCGTCGGAAAACGGGTCGAAGTTCTCTATGGACTATCAAGGTAGCAATATAGAATAAACTTAAGATTTTCCTAATTGCGAAGTTTGTTGTTGCTTTCCACTGCAAATGGATGCTTGTACTCCAGAACACAAGGGCAACATGGATGGCGAAACATCTGCCACCGTATTTTCTATGTACTCCAGACTATAAGTGCAGCACCTCACTTGTGTTCGCTGTGACTACTTGACCGCGGAGGACAAGCCGAGCCTCCTTGTTCTGACGATTTCCGGGTCTCGTCTCTTTCCAACTCCTACAGGCATCACTGCCTTTCGCTCAAATCAACGGTACTGAATCGACGACATTACTTAATTGGGGTTGCTCAATATTGGCATTCAACTCGGTTCATATACTTTGGAGGTTAATAACAGTATATACCCATAATTGCTACGTGTATTGTAAACGATTAAGATCGATCTCAAAGTCGTTGAACTTTAGGTTTTACCGGTTGACCTACCATTAGTTCATGAAGAAATTCTTTCGTTCAACTTTTATGAATCAATTTCATAAGTCCTTCTCTTAAAAAAAACAGGTAAATCAATGTAAATATGGTTGCTTTCAAAAGTTTACGCGTGTTGTTCGTTCATACGTTCCGTCAGGCGATCACAAGCGAGCTTTGCTCCATTGTAGAGTAGGTGAACGAGGTCGAAATGCACGTTCGCTCGTTTTCCTTTGCGGTACCGAATATTGTTCAATTGAAAAAACTCTTTGAGATAGCCAATGACGCGTTCAATCGCCGTTCGGCGATTGTAGATGGTTTTCCAAGCTTTGGACCCTCTAGCTGGAGCGTTGTACCGACGTAAGTTTTGCTTGATCTTCACTTTATATACCTTTTGACATAAGGAATCCCTGGCAAGTGGACATGTCGCACATTCTTTTGGGCGCGTATATTTGAGCGTTTCATATCGAGGGTCGTAGCTGTCATACCGATACGAATGTACCCGGACGCACGTCGGTGCAAAATGCTTGTCAAACCCGAGGGCCTCCGCTTCGTTTCGCTTGTTATAAGCGATCACGGAGCTAGATCCATTTTGATGGACCTGTTGATAAATGGCTGGGGCATCATAAGCAGCATCCATTGTATAATACGTGACATCAAGGTCTGGCAGTTGCTTTTTCACACCTTTGAGTAAAGCAATCGCGGCTTTTCCATCATTCAAGTTCCCCGAAGAGAACAACGATTGCAGGATGTACTGGCTTTGGGCTCCGACGGCAAATTGCCCTTTATAGCCAAACCAAAACACATTCTTGCCTTCGCTGTTTTTCTTAATGCCCCACTTGGGATCCATCGGCACCTCCGCCCGTAAGAGATCAACAGAGGCGTCCAACTGGTCTTCAATTTTCTTATCGTAAAGCGAAAGCGCCGCTTCTTTTTCTGTCTGCTCTTGACGCCAAGCTTCCTGCTCGGCTTTGGTTTTGCGGCCCCGTTTTGTAGGGGATTCCTTCATTTTCTCAGATTTCTCTTCCTTTACGGGCGCTAAGTCTCGTGCTTTTAGATGAGTGGCGTCGATGGCGACGGTGTCATCGGTAATGAACCCTTCCATAAATACTTGGACAAGCACATCGGATTGAACGGATGCCAGCACCTCAGCGTGTTGGATTTTCGTGACCAAACGTGAAAACGAGGCTTCAGAAGGGACAGCATCCGAGAAGAGAAACCCACAATCGAGTTGGAACTTCACGTCGTGGCGCAAACGGCGAACCAAGTCTTTGATCGTTGGGATTCGCTCCAGAATTCGAATGAGAAGCGCATGAATCATGGCCGGGTAGTTGAGCTGTAAAGGCGTACCCTCCCGGGATTTTTTTGACCCCCCCCCCCCAAAGGATCGGATCAATATTGATCGCAGAAAATACCTCATCGAATCGATGGGGAGGTTCTAAATCATATAAATCTTGCAGGTCAAACAGGCTCGCTTGTCGTATAATAGCCATAAGGGAGTCTTCCTCCAGTCTTTAGAGTTTTGTGGGTACTTAACTCATTCGACTGTTTGGGGAGGTACTCCTTTTTTCGTGGCGTGAAAACCTTGGGAAGTGAAGGCTGGCAATCATGAAATCAGTTAATATTATAACAATTAAAAATACAATGTTTTAAATACCCTAATCATGGGTACTGGAAAATAATGAAAGGAGGGTAGTTTTATTTTAAAATTTAAAATTGTAAGTAAATAAAATATATTATGGAGGTTGATTGCTATTAAAACATTTGTAGCTTTATTATCTTTGTTGTTAATTTCGGTTTTCGTAAACAATCAAAGCACATCCGCCCAATAGAACCCAGAGGCAATTGATATATCAAAAGAGTTAAGAAAAGTACATTCTGAAGTATTGAATAATGTTTCTAATGAAAATTTTGGTGGTATATATTTACAAGATGATACTATCTATATAAACATAAAGAATAATCATTATAATAACTTGAGTACACTTAAAGATCTCTCAGATGTGCCCATAGAAATTTCTTCTGTTGATTATTCTGAAAAAGAGTTAAACACTCTTCACTCAGAGATAGCTCAAAAGATTCCAATATTGGAGAAAAAAGGTGTAACCTAGAGTTAGTATAAAAAGTGGACACGCAATAATGAGCGTCTTGTATAATGAAAGGAATACAAGAGGAGCGTGGAAGAACTTATGGGAAAAAAACATGTATCTCAACAATATCGAGAGCATCTTTCAA
>NZ_JBHFQF010000020.1:0-24532 GCF_041949955.1 Geomicrobium sp. JSM 1781026 | reverse complement strand
AGCTTTATTTTTGGTCACACGAATGGTCCGATTGAAGGGCTGAACAACCAGACGAAGGTCATTAAGCGCAATGCGTTTGGCTTTCGCCGCTATGACCGGCTGCGTTTGAAGGTGCTATTGCATCACCCATTAAAAGAGCATACAAGTCGAGTAGGATAAACAAAGGAGCAGAGGTGTGTGACAGTCTCTCAATTTGTGCAAAATGAGAAGGGGTGTCATGGCGGAGACGCCTACGGCGGCCTGCGTAAGCAGGTTGGTTCGACATCATTATGATTCATAATGAATGTCGAACTTCCTTTTCCGTTAGCCGAAGATCCTCGCGCGAAGCGCGATAGCTGAGGCAACGCCCGTGGCAAGCGTAGCCATGACACCCCCTACACTTCTATAAAGAAAATATTTAAGTTTTTCAACAGCCTCAGAGGCGTATTGTCTCTACCCCAACATTTGACTTAGAACCTAAAAATCAAGCTTACTAGGCTCACGTTTATGAAATGCAATGAAACGTCGTTGTACGATCCAAAACATCCTTAATCGAGTGAATCAATTCCAGGTGTTTGGTACAAGCTATGCTTTGAGGTGGGGATTGCATGAAGGCTTGGGTAACAAACATTGTACCAGAATATGTGTTCACAAATAGAGACTATAAGCTCCTGTTAATTACAGGCGGCTTATACGCAATGAGTACAGCGCTCTCAAACACGTTTGTCAATGTATACTTATGGAAGCAGACCGAAGACTTAATGATGATTGCACTGTATCAGCTGGCGAGCGTGTTGTTTCAACCGTTAGCTTTTTTCCTAGCTGGACGGCTAACAAAGCAAATGGACCGTACGATTGTTTTACGAATCGGTGTTATTGTGCTCTCATTATTTTACTTGACGGTGTTATTGCTAGGTCAGAATGCAAGCCAAATGATCATCGTGGTTGGCGCACTGCTAGGTTTAGGATTTGGCATCTATTGGTTAGCGTTTAATGTGCTTACATTCGAAATTACTGAGCCGGATACGAGAGATTCTTTCAATGGATTTCTCGGTTTATTCACTTCATTAGCAGGGATGATCGGGCCATTCACTGCTGGTTTAGTCATCCAATGGTTTCCAGGGTTTACTGGTTATCGAACCATTTTCTTTATATCGTTACTGTTATTTGCGGTTGCTGTTTGGTTATCGTTTCGATTTAAGAAACGCTCATCTCCTGGGATATTTCGTATCAGTTCTGTATGGCAGCGGCGTCACGTCGATGATGACTGGCGGCGAATTCTTTTTGCTCACTTCTTTCAAGGGTTACGAGAGGGCGTGTTCGTCTTTGTCATTGTCATCTGGGTGTACATGTCTACAGGCAGTGAGTTGGCACTAGGTACATATGGGCTTGTCACGTCTGGTGTTTCTTTTGTATTTTATTTTCTAGCAGGCAAATATTTAAAAACGAAATATAGAAAAAGAGCAATTTTGACTGGAGCGATTATGTTATACGGGGCGCTTTTTCTTATTCTCCCGGATCGAACGTTTGTGACACTCATCATCTACGGGATTATTATTTCAATGGCGTATCCTTTAATTTTCGTTCCCTACGTTTCGATGACATATGACATTATCGGCAAAGCGTATAAAGCGGCCTCAATGAGGGTTGAATATTTGATCATGCGAGAGTGGTTTACAAATGCGGGACGTGCAGGTTCAATTATTTGTTTCATGGTAGTTGTGAATGCGATTGGGCAAGCGAAAGGAGTTCCCCTCGTCATGTTAATTTTTGGAGCCGGTCACTTATTTTTATACTTTTGCATCCGACCCATTCAAATTTGGTCTTCAAGTAACAAAGATCAAGATTATAATAGTGAGCGTTTGGAAGATGCAAATCGACAAACGTAGTCACAAAATCGTCGTGTTTCATCTCACGAAGGCATGCTACAATGAGTGAAGCAAGTAGTGGAGAGGAGCTTCCCTATGGTTAGAGAACGGCGAAAAAACCACATTCCATTTCGGCTGAATGTGTTGTTTTTTGGTGTGTTCATTCTTTTTTCAGTGTTAATTTTACGGTTAGGGTACATTCAGATTGTTCAAGGGGAATCTTATGATCTGATGCTCAGTTCGCAAGAAGAACAGACGGCAAATGTAGATGCGCCGCGCGGTTTAATGGTTGATCGCTATAACAATGTTGTCGTTGACAACGACTTGCAACTGTCGCTCACATATACGAATACACCGAATAATGATTTAGAGCGATATGAAATTGCTCATGAGCTCATTCATTATTTGAATATTGAAGATGATGACATTGAGTCAGTAAATGCAAGAGAGTGGAAAGATTACTTATTATACAAAGCAACAATTGAAGAATCAGGAGATTTACAAGATCGTGTTGATTCTTTGGTGACGTCAGAAGAAGGGAATGAGCTTGAAGATGATGAATTTTATCAACTTCAATTAGACCGATTAGATGAAAATGAAATTATGGAATCTTTTGATCGAGATGAGCAAGAGGCGGTCGTCATTTGGGCGGAAATGCTTAGCGGGTACAATTACTCGCCAAATCGAATAGCGAGAGGGTTAACGCAGGAAGAAGCCCACCAAATGGCAGAAATTCTTCATGACCTTCCGGGTACAGATATTATGCGTGATGCCGAACGAATCTATCCTTACGGCGAGTCATTTCGCCGGTACTTTGGCGGCACAGGTTCAATTCCAGCAGAGCAGATTGAAAACTATGTCGGCCATGGGTATGAGCGAAGTGACGTCGTTGGAACGTCATTTTTAGAGTCCTATTATGAAGATGTGCTTCGCGGTGAGAAAGCGGTCATGAGAACGGATGCTGAAGGTAACGTAACAACTGACCCCGGCAGACGCGGGAATGACTTGATGCTCACGATTGATATGGCATTGCAACAAGAAGTGGAAGAGATTATTAATCAAGAAATGACAGGCAATTTTATTGCTGATCGGGAAGCGTATGTTGTCATGATGGAGCCAGACACCGGAGAGGTTCTAACGGTAGCAGGATATAATGGCGAGAACCTTGGAGCAACAACGAGTACCTTTGAAATGGGTTCAACGGTGAAGCCAGCGACTGTGCTCGCAGGTTACCATCATGGAGTTATTGACCACGGAACGGTTGTAAATGATTCACCGATTACGAGTATTCCAGGTACACCAACGATCCGTTCTTGGCAAACGATGGGTTATGTTAACGACGTAGATGCGATCCGGCGTTCGTCAAACATTTATATGACCGAAATTGCCATGAGGTTAGCAGACTATAACATGTCAACGAATCAGTGGGGTTCCTTAGGATATTCTTATCAGGCACTCCGTAATCACTATGCGCAGTTTGGATTAGGGACGGAAACAGGTATTGATTTGCCTTCCGAATCGAGTGGATATATTGGCAACAGCCAATCCGGTTTGGTGTTATTTTTGAGCTTTGGTCAATTTGATACGTATACACCGATGCAACTGGCGCAAATGAGTGCAACAGTGGCTAATGATGGTAAACGAATGAAGCCGAGGCTAGTGAAAGAAATTCGAGAGCCGAGCACGGATGAAGAGTATGACCAAGGTTCGGTCGTCCGTCAATTCGAGCCAGAAGTACTAAACACGGTTGATAATTCAACGGCTGATTTTGAACGAGTACAGTTAGGCATGCGCCAAGTCGTTGCGACCGGTGGTCAAGGCGGTGGGACGGCATACAGCTACTTCAATGGTTCAAATCAAGTGAGCTATGAAGCTGCAGCAAAGACGGGGACCGCAGAGGTGGAGACGCAAAGTGGCGTGCGAGGGAACAACCAGACGATGATCGCGTATGCGCCTTACGACGATCCGGAAGTTGCGATTGCCGTCGTCGTGCCAAATGTGGCCTTAGATAGTTCAGGTGGACGGCAAGGAATTGCGAACCATATTGCAAGAGAGTCGTTGAGTGCGTACTTTGACTTAAAAGAAGACCGAGTAAATCCACAGAGAGAAGAAGACGAGGCAGAAATCTATGCAGACCCTGAAGAAGGGGTAGAAGATGATATTGAATAACAAAGAAGCAGACCTTATAGGTCTGCTTCTCTTGTGATTACACGAATAATCTCTTCAGGAGATAATGTGCTTTCAATTTCATAGAATCCGGTTTGGATAAGCATTTCTAAGTTGGCGTCATGAATCATCGTTTGAAATTCGTCTGCGTCCTCAATCATTTCTGCTCGTTCGAGCAGTTCGGCAACTTCGCCACTGCTCATGCCGGAGCTAATGGTCATATAAAGTGTATCCGTCGTCTCGCTCGTTTGTTCTTCATCCTCTGAGACGAGACCGCGCTCTTCAATTTCTTCAAGCAGTGCATCGTCGTCGTAGTAATCCAGTCCGCTTTCTCGGACGAGTGGTGTATTTTCCACTTCTGGCGTTTCTTCGCTAGATGCGGTTTCTGGTTCGTCTTCTATGACCCAACTGGCTGCAAGCACAATCACGCCAGCAAATAAGAACCCGATGGCGATGCCTCTGGCAGATTTACTTGTCATGCATATCGCTCCTTTACATGGTCAGGAAGCAAATGAATCACTTCATCCTCATGCAACTGTAGCGACGTTGCGATTTGTTCAATTGAGAAGCCTTGTTCGTATTTTAAATTAGCCGTAACGGTTAGCTGTTGCAACGACGAAGTCTTCTTTTGATTTCCTTCAGGAGTAGTGAGAATCTCGTCTTCAAGTCTTTTTACTTGAGATTGGAGTTCGTACACATCTCCCATTAATTGTAGTGCATCCTCTTCTCTTTGTTTACCCGCACCCGTTTCTTGTTTTTGGGCGTATAGAGAATACAGCATAAAAAGAGCACTTAATAGAAATAGCACTCCTGTAAGTACTAACATGATGATCACCTCATCACCATTATACAACGAGTCGAACATAACTTCATCTTGATTTATTTTTATAAAACTGTTAGTATATGTTGGTATGATTGCGATGATAGGAGGGATACGGATGCGCGTACAGGTAACACTTGCATGCACGGAAACAGGTGACCGCAACTATATAACGACAAAAAATAAACGAACAAATCCAGAGCGTATTGAAATGAACAAGTACAGCCCAAGACTTAAAAAACATACGCTCCACCGTGAAACAAAGTAAGCAGCAAAATTTTTGCTGCTTCTTTTTGTAGAGAAAAGGAGTTCGGTATCGAGTGGACCAACAGAAAAAAGACATACGCAAACACATAACCGCTCAGTTAAGTCAGCTGTCTCAAAACGACAAGGAAAAGCGCGCAGAACCGTTAATCGAGCAATTGCTTATGGACCCATTTATAAAAGAAGCATCGACTGTTGGAATTACACTAAGTACGGCTCAGGAAATACCCACCCAACCTGTAATTGAGAAGCTTTGGGAAGCAGGAAAACATGTGTTGATTCCTTATGCTCACCGAAACAGAGTGTTAACGTTTCATCAATATACAAAACATACAAAACTAATGAGAAGTACATATGGCATTCTTGAGCCTGATCCTCACGAATCAAAAGACGAGAGTGAACGGTTAGATGTCGTCATCGTTCCAGGCATTGCATTTGACTGTGATGGGTTCCGCTTAGGATATGGCGGGGGTTACTATGACGCCTTTTTAAGCCGAACCAACGTAAAAACGATCAGTATGCTTTATCATTTTCAATACATACACAAATTGCCGCGTGAGCGTCATGATATTCCTGTACAAAAACTGATTGTAGAAAAGAGATTGTAATGGAATTTATTTTAGTTATATTTATTGCACTTGCTGCACTACGAGTGCGGGCATTGTCTCTATTTGGCGCACTCTCCGCTACAGGTGTAGGTTTTATTATTGCTTACTTCTTCTCCTGGGAAGGGCTCATTGTGCTAGGTGTATTTTTCGTGAGTAGCACGGTGTTAGGTCGATTGCCGGCACGAACGTTCACACGAGAGAAAGAACAACGGACTGCCTGGCAGGTGCTTGCCAACGGGGGAGTAGCAGCAGGGAGTGCGTTGCTTTACCCTTGGCTTGGTGAGCTTTCCATCATCATGTTTGTCGCTTCACTAGCTGCTGCTGCGAGTGATACGTGGGCAACAGAACTGGGGCGACGTTTTGGAGGAAGGCCGTATCATTTGCGCAAACGATCGATTGGCGAAAACGGTCTGTCAGGAGCGGTGTCGATTGTCGGTACATTTGCAGCGCTTTTGGGTAGCTTCTTCGTCTCATTGGTCGGCTGGTATGTATTTTCTTTAGATGCATGGACCTTGGTGATTATGACAGTAGCAGGCTTTGTCGGCTCAATCATCGACACCGTTTTTGGCGCGTATGCCCAAGAAGAACGAAAATGCCGTGTGTGCCAACAGAAAACGGAAAGTCTTGTGCATTGCCGGAAGCAGACAACGTTCGTACGGGGGGTTCGTTTTCTCGGAAATAACTCCGTAAATACGCTTTGTACGTTGTCGGCAGCCATCGTCGTTTGGTTTTTTGCATAGCGATGTGAACAACGCCGCACACTAAGCAGAAATGTGCGGAGGTATGTAAAATGAAGAAAACGATTTTCTTATTGCTGTTAGTACTGGTGGGCGTCGGGTATTGCAATCGGCACCGATTGCTGAATCGACTGCTCATGAATGAAACGAGACGAAGAGTGCTCATTAAACTGATGATGGAGATTCCCGCGTTCAGAAAGTATATGATGAAACGGTATTCGCCTTTTCGTATGCAACAATAACTTTTTTTAAAGGATGAAGCAGAAATATTCGCATGAACGGATGGTTGTGGCTTACTATAGAAGAGAGCAGAATGAAACCGATAAAGGATGAATGCAATGGAAGTTAGAGACCAAGATGTTCTCTTTTGGGAGCTCGCTGACCACCTTGTGACAAAACACGGGTTTCAAGCCATCCATGTGAGTGGTGATCGAAAGCAATTGTGGTTAGAACGCAATACGAAAGATGAAGTGTCTGTGTTAAGCTTGTCCAAGATTGACATGTCTTGGAGTCGGGGTTTGGACGAGTTCATGAAGCAGACGTTGCGTCAGTTTCAAATGTTAAAGACGCCTTCTAAACGTAAAGAAGTTCACTATTACAACATATACATCACATCAATTGCGCCGGTTGATGATTGGAAAAGTAAAACAGGAGAAATTTTATATACGGATGCGTCAAAAAAAAGACCGATGCATACGAAACTATTTGCATCGTCAATCGGTGCGCACCACGGTGACGATCTTCACCGTTTTTTGAAAGGATTTAAAGCAGAAGAAGGGTTTCCTACCCGAGAAGACATGCTAGAACATGAACCGAAAATAAAAGAAGATCGAACGACGGTGAAACGAAAGCGTGTGCTTAGACAGATGGAGCGTGAGCGTGAAGAAGTGACGCGTGTTTTTACTTACGGAAAGCCACGCTTTACGATGATTCTTCTTGCCGCTATCCTCCTCGTGTTTTTGCTATTAGAAACGCGAGGTAGTTCACAAGATGTGCTCGCACTCATTGATTTAGGAGCAAAATACAATCCGGCGATCGATGCAGGCGAATGGTGGCGACTCGTTACCTCGATGTTTTTGCACATCGGAATTTTCCATTTGATCATGAATGCTCTTGCGTTGTTTTATCTCGGTACTGCGGTAGAGCGAATTTACGGTTCAACTAGATTTATTTTCGTGTATCTCTTTGCAGGTTTGATCGGTTCAATAGCAAGTTACGCGTTTACAGCTCAAGTGTCTGCCGGTGCATCTGGTGCAATCTTTGGTTGTTTCGGGGCCCTTCTTTACTTTGGTCTTGTGCATAAGGAATTATTCTTTAAAACGATGGGCAAGAGCCTGCTCATTATTCTTGGGATTAACCTCGTCTTTGGAACGGTCGTACCGATGGTCGATAATGGTGCACATATTGGTGGACTAGTTGGTGGGTTTTTAGCGGCTTCAATCGTGCAACTTCCGAATGTGAAGACGTCACTCATGCGAAGTGTTGCTGGAGCCGTTGCTCTCGTAAGTTTAGGGGTAGGCGTATTTTTGTATGGTTATCACTCTGACGGAGCGAGCAATCCCCTGCCTTTAGTTGAGATGCAAATGAGCCAAGAGTTATTGGAAGAAGAGCGCTACGATGAAGCCTATGAGGTGATGGAAGCAGTCATTGACCAGGCAGAAGCGCCGGAAGCGTTCTTTGTAATTGGCAATAGTGAAATCGGTCGTGGAAATTACGAAGAAGCAAAAGCGTATTATGAACAAGCGATTGAAGAAAACCCAGCGTTTCACGAAGCGGTGTACAATCTTGGATATACGTATTATCAACTAGGGGACGAAGAACAAGGTAGGCAATACGTAGAAGAAGCACTAGACATGGATCCTGGTAATGAACATTATGAAGATTTCTATGAAAAAATGGAAGGCAACGGACAATGAATAGAAGCTGGGCGACAGGAGATGTTGCCCAGCTTTTTTCGTGTTTGAATCATTCACTGGACGAACCCGGCATACACTATATGACTGAGGTCACTGAAAAAAAGCGAACCACGCTCTACGCTACTTGTGAACGCGAACCATTGGGTCCGACCCATGTGGGGAGTAGCGTTACAATCGGAAATTATCCTATCATAGAAGCGTTTATGTGGGGATTCAAGTTAAAAATGGTTCCTCATTCAAGCAAATGCCATCATAGACACGGCCTAATTGAGATTTTCTATGTATTATAAGCGAAACATTGTTATATGTTTTTCTATTTCCCTTTTTCAGTGAGCTTTATATGACTAGTCATGTGGATGTGGCAAAGGAGCGGTTGTTATGATAGCGGCTTTTATGGTTGCTGCTTCATTTGGAGCGATGCTCGTGCATCAGCGCATTGCTGATATTGAAAAATGGATGGTGTTATTTGCGCTCTTGTTTGCAGGGTCGGGGTATATCGGTCTTGCTCTTTCAAATGGCTACTTATCTTGGATCCCTAATTCCTGGCTTAGCGGCTTGTGGTTAACGTGTACGGTCGTTTTTATTACAGCAGCAATTATGACGTATCACCCGTATTTTGGTTATTTTGGAAAGAAGGATATACGATTGTGGTTGAGTATGATCGGTTTGTTCGTGCTTACAGGAGCGCTTGTTAATGTTTGGTTTTCAACACTAATTACGTTCCTTCTCCTCATCGTCATGTTTGGCGTCGGATTAATCGCTGGCTTTTTCATTCAAAATCATTTGTATGTACAGTGGGCAAGAATAAATTGGCTTCCTTATGTTCCACTTTTATTTCTTGTTTTCGCTACAGCTGGAAAATTGTTATAATAGGTGTAATGAAATCTTTTCACACGATTTATGACATTCGACAATATTTACTGAACTACAATACCGTCATTTACACGAGAGATCCCAAAGAGGATCTCTTATTAATGGAGGAGGAGCTTCGAACATTGTATGAGTTTGGGCTCATTGAAGCAAAGCAATACGTTCAAGGGCGAAGTATACTAAGAGGAGAGGTGCAACGATTAGAAGAAAAAGGTGACCGCCCGTAATTAGAGAGGGGAACACTCATGACAAAGTATGCAATTGGTGCAGACGTTGGTGGCACTTCGGTAAAAATGGGGATCTTTACCGATAAAGGCGCGATGATTGACAAATGGAGCATTCCGACCGATACAAGCAATGAAGGCGTTAATATTAGTGAAGATGTAGCAAAAAGCATACGTGAACAGCTGCAAAAATCCAATATTTCTAAAGATCAAGTGATTGGTGTAGGCGTCGGTGTGCCTGGTTTTGTGAATGAAGACGCAGGACGGGTTGATTTTGCAGTGAACATCGGCTGGCGAAATTACCCTTTACAAAACAGCTTATCAGAAGCGCTTCATTTGCCGGTCTACATAAATAACGATGCCAATATGGCTGCAGCGGGTGAATACTGGCAAGGGGCCGGAAGGAATAGCCGGTCAGCATTTTGTGTCACCCTAGGCACAGGTGTTGGCGGTGGGATTTTATTAAATGGAGACGTCGTCAATGGGCCGAGTGGAACCGGTGGTGAAGTTGGGCATGTAACCGTTGTCCCTGGAGGTCGTTTATGTTCTTGCGGTCGACGAGGCTGCCTTGAAGAATATGTTGGAATGAAAGGGTTTTCTTTAAACCTTAAAGAGCGACTCGCATCAAGTGGACAAGCGACCCAATTACATGCAGAAAGTGAAGTGTCGGAACTGTTTGTCGCAGCGAACGAGGGTGACGAATTGGCACAAGCGGTGATCGACGAAAGTTTGTACTACTTGGGACTCGTATTATCAAATGTGGTTACGTTATTGAATCCAGAAAAGATAATTATTGGCGGCGGGATTTCTGCGGCGGGGGACCAATTGCTGGAGCCGCTGAAGAAACATTATGAGCGTTTCTCATTAGAGCAAGCGGACCGTTCACTTTCATTTGGTATCGCAGAGCTTGGGAATGACGCAGGTATTTACGGTTGTGCATGGTTAGTCATCAACCGTGAGAATAAGAATTTTACATAAGGGAGTAATGAATAATGAATAGAACAATATCCGTACTTGGTGCGCCGCTCGACTTAGGTCAAAACCGACGGGGTGTTGATATGGGGCCGAGTGCCATTCGTTATGCCGGAGCGATTGAGCGACTAGAAGCACTTGGATATGAGGTGAATGATGACGGAGACATCGTTGTGGAACGATCAATCAAAGAAAATCAAGAAAACTTAAAACATTTATCTGCCGTACAAGCAGCGAATGAAACGCTCAAGACATCCCTTCACCAAATTGTTGGCAACGGCCACTTCCCACTCGTGTTTGGGGGTGACCATAGTATCGCGATGGGAACGTTGGCAGGAATTACCCCTCATTATGACGAGCTCGGCGTTATATGGTATGATGCACACGGAGATCTTAATACCGATAAGACTTCTCCGTCAGGGAATATTCATGGAATGCCACTCGCTGCAGCGATCGGTCATGGACATTCGTCATTGACCTCTTTATTTGATGGTCAACACGTGAAGGAGAGAAACATCGTGTTGATTGGAGTGAGAGCACTTGATGAAGCGGAGAAGGCATTTTTAAAAACATCAGCGATTACCGTTTTTACAATGCATGAAGTCGACCGATTAGGCATGTCAGAAGTGATGACAAGAGCGTTGCAGACGCTCGAGCATTGTGATGGAATTCATTTAAGCTTAGACCTTGACGGGCTCGATCCAATTGATGCACCAGGCGTAGGCACTCCAGTGACAGGGGGGCTCACTTATCGAGAGAGTCATCTTGCGATGGAAATGTTAGCGGAATCAGAGCGAGTGACATCATGTGAATTTGTCGAAGTCAATCCAATTTTGGATGAGCAAAATAAAACGGCAGAAGCGGCCGTTGCATTAATGGGATCATTATTCGGAGAGAAGTTAAAATAACTGGAGGGGACACTTGTCTCATGGACACAAATGAATACCGAATTGAACGAGATTTTTTAGGGGAGAAACACGTCCCGGCAGATGCCTATTATGGCATTCAAACGGTCAGAGCGATTGAGAACTTTCCAATTACAGGATATCCGCCACATCCCGCATTAGTTCAGGCTTTTGGTTATGTAAAAAAAGCTGCGGCAATGGCAAATCGTGACGTAGGAAACCTTAATAAGACACTTGCAAGTGCAATTATAAAAGCAGCTGAGGAAGTCATTGAGGGTGAACATAATGATCAGTTTGTCGTTGATGCCATACAAGGTGGAGCCGGAACGTCATTTAATATGAATGCAAACGAAGTGATCGCCAACCGAGCGATTGAAATTTTAGGCTACGAAAAAGGCGACTATATGCGCTTGAGTCCAAACACTCACGTAAACATGGCGCAATCAACAAATGATGCATTTCCAACAGCCATTCATATTTCAGCACTCAAACTTTCTAAAGGCTTGCAGAATGCGCTAGATTCGGTAATTGATACGTTGGCTAAAAAAGAGTCAGCGTTTGATGATGTAATTAAAATGGGAAGGACGCATCTTCAAGATGCCGTGCCGATTCGTCTCGGTCAAGAAATGGGAGCATACCGACGTATGCTTGAACGAGATCGTGAGCGATTGCACCGAGCACTGGACCATCTTTATGAAATTAATATGGGAGCAACCGCTGTTGGAACGGGTTTAAATGCACAACCTGAGTACATTGAGACCGTTTCCACTTATCTTGCACAGTTAACGGGAATGCCACTTGTAAGTGCCGAGCACCTTGTTGATGCAACGCAAAACACAGACAGTTACACGGAATTGTCCGGGTCATTAAAAGTACTTGCGATTAACCTATCAAAGATGTCAAATGACCTTCGGTTAATGAGTTCTGGTCCAAAAACAGGCTTAAACGAAATTAATCTACCACCTAGACAACCAGGAAGTTCTATTATGCCAGGGAAAGTGAACCCGGTTATGTGTGAAGTGATGAATCAGATTTCTTTCCAAGTCATCGGAAACGATCATACCATTTCTCTTGCTTCCGAGGCAGGGCAACTAGAACTCAACGTTATGGAACCTGTACTCGTATTCAATCTGTTGCAATCATTATCGGTATTGGAAAATGGACTTACCGTTTTGCGTAAGTATGCTTTAGAGGGAATGACGGCAAATGTGGAACATAACGAAGCTCAAGTTCATAAAAGCGTAGGCATCGTGACGGCAATTAATCCACACGTCGGATATGAAGTCGCTTCAAGAGTTGCAAAAGAAGCGCTTTCTACCGGTCGGTCTGTAAAAGAGATTTGTTTAGAGCGTGGAATTCTAACAGAAGAAGAGCTAGATGAAATATTAGATGCACAAGAAATGACGAATCCAGGTATTGCAGGCAAGCGATTTATGGAGTAAACAAAAGAGATCTGGCCGTAATTTGTCGGCCAGATCTCTTTTTTACGATGAAAAAACTTTCTGTAGCTTTGACAGTGCAAATGCGAGATCTTCTTCAGAGATTGTGAGCGGGGGCGCTAACCGTAATACATTTTCATGAGTTTCCTTGCAGAGCATGCCTTCTGCCATTAGCGCCTCACAATAAGGACGCGCGGGTTCGTGAAGTTCTATACCGATAAACAGTCCGCGACCACGCACTTCTTTTATCGCTGGGTGCTTAATTTCTTTGCACTTATTAATGAAAGCAGTGCCAAGCGAATCTGCACGTGCTGGCAATTGTTCATCTTCAATGACCTCAAGAGCAGCTAAGGAAACCGCACAGGCAAGTGGGTTGCCTCCAAAAGTAGATCCGTGTGATCCGGGTTCAAATAAGCCTAATATGTCAGCATCAGCACATACTGCTGAGATTGGCATGACGCCTCCACCTAATGCTTTGCCGAGAATAAACATATCAGGAGAGATGTTTTCGTGGTCACAAGCGAACATCTTTCCTGAACGACCGAGCCCACATTGTATTTCGTCAGCAATCATTAAAACGTCATGCTTGTCACACACTTCTCGTACGGCTTTTAAGTAACCGTCTGGTGGAAGGAGAATGCCGGCTTCCCCTTGAATTGGTTCAAAAATAAATGCTGCCGTGTTCTTCGAAATTGCCGCTTCTAAAGCTTCAGCATCACCGTAAGGGATGACCGTAATGCCAGGAAGCAATGGCCCAAAGTCAGCTTGATATTCTTCGTTTGAAGATAAAGATACCGCTGCCATTGTGCGACCATGAAAGTTGTCGGTACACACAATAATTTCTGCTTGATTTGTTGGAATGCCTTTCACACGATATCCCCATCGCCTAGCTGCTTTAAGCGCAGTTTCGACCGCTTCAGCGCCCGTGTTCATCGGAAGAATTTTTTCTTTGCCTGTGAGTGTCGACAGCTTCTCATAAAATGGACCAATCTGGTCGTTATGGAAAGCTCTAGACGACAACGTAAGGCGGTCCGCCTGCGCTTTTAATGCGTTAATAATGTGTGGATGACGGTGTCCTTGGTTTACAGCAGAGTAGGCGCTCAGCATATCAAGGTATTGATTCCCCTCTGAGTCAGTTACCCAAGAGCCGCTCCCTTCAGAAATAACGACAGGTAAAGGAAGGTAGTTCGGTGCTCCGTAACGATCATGCTGATCAATGAGTTGTTTTGACGTTGACATAATGAAAAACTCCTTTCAACCTTAATAATGCAATTTTCGTGCCATTGTATGTATGACGTGTCATCGGCTAGCTCGTTTGCTATAATAATACTCGGATGAGGGGTGGAGCGCGTGAAACTATCAGCACATATGCTCGGACAATTTATTGACCTTTTAGAGACAGGTGTGCACATCGTTGATCGAGATGGCGTGACGCATTATTATAATAAAAAAATGGCTGAGATTGAAGGCCATCAAAAAGAAGAAGTTGTACATAAGCCGATTCAAGATGTGTTTACATTTGCTGATCCAGATAATAGCACGTTACTTCAAGCCATTCAAGAACAGCAGGGGAGTTCTCGCATAAAGCAATCGTATGTGAATCGTTACGGACGAGAGATAACAACCATCAATCAAACTGCTTTACTCATAGAAAATGATCGTGTGCAAGGGGCGGTAGAAATTGCGCGAGACGTGACCCGCCTTGAAGAGTTCATACGTCATAATACGAACAAGCACAATGGCACGTATACGTTTGATCATTTAATTGGGGATTCTAAGGCGATGATCACTGTCATTGATGAGACAAAGCGAGCGACAAGAACTTCATCCTCTGTCTTATTGTATGGAGAAACGGGCACAGGCAAAGAGCTTTTTGCTGAAAGCATTCACTCCGGAAGCAATCGCTCAGACAAGCCGTACATTACCCAAAATTGTGCAGCCATTCCTGAACAACTGTTAGAAAGTATACTGTTCGGTACGGCAAACGGAGCCTTTACAGGGGCAAAAGATAAACCTGGACTTTTTGAGCAAGCACATGGAGGAACGTTGCTATTGGATGAAATAAACTCACTCCCACTTGCTTTGCAAGCGAAACTACTGCGTGTACTACAAGATAAAACGGTGAGAAGGGTTGGGGGAACTCGTGACGTCGTTGTGGATGTGCGCATCATTGCATCTATGAATGAAGAGCCTGATGAAGCGATAGAAAATGGTGTGATGCGAAAAGATTTGTACTATCGATTGAACGTAGTTGCGATACGTGTGCCACCTCTTCGAGAGCGGTCAGGGGATATCGACTTGCTCGTTCACGCGTTTGTTCATAAGTTTAATCAACGATTTAAAATGCATGTCCAGTCCGTTGATCCAAAGCTGTTGACGATTTTACTCGAGCACGATTTTCCTGGAAATGTCCGAGAGTTAGAGCATCTCATTGAAGGGGCAATGAATGTTATAGATGAAGATGAAAAAGTGCTTACAATTGACCATATGCCAAATTATTTTGCGCAACGGTTTCGGCAGCATGCGATAAGGGAGCCGGCCGAATTATTTGATGAATATATGAAACGGTGTGAATCGCAATTTCTTCAAGAAGCCTTACAGGCATACAGAGGCAATATCACAAAAACAGCGGAGGCGATTGGAATGAGTAGGCAAAACTTGCAATATCGACTCAAGAAGATAAAACAAAAAAGGGACAAACGATCATGAAGCGTGGACTTTATGCGATTACCGGAGAAGAATTACACCCTAATCGGGAAATGGTAGAGGTTATGGAAGAAGTGCTCCTAGGTGGTGCGAGCGCATTGCAGTTACGTGATAAAAGCAGCTCAAAGTACGACCTTATACAAAAAGGCAGAGCATTAAAGCGGCTTGCCAGTCGATTTGGAGTTCCGTTTTTCATGAATGATCATTTAGATGTAGCGCTTGCAGTCGATGCTGACGGTGTCCACTTCGGTCAAGGAGACTTTCCGTTAATTGAAGCGAGAAAATTACTTGGTCATCAAAAAATCATAGGGATTTCTACACATTCGATTGAACAAGCGCAAGAGGCAGAGCGAAACGGTGCGAATTATATCGGTGTCGGCCCGGTGTTTCAAACGAATACAAAAATCGATGCCGAACGAGCCATTGGTGTTTCTGGGTTTCAAGAAATTGCATCGTCAGTACGAATCCCTACGGTGGCAATTGGTGGCATTAACGAGCAAAATGCAAGTGATATTATACGAGCAGGTGCTAAACAACTCGCGGTGATTAGCGGTGTAGTAGCGAAGGACAATGTAAAAGAAGCGGCAAAGTACTATACGAATTTGTATGACGGGGAGCGAAATAATGTTTAAAGGCAGTAACAAATGGATGTGGATTATACCCGGCGGATTAATGATTGCATTGTTTATTGGTGGTTATATGTATGTCACAGGAGCAGACAGCATCGACCACGATGAACTTCAAGAAGTGGTTGAAATTGATGCAGAAATTGGCGATACAACCGTTGACGTGCATTGGGACTGGGGAATGTTACCAGAAGGTGAATTAGAAGGAGAAGAATATGTAGGGATCACGCTCTTTAACAGCGATGGGGAGCAGATGTCTGGTGATCAAATTGACGAGGCATCGGTGACGTTGTTTCAAAGTGGCAATGAAGTGTATGCACGAGACGGCGAAATCGTTGATGACGGTGTGATTTTGTCATTTCCAAACCGACTCGATACGTACAACGTTTATGGAGTTGAAGGTCATGCGGAAATTTCGGTGAGTGAAGAAATAGAAGAAGTGACTGTCTATTACCTTCATACGTGGGAAACTCATGCTGGCCAAGGAGGAGACGATCCAACCTTTGAAGAACCGCCATTCCCAGGAATGGATGGCTTTGATCACTTCTATTGGGTAATTGAAGAGACATTTTAATCGTTTTAGCAGGTGGAGTTTCATCTGCAATTTGAACGGAAGCTTGTACTTTAGCGTACAAGCTTCCGTTTCTTCATCATCGTGACGATCTCGCGTCTGCTACGCTCAGCTCAACGTGTGCACCTGCGGGGTCTATGACGACGAATGTAGGTGAATCTTGGAGCGAATAACCCAAAGCGCGAAGTCGTTCTACCGCTTGTGTGCGGGTGTGCTCATCTGGGTACATCAGGGAATAGCTTATCATTCCAATTTGGCGCTCACTTCGACGTGGAGCATTCGTTCCAGCCCAAAGGTTAAAGGCAAGGTGATGATGATAGTTTGCCTGCGCCATAAACAACGCCTGATCACCGTACGTAGTCATGACAGCAAAGCCAAGCCCATTTTCATAAAAATGGCGAATGTCATCAAGGTTATGCACGTGAAAGTGCAAATGTCCGATACGAGTATGAGTAGGCAGCACAGAAAATGGTGCTTGCTCTCTTACTGCCAGTAGTCCGTCGACATCGAGCCTCTCCGTCGCCATAACGACTTGTCCTGAATGATAGGACCATGACGCCGCTGGTCGATCGGCGTATAATTCAATGCCATTGCCTTCCGGATCAGCGAGGTAAAAAGCTTCACTTACAAGGTGATCAGATGCACCTTGCACTGGGTAGTTATTTTCAAGCAAATGATACACAAGTTGACCGAGCAGTTCACGGTTTGGTAGCAAAAAAGCGACATGAAATAGTCCGAGCTGTCTCGGACTTTTATCCGCTACACCAGCTGTTGTTTTTAACGTCAGTAAAGCGTCCTCTCCATTGGCACCGAGATAAAGCTCAGTTTGAGATTCCTGTATTACCGTCAATCCTAACTGTTTCGTGTAAAACTGTTTCTGTTTTTCCATGTCCTGAACCATTAGTGTAAGATGGTTTGGGAACACGGTTGGTGGAGCGTGAAAGGGGGCATTGGACATATAGAAACACTCCTAAGTCTTTTTTTAAAAGTGTAATGATCGTATATACAAAAAGCAATGGTTTGATTTTTGTGCAACAACGTGTTCGCTTTCTCATCTGTCTACAGGACGAGGATTTTATATCGTTGCTCTAATTGTCTCAAAAACGGCTTTTTATGACGATGGGTAGAGTAAAAGTCATCATTATGAATCTGAACTGCCACATTAAAGAGTTGTTGAGAAGGTGAATACCGCTGTCCTATATGATGACCGTGGAATACTCGGTTTATTTGTAAGTGGGCAAAAGCCTTGAGGTTTCTCGTACCAATCGCAAGAAGCTATACATAATGAACGTAACATTTTCCTAATTGGGCAGTTTGTTGTTGCTTTCCACTGCAGGCGGATGCTTGTACTCCAGAGCACAAGTGCAACATCGGTGGTCAAAGTACGCCCACCGTGTTTTCTTGATACACCGTAGCACAAGGGCGACATCGGTTCATGTTTCTGCCTCCTGGCTACGGTATGTGGAAAGAAGTCCAAATGCCCCATATATTCATTAATGTGACACTTGAGAAAGAAAAATTGGGATTTTAAACGTGAATGCGCACATAAACGGTGTCAACTGTCACAAATAATGCGTTTTGTAACAGTTGCGTGCCGAAAGTGTCCGGTTTGAGGGCTGGATTGTCACATACATGACCGGCTATCACATGCTTGTGCCAGGTGGTGAGCCTCGGTCACGACATTTTACCGTTCGGCAAACGTTTTTCGTGTTGCCCTCAACTCTTGCAGTGACGAACAACGATCAGCAACGAGATAAATTTCAACACGCAATATGCAAACACTCACCCGCAAAGACCCATCTCGGTCATTCGATTCAATGAATTTCTTTCGTTCAACTTATATAGATTAAAATCTACTAGAAGGATTCATCGCCTCACTTGAACAGCTACATGTTTACACTTGTTCATGTTGCACATGAATGATTTAAAAATTTTTTCAACTTTTAAGAAGGAAAAGAACAAAACGTGTCGAATCTTCGTAGTTGAGAGAGTCGTATAGTATAATTGAAGGTGGTGAACCATTGAATGTGTCCACGACAGAGCAATGCGTAAGTTTGTTTGAAAAGGCAAAACAAGCTTATGCCACCGATGTTCATTTTCATCCACTCGAAAAAGAGACGATTGTGTCGTTTCGAATTGAAGGGATGATGCGAGAGCATCAACGAATGAAGAAACAGACAGCAGAACGAATTGTCGCCCACTTGAAGTTCCATTCTGGAATGGATATTGGCGAGCGCAGGCTTCCCCAAAACGGGGCGATTACCTTTCACCTTAGCGATGGCAGCTTGTCTATACGTTTATCAACGGTCCCGCTCCGCAATGGAGAACGGATGGCTGCTAGACTTCTCCCCCTCAGCACAGACATTCACCTATCTCAACTTCCAACAACTACCGAACCAGTCCAACAGCTTCAAAACCTTTGTCGGTTGCCAGATGGCCTCGTTATTTTTACTGGACCGACGGGTTCAGGTAAGACGACTTCGCTTTATGCAATGCTCCAACACCTCGTTGCGATTGACTCCCGCCATATCATTTCAGTGGAAGACCCAATTGAGAAGCCTCATGATACGTATACTCAACTTCAAGTAAACGAGCAAGCAGGGTTGGATTATAGCGAAGCACTTAAAGCGGCACTGCGTCATGACCCAGATGTTTTGATGGTCGGAGAAATCCGAGATGAAAAAACTGCACAAATTGCGGTGCGTGCCGCAATGACGGGTCATCTTGTGCTCACCTCACTTCATACTAGGCATACAAGTGGTGCTCTCGTTCGATTGCTGGAGTTTGGTGTGCCACCTAATTATCTAGCGGAAAGCCTCGTAGCGGTCATTGCTCAACGTCTCGTTTATACGGATACGAAAAGAGATGTGTTTGTGCATCAACGAAAAGCTGATTATCAGTTCTTAACTGGTGACGAATTAAGAGAGGAATTACATCACTTTGCAGGTGAAGCGTTAACGGCGTCATCAAACCCTTGCTCAGTAGGGAGGGTGAACAGATGAAACGAAAGTGGCCCCAAGCCAAAAAAGCGAAATTCTTCTTGAACCTGGGTCGTTTGCTGCGTCGTGGGTATACGCTGAACCACGGAGCAAAACTGCTAAGTTATAATGGAGGCGACATCGCCAAAGCTCGAACCGATGAATGGCTATTGAGCTTGGAAGAAGGAAAGCCGTGGCAAGAAGCCATTAAGGCATTACAAGTTCCAAGTGATATTGAAGCTTATTTGCATTTCTCAGAACGATACGGCATGATTGCAAACGGATTTTATTTTGCAGGAAGAATGTTGCATGAACGAGAACAAGTAAAAACAAAAATTCGTTCGGTGCTGCGTTATCCCATCCTTCTATTATGGGTCATTATGCTGTTGTTTTTCGTTATGACGTTTTTCGTCTTTCCTCAATTTGAAAGCTTGTTCAGCACAATGAATATTGATTATCCCCTCATTACGACGTTTACCTTCGCGCTATTTCAGTCCATCCCATACATTTTATTGATGTTCGTGTTTATCTTTTTGCTTGGATTTGTTGCGTATCAGCTTTGGTTCAAATCCAAAACCGCCATTGAGAAATTGCACTATTTTTCCCGTGTTCCGTTTGTAAGTACGTTGCTTCGCATTTACGTCACTTATTCAATTAGCTTACAGTTTGGCCACCTTTTACGAGGTGGACTTGTCGCTCATGACGTGTTACGTGTGTTCATTTCTCACGAAAAACGCTCACTGTTCTCAGAGGAAGGCAAACGCCTTGAACAGTTGCTTGATAGTGGAACTTCACTTGATGAAGCGTTTTTAGACGGGGGCATATATACGAAAGAGTTCCCTGCCATCGTTCGTCACGGCCAAGATGCGGGTCAGTTAGCGGATGACCTCGTCCATTATAGTGAAATGCTATTTGAAGAAATGAATGAACGGACAAAACAGCTCGTATTTTCAATTCAACCGATTATGTTTCTCGTCATTGGGATGGCAATGTTGTTGTTATTCATGTCCATTTTCATTCCGATTTTTCAACTCATCACGTCCATCGACGGATAAAAGGAGATGATCCCTTGGAAAAGAATGAACAGATTGAACGATTAGAAAAACGACTGTTGCACGTTCAATACGAACTTGAACGTCTTCAGAAATACATTGAGAAACTAGAATATCAGCAGCATGATGATACCGAAAAAATTGTCACAATTTTATATAAAAAGAAGGAGGAAGTGCGGTCATGAAACAATTTTGGAAAAAACAGGGAGGATTTACATTGATAGAAATGATGATCGTCTTGCTCATTATTTCAGTGTTACTACTCATCGCCATTCCAAATATGGTGAAAAACAGTGAGGTCGCGCAGTCCAAAAGTTGTGAAGCAACGATTGATTTGTTAAGAGCGCAAGCAGGGAGTTATGAAGTTCAATTCGGGAAACCACTCACAGACTTAAAAGACTTGCAATCGGAAGGGTTAGTCGATCGCATTACGTGTCCGAATGGCGATACGATCTCATTAAAAGATTTGGAGATCGGTTCGAATTAAGCGGGATCAAGGGTTCTCATTGATGGAGATGTCATTAGTACTACTCATTGTTTCGATCTTTCTGCTGTTGCCGCTTTTGCATTTTCAATCTGTGACGAAACAACAAGAAATTACGACATTTGTTGACCGCTTAGTGGAAGACCTACATTATACACAGCAATTGGCGTTGACGCGTAACCGCTCAGCGAGATTGTACATTCAGCCTGATAACCACCGGTATCGCATATTGGTAGCTAACGAAATTGTAAAGCAGGTTGAAGTGCCGGAGTACGTTGTATTTAGCGGCTCGACCATCCGTCCGGACCAAATTATCTTCAATCGCAATGGCAACTTGAGCTATTCGGGGAGCTTTGAAGTGTATGCAGATCATGCGCGATTTCAATTTACCTTTTTAATTGGTTCGGGGAGGTTTTATTATGTTCGAAGATAAAGGATTTACACTCATTGAAGTTGTGTCCGCCCTTTTAGTGTTGGTCATTATCACAGCTGGAACGATTCCGGTTGCTACGCAATTACACGAAGAACGAGAAGCTGTATCCCGTTCTTATGATGCTCTCCACCTTCTTCTTTATGAAGAGCAAAAGGACATTGTAGAAAAAAATGGCGTGCAATATGTGCGTAAAGGAAGCGCCTCAAATGGGTGTGTAACGTGGAATGATTCATCTGGGAAGGAGAGGGAGGTATGCATGCAAAAGCCTTAAACGATCGAGGGTTTACGTTGCTTGAAACGATGGTGGCGATGATGATTTTATTCTCTGTACTTGCTGTAATTCCGCTAGCCATGAAGGCTGTGCAACCGCTCGGTATGGAGCGGTTGCACCACCAGCATGAGATGTTTGTATGGTTTCAGCAGTTGCAAAGAGAGGCGATGCATACGAAAGAGTACATCGTTCACAACCGCCACTTACTCACGATGGTGGATACCGATGGAACAGAGCGGATGATCCGGATGCGAAACGGTAACCTCGTCCAGCAAGTCGATGGAAGAGGTCACACGATTTTGCTAACGAACATCGATCGGTTTTTCGTGGAAACTTCTAACGATGGAGGCGTTCGGGTGACGATTACAAATCACAACCGAGAGCACGAACAAGTGCTGGAAAGATCAAACGCCTTGGAAGGAGAATTCATATCGGTCAAAAGGGTGCAATGATGCCACTTGTTCTTATTATTGGGTTCTTGTGCTCGTCTTTTGTAGGTGCACAAGCGTTGCTACTTGTCACTGAAGTGAAGATGTTTGCAGCGTATCAATCGTCTCATCAAGCAACGTTAATATTAAAAGCAGGTGAGAAGAGATGGTGGCAACTTTATGAAAACGGACAAACAACGACCGCTGATGAGTGGGAAGTTACTGGAGGAAGATTCCGGTACACGATGACAGGAACTTACGGTGAAGGTTATCAAGCGGTCAATTTCTTCGCTGAGACGGGCAAGGACATTATTCTTCAACATCGGTTTCATGTGAAGACCGAATTCCCTCCAGAAGATGAAGATGAGCCGACAATTTCAGAGCGTATAGAAGGGAAGAAGGATAGCGATTAACGTCGCTGTCCTTTGTCGTGTATGAGCATAATATCATCGTTTTTTGGCAACGATATAGAAGAGGAGATGATCACGATGAACCCGAATCCTTATTTAAAATATTTGGTTGAAACTTTTTTACGGGGTATGGAAAACTTCTTTTCTTCGGAAACCACATACCGAGAACGCAGACAGGCAAGGAAGAAACGAAAGCTAAGAATGTTTACAATGTTTGGGCTAATCCCGACAGCAATGAAGATTAGCTACCGTCGTGCAAAGAAAAAACCAGGTGCACGTTTGATCTTAGCAGGAAAAAGGGGAAAGTGATTTACAAGCAGAATTCATTTCATATATAATGGGAGTATCGAGAAGGACAATCTTTTGAGTTCTGCAGCTAAGGAGGGAACAAAATGAACAATGAAATGGGCCGCATGTTTAGAGTCATGGGATTCTGGACTGGTATTTTTGCTGTCTTGTTCTTTGTTGGACACATGTATGAAATGGCACTTATATTCTTTGCGCAAACGGCAGCTTTTGTAGGTCTAGGGTTTATGAACTTGTCAGAGCGTAATTATGTATACATTTTCGGCGCGTACCTTACTTTATTTATGGTTGTGTTTTCAGTGTATACAATTTTCATTATGGAGCCTGCATTCGGTCACTAAGGTATACATAAAAAGGCGGTGGAGTTCCGCCTTTTTCACCTGTCTTACAATCCGTTGAGGAATGGGTTTTGATCCATTTCTGCTCCAATGGTCGTCGCAGGTCCGTGTCCAGGTGCCACATGTGTAGACTCTGGAAGAGTGATTAACTTTTGGTGAATGGTCGTCATGAGGGTTCCCTCATCGCCACCAGGTAAATCGGTGCGGCCGATTCCACTTTGAAACAAGACATCGCCAGAGAATACGGTTTCGGATGAAGAATGATAATACGAAACACTTCCTGGAGAGTGGCCCGGCGTTTCAAGTATTTGAAACGAGAAGTCACCGATGGTAAGTTGACCCTCTTCTTTAATGATTTGATCTGCGGGTTTAACGGTGAATCCATTGCCGCCTAAGAAATTGCGAGAACGATTGAGCTCGTCATCCATTAGCCATTCTGCTTCGTTTTGGTGCACATACACCGGAACAGAGAACGCATCACGGATGTGGTCAACCGCTCCGATGTGATCAAAGTGGGCATGAGTTAACAAGATGGCTAGAGGCTTTAAAGAGGCGTCGCGAATGGCTTTTTCAAACGCTTCCCCATCACCGCCGGGATCAAATATAATCGCTTCTTGGTTGTTACTTTGAAGCACATAAGCATTCGTTTGAATCGGTCCTAAAGGGACTTGTGACCATTTCATGAAGTAATAACTCCTTTCCATTCTTTCTCGTCCATTGTACACAGGATGAATCGGTTTGAAAAGAAGGTCACAACGACGCAAATGCGTGCAGTTTTAAGAAACTCAAATAAAATTCCTAATAAGGAGAGAACAATTATGGCAATGGCTGCGATTACTTTGGCTGTAGCAATTTTATCTGTAATTGCTTTTTTTAGAGAGTTGAAACGTCGGAACTTTATGGGTGTAGGTTTTTCTTTTGCTAGCATCCTCGTATTTGGATTCTTCGGTGTGATGACCCTGATTTCAGGCGCACCAGAAGCCTAAGATAAACCGGAAGACATTGTCTTCCGGTTTATTTTTTTGGCTCTACATTAAATGTTGGGGTGGAAAAACAACTGAGGCAAAATAAAATACGCAGGCTCCTTTGTCCTCTATACTTGAATTTGCCGAAACAAGTCATAGACAAGGAGCTGCGTATCCATGCATTTTATCACATCAT